>JANLSK010000006.1:0-140304 GCA_031362415.1 Actinomycetes bacterium | reverse complement strand
GGGGCGGCCCCCCCACCCCCCGTTACCGGCTTTTGGGCGGGGGGGGGGTTAAACCTCCACAAAGTGTCCGGGGGGGACCCCTTAGCGGGTACCCCCCGCTGACAGCTGGCTGGGGTGGGGCGGCTGGGAGGGGTCGGGAGCGCTGCTGCTCGATCGCCTGGCGGATGAGCCGGGCCACTCCGTCGGGGTCGCCGGTGACGTCCTCCCACGAGACCTCGATGACGATCCACCCTCGGGCGACGAGTTCGGCGCGCTTGCGCTTGTCGTGGGCCCAGCTCCGTCGGCCGGCGTGGAACTTGTACCCGTCGACCTCGACGGCGATCTTGAGGTCGGGGTAGGCGAAATCGGGACGGGCGACGTGCTTGCCCAGATCGTGCACCCGGTGCTGGCTGACGAGCGGCGTCAGCCCGGAGTTGATCGTCAGCCGTCTCATCCGGGTCTCGAGCGCGCTGGCCGAGGTCGCACCCAGTCCTTGGCGCTCGGCCAGAAGCGCACGAAGCAAGCGTGCGCCCTTGCGGCCCCGCTTGGCCACGGCGTTGGCGCGCCAGAGGACGGTGAGGCGCGCCACGCGGCCGTTCCTGAGCGCCGAGTCGAGAGCGATCTCCAGAGCCATCGGCCTGAGCTCACCGGCCAGGTCGACCACCGTGCGGGCCAGGCTGGTGACGGCCAGGCCATCGATCACCGCGCGATCGGGGACGTCGAGCGTGCGTACGTTGCGCACCTTCAGGCCGGCGTGCGAACGGAGCCCGAGCGCCCTGGGTACCGAGATCTCGATGCGGTCGGGCTCACGGTCGAGCCCGTCGAGCTTCCAGAGGCACGCCGCCGTCCGTCCCGAGAGCACGCCATCGCGCCCCGCCCACAGCAGCGCCGCCCAACATCGTTGCGGGAACGTGGGTGTCGCGGCCACACAGGCGTAGACGCCCACGTGCAACGTCACCCAGACCCGTTGCTGGAGTCGGCGCTGTATTGTTGCGATGGGGAGCGCGGCTGCGAGCACCTGCGCAAAAGAGAAGGCCCCGTGTTGGCGCGCCGCCAGTTCGAGGAGGGTGGCCTCGGGATCATTGTCGCTCATGCTCGACAGGATGCCCGGGGGGTGTGACAGGAACTCCCCAACCCCTCGAAACCCCTCCAACTGTCAGCGTGGGTACCCGGATCCGGGTACCCACGCGGACAGTTGAGAAAGCCGCATGCGGTCGAGGACTCGACGACAGGCGAGGCCGTCGAGGAAGGACGGGGTGGTCGGCCGGCCGGTCTCCAGTGCGTCGCGGATCGCCGCGGCCCAGCGACGCATGGGCAGCGCGTGACGATCGGCGGGCGGGCCCGAGCCACCCGGGGCCGGGCCGTCATCTCCGGGACCGTCGACGGGGGTGACGTCGTGGCGGGTACCGTCGGGGCGGTGCAGCACGAGACGCCTGTCGGCGATGTTCTCGAGGGCGCCGTCGGATCCCGTGATCACGATCCGGGGCGGCAGGCTCACGGTGGACGCGAACGTGGAGTCGATGGCGACGGTCACCCCGCCGATGAGGGTGAGCGCGGCGGTGATCCCGTCCTCGGCATCGCAGCGGCGCATGACACCCTCGGTCGTCGGACGCTCCGACACGCTCGTGCGAGGGACGCAGTGCACGTCGACGACCTCGCCCAGCCACCAGCGCAGCGCGTCGACGGCGTGCGAGGCCCAGGCGCCGATCCAGCCGCCCCCCGACTCACGTTCGAACAGCCAGCCGTGTGGCCGAAGCGGCACCCTGGTCCCAGACGAGATGTGGACCCACTGCACGTGCTCGGGCCGGCCGATGGCGCCGTCGCGCAGGAGCTCACGCATCCGCTCCCGAACGGGATCTCGGCGGAACTCGAAGTTGCAGAAGGTCTCCACGCCCGCCGCCTCGGCCATTCCCACCATGGCCTCGGCGTCGGCCGTCGATGTGCCGAAGGGTTTGTCGCACAACACGTGCTTGCCTGCCTCGACGGCCAGCGCGACGTGACGGCGGTGCAAGAAGGGCGGCGAGTGCACGGCGACCAGGTCGACGTCGGCCCTTCGGCACAGCGCCCCGACCGAGGCGTCGTCACGAGACGACACGACGCCGACGATCTCGCAACCCGCTGCGGCGAACGACGGGGCAACCACCCGCGCGCCGAAGCCCGTCCCGATGATCGCGACGTTCACGCCGGTGTGAGCGCTCTCACCCGCTCACGCACGTCACGACGGTCACCCGCTCACGAACGTCACGACGGTGCGCCGAAATGGAGCTGGAACCAGGCCAGGGCACGCGGCCACGCGTCCTTGGAAGCCTGCTCGTGGTATACGGGACGGTCGTCGCAGTTGAAGCCGTGGTCGGCACCGGGGTACGTGATCACGTGGTGGGCCACATCTGCGGCCTTCAGGGCCCCCGTGAGGGTGGCCACGTCGGTCATGGGGATGCCGGCGTCGGCGTCGCCGAAGATCCCCAGCCACGGCGTCTGAATGGAGCCGGCTTCGTCGAGCAACGGAGCGATGGCGGGGAACGGCGACGACACGATCATGCCGCCGTAGTAGCCAACGGCCGCACCGATCTTGCGGCGGGCCGCGGTGAGGAAGGTGACCCGTCCACCCATGCAGAAGCCCACGATCCCGATGTGGTCGTTGGCGAAGCCTTGGGCGTTGAGGTGGGCGATGGTGGCGTCGACGTCCATCAGCATGGTGTCGTTACTGCATTTCTGGATGAGGCCGATCGCCTGCTGGATGTCGTCGTAGGGAGCGAACGACCGCTCGCCGGAGCGGTGGAAGAGCTCGGGTGATACCGCATGGAAGCCGGCGTCCGCGGTGCGCCGGGTGACGTCTTCGATGTGGCTGTTCACCCCGAAGGCTTCCTGGACGACGATCACCGCGCCGCAAATGGGCCCATCGGGGATCGCTTCGTAGACCCGCATGGGGCCGTCGGCCGTGGTGAGCGTGACGTCGTGAGTCTTCATGGGCCCGGACTCTACGACCCGCCTTCGCGCTCAGGCCACGTCGACGATGACGTCGCCGTGGGGGAGCACGCGCGCCCGGTCGCCCGGTCGTAGCACCAGGCTCGTGAAGCGGAACTGCACGATGGCCGGCCCCACCACTTCGGAGCCGGGACGCCAGGTCTCGCCGTCGTACACGGGGGCCTCGGCGAACCACTCGTCGCCGGCGAACAGGCGCCTGGTACCCACCGGCTGCGGAGCGGTCGCCGGAGCCAGCCCGACGGTGTCGGCTTGGTCGACGAGCCCGGTGGCCACGAGGCGCAAGCCCCGGAACACGGGTTCCTGAGCCCGGGCCTCGATGAGCCGAGCTTCCTCGTAGCGGCGATGGAACTCGGAAACCGCCGACGCGAGCACGTTGCCGTCGCCGGCGCCCGGATTGGACGGGTTGGACGGGTTGGACGGGTTGGACGGGTTGGACGGGCGCCCGCACGGGATGGCCACGTCGAACGTCTGGCCGGGATACACCAGGTTGCAGAACCACTCGAAGCGCAGACGCTCCTCGGGGATGTGCGAGATCTTCAGCTCAGCCCGGGCCCGGGCCTCGAGGGTGTCAGCCATGGCCGCGATGCGGGCGATGTCGGCCTGCTGCCAAGGGACGATGTACCCCTGGGTCAGGTCGACGACATGGTCGGCGGTCAGCAATCCCAAGGCGGAGAAGGCCGGAGCGGCGCGCGGCACGAGCACTCGGCGCATCCCCAGCGCAGCGGCCTGGGCCGTGGCGTGCACGGCGCCCATCCCGCCGAAGGCCACGAGGTCGAGGTCGCGCGGGTCGGCTCCGGCGAGCGAGAGCACTCGGCGGACGGCGTCGGTCATGTGCGCGTCGACGATGGCGGCCGCGCCGACGGCGGCGTCGTCGGCCGAGGCCATACCCACGTCGGCGGCCACCTTGGCCAGGCCGTGGCGGGAACCGTCGATGTCGAGCGACATGCGGCCGCCGTAGAACCCTTGGGGGGCAAGGCGTCCGAGCACGAGATCGACATCGGTGACGCAGGGCTCGTGCCCGCCGCGTTGGTAGCAGATGGGCCCGGGTTGCGAGCCGGCCGATCGTGGACCGACCTCGAGCGCTCCACTTGCGGCCTGCACGACCGACCCGCCGCCGGCGCCGATCGAGTGGATGTCGACCATGGGGAGCGCGATGCAGTAGCGGTGACGCCAGTTCCAGTCGGTGGTGACCGTGGGACGGCCGTCACGGATGAGGCACACGTCGTATGACGTTCCGCCCATGTCGACCGAGACCACGTTGCCCAACCCGGCTGCCGTTGCGGCCCGGGCGGCGGCCATGGCCCCGCCGGTGGGACCCGAGCCGATCGTGGCCACGGCCTTGGACTGCAAGGCGATGGGCGTGGTGACCCCGCCGGCCGAGGTGGCGATCAGGAGCTCATTGGTGTAGCCGGCATCGTGTAGCGCAGCCTCCAACCGATCGAGGTAGCGCGAGATCGGCGGGCCCACGTAGGCGTTGACGAGGGTGGTGGAGGTGCGCTCGAACTCCGGCGGCTTGGGGAACACCTCGTGCGACAGCGAGATCGACGCAACCCCCGGGTACTCCTCGAGGATGATCTCGCGGGTGCGTACCTCGTGGACCGGGTTGAGGTAGGCGTGCAGATACACGACGGCGATCGACGTGACCCCGAAGCGCTGCAACCTCTGCACCGCATGGCGGACGGCCGTCTCATCGAGCGGGTCGACGATCTGGCCCTCGGCCGACATTCGCTCAGGAATCTCGAGGCGGACCCGCCGTTTGGCGATGGGCTCGGGCGCCGGGAGCGTCGGGTCCCAGATGTTCTCCTTGTAGCAGCGGCGGAATTCGATCTCGTCGCGAAAGCCCTCGGTGACCAGCAGGCCCACCGAGGCGCCCGTCATCTGGATCATGGTGTTGTCGCCCGTGGTGGTGCCGTGCACGACGGCTTCGGTCGCGGCGAGCAGCGCCCCGAGGTCGGTACGCTCGGCGTCGGCCAGTCGGGATATGGCGTCGAGCACGCCGCGCGATTGGTCGTCGGGCGTGGTCGGCGCCTTCTCGAGCACCAGGGTGCCGTCGGGTCGCCGAGCGACGACGTCGGTGAACGTTCCCCCGACGTCGATGCCGATCCGATATCCGCTCATCGTTGTGCTCCTTGGGAATCCCGTGGGCTCACGACCGGTTGATACCGGTGTCGAGGACGACCTTGGTGCGGGCGAGGTAGTCGTGCGGACCGAGGCCGTGGAAGAACATCATCGCCAGCGTGAGGAACAGCCAACCCATACTGGGTGCCCCGAGCACCGAGACGTAGCCGGCGAGCCCGGCCAAGCCGTACAAGGACAGCGAGCGGACCGCCGCCTGGGCCCAACTGGCCCGGCCGCCGTCGGCCGCGACGACCCTGGCGTGGACCGCCATCTTGCCCAGCGTCTGGCCCCGCAGACCGACCATCACAAGCTCGTAGATGACCGGGAAGATGATGATCGGAAGTCGCTCGCTGTCGGAGAGATCGACACGCCCGGCGGCCGCCAGCGTGGCGACGACGACGGCGAAATGGGGGATGAAGTCGACGACGCGGGCGCCCACCCGTCGGAACGGGTCGCACTCGCCCAACCGGTCGCGTGGATGTCTTTCCAACGACCACGGTGAGACGGGTTGCCCGGCGCCTCCGGTCACGACGCCCCGAGCGCGCCTGGGGTGCCTGGGGTGCCTGGGGTCCCGCCAGTGTGGGCTCGGTTCGCGTCGGCCGTGGCGCGACGTTGCGCCCGGAGTGCATCGGTCGCGGGGACGTCGAGGGCAAGGTCCATGTCGACGACGCTGCCGGTGATGACGACGCCGTAGTCGCGCCGGGCCCCTTCCACCGACACGTACTCGTCCCACACGTCCTCGAGGACGGCCTGCGGATCACGCAGGAGCGCGTCGCCCCAGCCCCCACCGCCGCCGAAGTGGTACTCCAACCGTTCGCCCGTCTCCAACAGGACGCCGGTGACCGAAGGATCGACCCGGACCACCGCCTCGGCCGGACCTCCGACCTTGAGGTAGCACGTGTCGGGCGCACCGTTCGCCCCGCCGGCGATACCGGGATGCGTGCGGTACTGGTTCACCACGTACTGGCTGATGTAGGTGGGCGTGCGCGCTTCCTTCAGGAACAGCGAGCCGCAGCCGCCGCGCCATTGCCCGGCCCCGCCCGAGTCGGTGATGTAGTTCCGGCCTCGGAGGAAATGGGGGAAGATCGTCTCGTTGATCTCGGCCGAGGCCTTGATGAGGTTGCCGTTGCTGGCCACCAGCGCGCCCCAACCGTCGACGCCCTTGACGCCGTTGACCCAGCCGGCGTTCACTTCGCCGCCGTGGTCGAAGAACGGGCGCCCCGTGCGAGGATCGAGGTCACCCCACATCTGGCGGGGCGCGCCGTACTTGTACGACTGGGGGCAGACCCGGTCGGGGATGAGCTGGGCGAAGGCCAGCGCAATGGCGTCGCACACCTCCACGCCGGGATGATGCGTGCCCGCCGAGACCGGCTTGCCCTCGACGGGGTTCAGGCAACAACCCAAGGGAATGTTGAGCTCGATGCACTCGAAGAACCCTTGGTTCTTGGGGATCGTCGGGTCGACGAGCGACGCGAGCTGCGCCACGACCTGGCCCCTGGTGTTGCCGAACGTGGACCACGCCTGGATCTCCGGGCGCGTGTCGGACCCCTCGAAGTCGATGAGGAGTCGCTCGCCGTCGACGGTGACCGCGACATGGACGTGGATGTCCTTGTTGCCCATCGGATCGGCGTCGACGTAGGCGTCGGCTTCATACGTGCCGTCGGCCCAGGCCGCGATCTCCGAACGGAAGCGGCGCTTGGTGTCGTCGATCACATGATCGCAGGCCCCTTTCACGGTCTCAGGGCCATAGCGCCGGATGACCTCGCCCAGACGTTCCACACCGAGCTGCGCCGCGCCCACCTGGGCCCGGAGATCGCCGACGAAACCGGCAATGCGGTTGTTGGCCCGCATCGTGAGCACGACATCGCGCCGTTCCTTGCCCCGCTCGAAGATCTTGAGCAACGGGTAGCGGGTACCTTCCGACCAGATGTCCTTGGCGAAGACGTTGTAGCCGCCGGCCATGGCCCCACCGGTGTCGCCGTGGTGGCACTGGATCGAGGCGATCAGCACCAGCTCGTCGGTGCCGTCGTCGCGGGTGTGGAACACGGGTGCGAACACGTTGAAGTCGGGAAGGTGTCCGCCGCCGTGGTAGGGGTCGTTGGCCACGAGCACGTCGCCGGGATAGAGCTCCTCGCCCAGGAACTCGAGCGCGAAGTCGATGGGCAGTGTGGCCGAGAGCATGAACTGCGGTATGCCTACCGACAGCGCGGCCAGCCGTCCCCGCCAGTCGTGCACCGTGGCGTTGCGCTCGTTGCTCTGGTTGAGGATCGGGGTCGTGGCCGTGCGCGAGACGAACGTGGCCATCTCGAAGCACACGGTCTCCATGGCCGAGCGGATCACCTCGGCCGTGATCTGGTCGATCGCCCCCGAGCTGCCATCTGGCGCCTCGAGCGGAGCGAGCGACGTGGTTTCAAGGGTTAGCGCCACGATGACGACCTCCTCGGACAGCAGCGGGTGCGGTCCCCGCAACCAACGATACGGGGCACGATACCTGACGTCGGTGTCATCGGGTCCGGGGACCGCCTACACGGGTCGGTGCGCGGGTTGTGTGGCCTGGCGCACCTCACGCCACCCGTGGGGAAGGGTCATGCGAGTGGCGACCAGCGCGTCGTGCGGAGGAGACGCGACTCCCATTGGTCGCGATAGTCGAGACCGTCGACCATCCAGTTGCCCCGTACCTTGTACTCGGCCGGGAGCTCGGTGGTGAGCAGACGCAACAGGCCGTCGGGCTTCGTCACCCTTTGCCAGAGCACGATTTCGCGGCGGGCGCCCGTCCCGAAGGATGTGCGGAAGGCGGCCTCGATGCGGAGCATGGCCTGCTTGGAGTGCTCCTCGGAGGCCATCCAGGCGCCGTAGATCGCCCCCGACTTCTCCACGTAGTCCTCGAGGCGACCCTCGTAAGGCCACACCGTGTCCTCCATGAACAGGGTGAGATCGTGGTCGACGCCGCTGGTGGGAACCGACGCCAGGTCGAGGTCCTGCAGCGGCGACCAGGGCACAGGCACCAGCATCTTGGCCGTCACGTCATGACGGATCGTGTCGAGGTGTTCGGACCACGGGCGCAGATCGCCGCGATGCACGCGCTCGGCGAGGTGCCCCCAGGCCGCTGCGTCGCGCACGGCGGTGATCGTGACGACCCGGTACGACCGTCCCCCGCCGTGGGCGTGGTGCAGGTAGTACAGGAGCCGGGCGTCGTCGTCGGCTCCGAGCGCGGCGACGTACCCGTCGCGATATGCGGCGTCGAAGTCGTCGTCGTGACGGCCGTCGACCGAGTGGACCTCGTGCACGAGCAGCATGAGGCACCGTACCGTGACATCCATGACGCGCACACCTGGAACGACGCCCGACGCCCAGTCCGCGACCACTGCGGCCCAACCCCGAGTTGGACCCGAGGCCGATCAGCACAGCGTCGCCGGCAAGGTGATCATCGTCACCGGTGCCGGACGGGGCATCGGGAGGGGGCTCGTGCACCACCTCGGGCGCTCGGGCGCTCGCGTGGTGCTGGCCGAGTGGAAGCTCAATCGCATGGAGACCGTCACCGCCGAGCTGAGCGAGCTCGGCATCGATCATCTCGGCGTCGAGTGCAACATCATGAACAAGGACTCCATCGACGCCATGGTGGCCCTGACCGTCGAGCGCTACGGCCAAGTTGACGGTATCGTCAACAACGCGCAGACCTTCCGCCCCGTGGCGGCCTTGGCCGAGGTGACCGAGGACGACCTCGACGTGTTGTTCGACTCCGGCGTGAAGGGAACGTTGTGGGCGATGCAAGCGGTGTATCCCCACATGGCGGCCCAGGGCTGGGGTCGCATTGTCAACTTCGGCTCATCGAACGGCATCACCGGCGCCTCGGGCTACGGTCCGTACAACGCGTCGAAGGAAGCGATCAGGGCGCTCACCCGCACGGCGGCACGGGAGTGGGGCCGTGACGGGATCACGGTGAACTGCATCTGCCCGTCGTCGGCCGCGCACCGCCGGCCGCCCGAGGAGCGGTTTCGGCGAGAGGCGTTCGTGATCGACGATCCCTTGCACCCCATGGGCCGCGACGGCCATCCCGAGCACGACATCGCTCCCGTCGCCCACTTCCTGCTGAGCGATGCCACCCGATACATGACGGGCCAAACCCTCATGGTCGACGGCGGCTACTTCCTCTGGGCTTGATGGCACCGGGCCCCGCCCTCCGGGCATCCCGGCGCTGGCGTATACGAAGGGAGCGGCATGAGCAGAGATCCGGTCATCATCGAGGTACGAGCCAACGAGTACACGGGCCGGGCGCTCAATCGGAAGGTGCCCTTCAGCCCCGCTGAGCTCGCCGCCGACGCCGAGGCCTGTCGCGACGCCGGCGCGGCGATCTTCCACTACCACGCCCGTGATCCGGTGAGCGGCGCTCCGTCGACGGCCGTCGGGCTGTACGCGGAGACGGCCCGCCTTGTCAAGGCCCGAACCGACCTGATCGTCATGCCCACTTTGGGTGCGGGCACACTCCCGACGGCTGAGGAGCGCACCACGCATGTCGTGGCCATGGCCGCGTCTGACGACACCCGTCCCGACCTGGCCCCGATCGATCTCACCTCCATCAACCTCGATCCCTATGACCCGGCGACTCGAACCTTTGCCAACGAGGACATGGTGTATCTCAACCCGGTGAGGACACTTCGCCGGTTGGTCGAGATCGTGACCAGCGCTGGCGTAAAACCGATGCTGGCGCTGTGGAACGTGGGCGCGGCGAGAACCCTGGGCGCCTTCTGCGACATGGGGCTCGTGGCTGAGCCCGTCTATGCGCAGGTGACCCTTTCCGACCTGATCCTCTCGGCGCACCCTGCGTCCGTCGCTGGGATGCGCACGATCGTCGAGTTCCTTCCGGCGGGCCGTGACGTGCAGTGGTCGGTGCTCACCTACGGTTCGAACGCCTTGTCGCTGCTGGTTGCGGCGGTCGAGGCCGGGGGCCACATCGCGCTCGGGCTGGGCGACTGGCCGCATCTCGAGCTCAGCGACCACGACGCTCACCCGCCGACGAACGCCGACGTGGTGAAGGAAGCCGCGACTCTGGTGCGGGCACTCGGCCACGAGGTCGCCCGTCCCGATCAGGCCCGCGAGATCCTGGCAATCGGGTGACGGTCGAGCGCCATGCACGCTCCTCGCACTGACGTTACAGTCAGGTTTCCAGGAGTTCCAGCACCGACCGACCAGGGGGAAACATGGCTCGGAGGATGATCAAGTGGGGTGGGCTCGCGGTGAGCCTCATGTTGGTGGTTGCCGCGTGCGGCGACGACGATGACGATGCGACCGGTGAGACGGCGCCCGTCGGGGAGACCACGGCCCAGACCGCGGCAGGAGAGACGAGCGGGCCGGGGGCAACGACCGCACCGGGCGAGCCGGCCACGACCATTGCCGTCGAGACCGGTCCGGGAACCGTGTTGGGCTCAGGCATTCCGTCGGGCGACGACTGTGAGAATGTCAGCATCGAGGGCGTGCCCGGCGTTTCCGACACCGAGATCCGCGTCGGCGGGATCGTCGGAGCGACCAATCCCGTGGGGAACCCCTACCGCGACTCGGTCGAGGGCGCCTTGGCCTACATCAAGGGCGTGAACGACGCCGGCGGTGTGTGCGGCCGTCAGATCACCTACGTCGACGCCATCGACGACCAGACGTCAACCTCACGCAACATCCTCGCGGCGCGCGAGCTCGTCGAGGAGGAGGAGGTCTTTGCGATCCTCCCGGTGACGACGCAGAGCTTCGGCAGCTCGCAGTACCTCGTCGACAACGGCATCCCCACCTTCGGCTGGAACATCCAGGTCGAGTGGACCCTGGGCGAGAACCTGTTCGCACAGAACGGGTCGTACATCTGCTTCGCCGGCCTGAACGACGACGACAACGTGGGGTGCCCGGCCGAGGACTGGGTGTGGATCGCCGAGCAGATGGGCGCGTCGGTCGTCGGCACGTTGTCGTACGGGTCGTCACCGCAGTCGAAGTCATGCGGCGAAACGCAGGGCCTGTCATTCACCCACTTCGAGTCGGACATCATCGTCGGGCTCCAGGACAACAGCCTCAACTTCGGGTTCACCCCCGAGGATCTCGGACCGACCATCGACGCCGTGCGCGACAACGGAGTCGACCTGCTGCTCACCTGCATGGACCTGGGCGGGAATCTCCGCATCCTCGAAGCCCTGCAGAATGCCGGGCTCGACACCCAGATGT
The DNA here is from genome assembly GCA_031362415.1 of Actinomycetes bacterium. Taxonomy (GTDB): domain Bacteria; phylum Actinomycetota; class Acidimicrobiia; order IMCC26256; family VFJJ01; genus VFJJ01. The sequence continues at coordinate 129,024 of JANLSK010000006.1, read as the reverse complement.
ATTGGCCGAACGGCTACGACCAGGCGGCGATCGATGAGTTCGGCGACAAGATCAAGAACCGGGTGTGGACGGGGACCGAGCTGCGGCCCTTCGAGGTTCCTCAGCCTCCCGGTGGGCTCGCGTACCAGAACTCGATGACGACGAACGATCTCCCGATCAGCGAGTACACCCTGGCCGGCTGGATCAACGTCGACATGTTCGTGACCGGTATCCGGGCTGCCGCCCAGGCCAACGGCGGAACGTTCGACCGGCAGTCCGTGATCGACGCGCTCAACAACTTCGGTCCCTACAGCGCGGGTGGCATCGTCCCTGGCGTCGACTTCGCCAACGACCACTCCACCGGTCCCTCGACCAACTGCACCTCGTACATGGAGGTCGACGGAGCCAACAAGAAGTTCGTCTCGATTGCTGAAGATCCGACCAAGCCCTGGACCTGCTTCGACCTCGTCGACCCGGATCCGACCGTGTTCACGTTCGAGAGCTATGGCGACGAGGACCTCGGCCTCTCGACCGAGGGCGTCGAGGGTACGGCCGAGGTCGAAGCCGGCGATGGCGGAGCAGTCGAGGAGCCCGACGACGTGGCCGCAGCCGACGCTGCGATCAACGATGTGCTGCTCCGGTACTTCCGGGCCGAGACGGTCGACGACCGGCTCGCGGTGATCGCCAACAGTGAATCGATCCGCGAGCAGCTCACGGCCTCGTTCACGCCGCCGTCGGCCTTCCCGGCCGAGGTGCAGGTGATCTACACGTCCCAGACCACCGCCGACTTGAAGTTCAAGCCGGAGCTGAACGGCCAGGTGCTCAACGTCGCACTCACGTCGTACGTGGTCGAGGTCGACGGGGAATGGCTCATGCACCCCTTCGCAGCCTGCGACCTCCTCGCCAACACCAACCGCGAGTTGGCCGCGGAGTGCCTCGGCGTCGCCGAACCCCCCGAGTAGCCCTGGCCGTGGCCGTGGCCGTGGCCGTGGCCGTGTAAAGCACGACCCCTTCCCGAGCATTGTTCACTACGACGTCACCGGGGATGTCCAACTGAACAATGCTCGCCTGGGGCTCGCTGGGCTGGCTCTGATATGTGTCACAGGGCTCTGGCACCATCCGGTCATGACCGAACGAACGTTGTACGCCACCACCGCCAGCAATCTCGGGCTGGCCACCTTCGACGAGGCCGCGGCGCACCTCACACCGGGCCAGCTCGACGGGAGTCTGCGAGCAGGACGGCTCGCGTCGGTGAGGCGCGGCGTGCTGGCCGTGGCCGGAGCCCCGTCGAGCCAGGAGCGCGAACTCTTGGCCGCGCTCTTGGCCGCCGGGCCTGACGCTGTCGTGTCACATCGATCGGCGGCCGCACTGTGGGGCTTCGAACGGTTGGGACGGCCGTCGGGGCTCGAGCTCACGATGCTGGGTGCTCGTCAGGTGCGACTCGATGGTGTGAAGGTGCATCGCAGCCGGATCTGCGGGCCTGCCCATCGAGGCTCCATCGGGCGGTTTGCGGTCACGTCGGCCGAGCGGACGCTGTGCGACCTCACGTCCTCGATTCCGGCGCAGGTGCTCGGCCGGACGCTCGACGATGGCCGTCGGCTCGGCATCGTCGACATGGGTCGGCTGCGTTCGGTCTTCCACGATCTTGCGCACCGCGGGCGGCGTCGGAGCACCGTGATGCGTGAGCTGCTGGCGGAGCGTGCTGATGAGACGCATCCGGGAGAGAGCACCCCCGAGCTCGATGTGGCTCGAACACTCGTCGAGGCCGGCCTGCCCCGGCCGGTGATGCAACACCTGGTGGTCATTCGCGGGCGCGAGTACCGCTTCGACGGCGCCTATCCCGATCTCGGGATCGGTTGGGAGTACCAGAGCTGGGAGCATCACGGGCATCGCAGCGCTTTCGACGCCGATCCCGTGCGCCGCAACGAGCTGCTCATCGCCGGATGGGTCGTGCTCGAGTTCACGTCGAAGTCCCGACCTGACGATGTCGTCGCGACCGTGCGCGACGCCCGTCACTCCCGAGCATTGTTCACTACGACGTCACCGGGGGTGTCCAACTGAACAATGCTCTCCTGGGGGGCGGGCCTGGCCCCGGGCCGGCGCGGGGCCCCGACGCCGGGCTACAGGCCGGTGGGGATGATCTCGTCGACCTTGGAGCGGATCTCGGCGACGGGACCGGCGGCCACGACCGCGCCCTTGGAGATCAGCACGGCATGATCGGCCAGTGCAAGCGCGCGCTGCACGTGCTGTTCGACGATGAGGATCGACGTGCCGGTCGCCTTGACGGTCTCGAGCGTGGCGAACACCTCGTCGACGATGATCGGCGCCAGACCCAACGAGAGCTCGTCGGCCACGAGCAGGCGGGGCGGGTTCACCATCACCCGGGCCAGCGAGAGCATGCGCTGCTCCCCGCCCGAGAGCGTTCCCGCCAACTGCTTGCGGCGCTCACCCAGGCGGGGGAACAGGTCGTAGGCGCGCTGCAACGCCGCCGGGGCGCCCTTCTTGCCGAGCTGGGCCACGAACGTGAGCGCCAGGTTCTCCTCGACGGTGAGGCTGGCGAATACGGAGCGGCCTTCGGGGGCGTGGATGATCCCGGCCCGGGCCACCTTCCACGCTGGCAGGCCGGTGATGTCGAGCCCGTCGAGCAGCACCCGGCCGGCCGTGGGCTTGACGAGACCGGTGACGACTCGCGCCGTGGTGGTCTTGCCGCAACCGTTGGGCCCGAGGACGGCCGTCGCTTTGCCCTCGGCGATCGTGAACGAGATGTCGAAGATCGACCGGAAGGGTCCGTATCCGGCGTCGACGTGCTCAACGCTGAGCAACGGTGCTGGCGTCTCCGGCGCAGCGATGTTCGCCGCGGCGGCCCCGGCCCCGGCCGGCGCGCCCGGTGCCGTCGTGGCGCCCGTCATGGCGTGTCGCCTCTGGTCGGGGCCAGGGTTTCGGCCATGCTGCCGAGGTAGGCCTCCCGCACCCGTGAGTCGGCCATCACCTCGTTGACCGTTCCCGACGTCAGCATCCGTCCGAGATCGAGCACGTACATGCGTGAGACGGCCCGAACCACCATCTCGAGGTCGTGCTCGACGAGCAACACGGCCGTCCCGCGCGACTCCTGGATGCCGTGGAGCACGTCGACCAACGCGTGCGTCTCCTTGCGGTCGAGCCCCGACGACGGCTCGTCGAGCAACAGGAGGTCGGGGCGCAGCTGCAACGCCCGGGCCAGCTCCACGATGCGGTTGCGCCCGAGCGACAACGACTCGACGGGCTTGTCGGCCTCGTCGCCCAGGCGCACCAGCTCGATGGTCTCCCACACGGCGGCCTGCTCGTCGGCCGTGGGGCCTCCCCGGTTGAGCAGGTCCTTCCAGAGCGAGCCGGTGCCTCGACGGGAACGTTCGGTGACGAGCAGGTGCTCCCTGACGGTCATCCCGGTGAAGAGCTCGAGCCGTTGGAAGGTGCGCCCGATCCCGAGCCGGGCCCGCTTGTGGGTGGGCATCCGGCTGATGTCGAGCCCGCGGAAGGCGACGGTGCCGGCGTCGGGACGCAGGATCCCCAGGAGGCAGTTGAAGAACGTCGTCTTGCCGGCCCCGTTGGGCCCCACCAGGCCCACGATCTCGTGCGTGTTGACGGTGAGCTCGACATCGTCGAGCGCGGTGATCCCACCGAAGCGCTTGCCGATACCCTCGGCGTGCAGGAGCCTGGTTCCGTCGGGCGCGCTCATGCCGTGACCTCGCTCGGCCGGGGGGACTCATCGTCGGGGTCGAGACCCGGATCGGGCTCGGGGCCGGGTGGCTCCTGTGCCCCTTGTGCCCCAACAGCTCCCGGACGGACTCTCCCGCCACCGATCAGGCTCGGCAAGAACCGGAGGAAGCCCCACAGGAACAAGAACAGCGCCTTCCACGCCCCGCCGTAGTCCCAGAACTTGATGCCGGCCGTGTGGGTGAGGTGGTAGCGGGCACCGGTCTTGCAGGCCGGCTCGACCTCCTCCCGCTGGGCCGCGTTGACGCCAGCCGGATCGAAGTCGGTGTAGACCTCCCAGACGGTTCCACACTCGATGGGGAGCAGAGCGAAGCCGGTGTTGATCTCGGCGGTGCCGGCGTCGCGCGTGGCCGAGCGCACGAGCACGGGGACGGCGATCACGCACATGACGGCCCAGGCAACTAGCCGGCGGCGCCGGGCCAGGCGCGGGTTGGCCTTGTTCTCGGCGGTCCGCAACACGCTCTTGCGGGTGTTGGCCTCCATGATCCCTTCGGGATGACGGGCGAAGGTGATGGCGCCGAAGCCGAACAGGATGAGCGAGAACTCCATGGGGAGCTTGAACCACTCGAGAAGCAGCGGGAACAACACGAACGAGATTCCCGCCACGATGGCTCCCTGGATCGTGCGGACGCCGAGCGTCACGACGAGCACCACGAAGACCAGCCCGAAGAACGGGGAGAAGATCGACAGGCTCTCGATGCCGGTCGACGCCTCGCCCTGGTACATGCCGAGCAGCGCCCCGCCCACCCCGGCGATGAACGACGCGAACATGAACACGATGAGCTTGTAGCGCACGGGGTCGATGGCCGACGCCGCGGCCGCGGTTTCGCTCCCGCGCATCGCGAACAGGAAGCGGCCAGTGGTACCTCGACGTACGAAGATCACGGCGTACGAGAGGATCGTCAGGATCGCCGCGCACAGGATGAAGAACGGCTTGTCGTCGGCGAAGTCGATTCCGAAGGCCTCGGGGCGGGGGATCAGGACCTTGCCCGCGAACCCTCCGACCCAGTCGCGTCCGTACAAGGCGTTCTGGGCCAACAGGGCGAGTGCGAAGGTGGCCACGGCGAGGTACAACCCGCCGAGGCGCATGGCCGGCAAGGCAACCAGGGCCCCGGCGACGGTGGCGATGAGGGCCCCGAACAGCAGACCGATGAGCGGGTTCCAGTCGTAGCGCTCCGAGAGTTGCCCGACGGTGAACGCGCCGGCCCCGGCGAACACCGACTGAGCCAACGAGAGTTGCCCCGAAAGCCCCGTCAGCACGGTGATCGACAAGAAGATGATGGCGAGGCACACGCCCTCGGTTATTCGGGCCACCCACAACCCGGGAAGCTGGAACAGGACGAGGTACAGCACTGCGGCGATGAACGCGGGGAACAGCACCTTGCGGGTGAGCCGATCGAGCTCGGCATCTCGGTAGCTGGCCGCCAGAGCCGGCGGGGGCGGGTCGACCCCGGCGAGCGGGTCGGTCGTCTCCCGTGTGGCCCGTATCCCGGGGACGAACATGAGGATGGCGAACAGCATGAGGAACGGGAACGACGGCCTGATGTAGCTCGTGATCGTGCGCTCGACACCCAGCCACCCCGGGATCATCTGCCCGCCCACGATGGCGATGAGCATCCCACCGGCCAGGGTGCGGGGGATGCTCTTGAACAGGCCGAAGGCGGCTGCGGCGATCGACACGACGAGCAAGCCGGTGTAGTTGTCGGGCCGGAGCTGCGGCTCGGTGTGGGCGAACAGCACACCGGCCAACCCGGCGAGGAATCCCGAGAGCATCCAGGCGATACGGCTCACCAGGTTGGCGTTGACCCCGGCCAGCTCCACCATCCTCGGGCTCTCGACGAGCGCCCGCATCCGCAGGCCCAACACGGTGTAGCGGAAGAGCGCGGTGAGCGCAGCGAAGACGATGAGCGACGCCACGACGGTGACGAGCCGGTCCTGGGTGATGGTGACGCGGTCGGTGATTTTGTACAGGCGGTCGGGCGACGGCGCCACGCTGGGCGGAATGTTCTTGATCTCCTTGCCGAACCAGAGCCGGGTGATCTCAGGCAGCGCCGTCAGCAGGCCGAGCGCGGCGACGAGCTTGACCACCAAGGGCTGGGTGCGCATGTGGCGGAAGATGAAGTACTCGAGCGCCAGGGCGAGCAGTGGCGACAGGACGAGCACGGCCAGCGCGGCGGCGACGCCCGTCGGCCAGTCGCGTTCCTTGCCCAGCTTGTAGAACAGCGCGGCAGCCACGTAGGCCTGGGCTCCGAACGCGAGGTTGAACACGCCGGAGGTCTTGTACGTGAGGACGATCGCCATCGCGATGAGCCCGTAGACGCACCCCGCCGGGAACCCGCGCACGATGTAGACGAGCAGATCTTCCACACTCCCCCTCGATCTGTGGTCGGCCGATGGTACCGACCCCGCGACCCGCCCGCACGGGGATCCTGGCGGGTCCGAGAAATATGACGTTAGTGTTAGCTCCACCACCCCGGCCGGGCGCCGTCGATGAGTGAGATCCCGTGATCTGCGGGCCTTCCGGGCCGAACCAGAGGGGAAGTCATGGGAACCGATACGGCTACGCGAACCAGAACTCGGACCACCACGCGACGCTGGATGCGGCGCCTGGCCGTCCCGTTCGCGCTCATGTTGCTCGCCGCGGCGTGCGGCGACGACGACGATGATGCCGCGGATGACGGGGCAGTCACCACGGTCGCCCCGTCCGACGAATCCACGACGGCCCCGGCCACCACGGCTCCGACGACGGGGGGCTCCGAGCCCTCGACGACCGCCGCACCCGACACCACCACGACCGAGCCCATCGTGCTCACCGACTCGTTCCGCGGTGTCACCGCCGACTCCATCAAGCTCGGCGTCCTCTACGTCGACTACGAGTGCATCGCCGACTTCATCGACTTCGAGCGCGGCGATCAGGAGCTCGTCTACCAGACGTTTATCGACGCCATCAACGCCGACGGCGGCATCCTCGGTCGCCGGATCGAGCCCGTGTACCAAAAGCACTGCCCCATAGGCAATGCCGAAGCGCTGGCGGCGTGCGTCACCATGACCGAGGACGAGGAGGTCTTCGCAACCCTCGGAGTCTTCATCGACTTCTCCGGCGACGCCCAGCTCTGCCTCACCCGTGACAACGAGACCATCCACATCGGCCACGAGCTCGAGCAGGCCTGGATCGACGAGGCCCCGCCGGGTCTCTTGCTCACCAACGACGTGACCGCCGAGCGGACGATCAGCGTGCTCATGAGCGCACTCGAGCAGGCCGGTACCCTCGACGGTCGCAAGGTCGGGGTGCTGGCATCGGCGCGGACGGGCAACCGGGCCGAGAACGTGATCGAGCCGGCGCTCGACGACCTCGGTGTCGAGCGGGGCTCGACGGCGATCCTCGACATCGTCGACGAAGACACGACCCAGGCCCAGGCCCAGCTCGACGGGTTCCTCGAGCGCTGGCGCACCGAGGAGATCGACACGCTGATCATCGCCGGCCAGGAGGCTGGAGCCGACCAGTTCGTCACGAAGATCAAGGACGCCTTCCCCGAACTGTTGATCATCGGTGACGCTCCGTCGGGGATCATCAACGAGGGCAAGGACCTCGTGACCGCCGGTGTCTCGCCGAACCCGTACGAAGGCGCCATCAGCGTGGGTGGCCTCAACGACACCAACGGCGAGCAGTTCAACACGCCGCTGGTCCAGGCGTGCATCGCGATCTTCGAGCAGGCCAACCCCGACATCCCGGTCATCGACCCGCAAGATCTCGTGGTGGCCGAGGGCGAGAAGCGCCTCGAGACCTACATCGCGGTGCGCGACGCGTGCGACGAGCTGGCCGTGTTCAAGCAGGTGGCCGAAGCGGCTGGCGCCGACCTCACCAACGAGAGCTGGACCGAAGCGGTGCACTCGCTCACGTCGCTGGAGATCCCCGCCAACGCGTTCAGCTCGTTCGGTGAGGGCAAGTACGACGCCAACGACGGGTTCCGGCTCCAGTCGTTCGACTCCTCGATCGGCGAGAGCGGCGGCTGGAAGGACCTCACCGACATCTTCAACACCGCCGAGTAGCGCCCCCCACCACTGTTCTTTGTATGCAGGTCCGCGCCCGGGGCGGACCTGCATACAAAGAAGCCGGGATTGGCGGCAGGTTGGCCGGCGCCGGGCGTTTCTGTCATACCGACGTGGTGCACTGTGAGCCATGACAGCGCACCGCGATTCCGAGAGAGCACTCGCCAGCCAGGCATCTCGTCGGTTCGGGCTCTTCACCCGGACCCACGCGGAGTCCCTCGGTCTCGACACCGACTGGCTCTGGTGGTGGTCGACCTCGGGTCGCCTCACTCTCGTGCATCCCGACGTGTACCGATTCGCCGGGGCTCCGGCGGGGACGCCCGAGCACGATCTCATGGCAGCGCTCCTGCAGGTGGGACCGACCGGAGTGGTCTCGCACCGGGCTGCAGCCTGGCTCCACGAGCTCGACGGTTTCTCCGCGCCTGTTGTCGAGCTCACGGTCACCCGCCTGGTGGGTTCGCTCCCGCGCGGCGCAACAGTGCATCGGCTGGCTAATGTCAAGCCGATCGACGTCGTGACGCTCGGGCCGTGGAGGGTCACGGCACCGGCCCGTACCCTGATCGACGTGTGCGCGGTTCGGCCGCGTTGGCGGGCCGAGCTCGCGCTCGACGATGCCTGGCGGCGCAGCCTCGTCTCGCGGGAGATGCTCGCACAGCGCCTGGCAGCCAACTGCGGCAAGGGTCGTCGCGGCGCCGGTGTCATGCGCGGCTTACTGGCGGAGCGGCCCGAGACCTGGCGTCCGCTCGGCTCGCATTTCGAGCGGCTGCTCGTCGATCAACTGGTGGCCCGCGGCCTCCCGCAACCGGTCACCCAGTTCGAGGTGATTCGTCCCGATGGCGCGGTCGCGTTGCTCGATCTGGCCTGGCCGGAGCACCGCCTCGGCGTCGAATTCCACGGCTACCAGTGGCATCAGGGTCGCTCGGCATGGGAGGCCGGGATCACCCGCGACAACGGTGTCGTGAGCCTGGGATGGCGGATACTTTACGCCACCCGCAAGGAGGTGCGCGAAAATCCGGCCGGGTTCGCTCGCAACGTCGCCCGCTCACTCGCGGCGTCGGTCACCTAGTTGGGGGGCCTCAAGACCCGTTCTTTGTATGTAACTCCGCGCCTGGCGCGGATCTGCATACAAAGAACGGGGGGTGCGCTCAGCCGCTGCGGTTGAGGGCGCGTTCGTCGGTGCCGAGGTACGACGCGACAACCAAGGGGTTGTTGCGGATCTCGCTCGGCGTGCCCTCGGCGATGACCCGGCCCGACTCCATGCAGTACACGCGATCGCTGATCGACAGGATGAGCGGCATGTCGTGCTCGATGACCACCAGCGTGGCGTCGAGCTCGCGTTGAATCCGTTTGATCAATGGGCCGAAGGCCTCGGCCTCGCGCTGCGCGACACCGGCCGTCGGCTCGTCGAGGCAGATGACGGCGGGCGCGACGGCCAGCATCGCCGTGAGCTCGACGATGCGCCGGGTACCCGTCGACAGCTCGGCGATGAACCGGTCGGCGTAGCGGCCGAGGCCGAGGAAGTCGATGAGCTCGGCCGACTCGACCCGGCGGCGACGCTCCAAGCGGACCGACGCCGGCAGGCACAGGGCCGTGGCCGTGAACGAGGTTCGCTGGCGGGCTTCGAGCGCGAGCTGGACGGTCTCGCGCACGGTGAGCTCGGGGAACAGGGTCGCCGCCTGGAACGTACGACCCAGGCCCTGTCGGGCTCTGCGGGCGGCATCGAGTGTGGTGACATCGCGCCCCAGCAGCTCAACGGTGCCGGTCGCGGGCACGAAGCCCCCGATGGCGTTGAGGAGGGTCGACTTCCCCGCCCCGTTGGTGCCGATGAGCCCGACCACCTCGCCTCGTCGAGCGGTGAAGGAGACACGGTCGACGGCAACGAGCCCACCGAAGCGCACGGTCACGTCGACGGTCCGCAACACCACACCGTCGCCGGGGAGCTCGTCGTCGGGCAGTGGGCGCGCGAACACGCGGCTGATCGCCGCCGGCAGCTCCGCGGAGGTCTTGGTGACCGCTGGTGGGAGGCGACGTTCGAGCCAACGGAACAGTGACCGCCGGATGGTGTAGCCGATCTGCACGAAGCCACCGGGGAGGTACAGCAACAAGATGAGGAGCCCGATGCTCGACGTGAGCAGCGGCACAACCTCGTTGCCGGGCCAGAACGCCGGGAGTCCGACCACCCACACGGCGCCGATCACCGGTCCCGCGAACGTGCCGAGCCCGCCGATAACCACCATCGACACCAGCGCCAGCGAGTCGGACGTGCGGAAGAAGCGCTCCTGGTAGCCGATCGTCTCCACCAACGCCCCGAGGAGCGCGCCCCCCAGGCCGGCGATGGCGCCGGCCACGGCGAAGGCCGTGAGCTTCGCTCGGGCTGGCGACACGGTGTACGCCGCGGCGGCCTGCTCGTTCTCACGCACGCCGATGATGGTGCGGCCGATCCCACTGCGGCGAAGACGGGCCACGAGCATCAGGACGACCACCAGCGCCACCAGTACTGCGTAGTAGTAGGTGCGCTGTCGCACACCGAGGTCGATCCCGGCCAGCGATCCGCGCTTGAGGCGCACGGTCGAGCCGCCGTCGCCCGACAGGATGGGCCGCCGGAAGATGTACGCCTGGCAGGCGATGGCGAAGGCCGACGTGCCGACGGCGAGCAGAAGCCCCCGAACCCGCAACGCGCCGATCCCGACGAGCACCGCGAACCCCGCCGACACCAACGCCCCCATCACGATCGCCAGCACGAACGGAACCGCTGGGAACGTCTCCTTGAGAATGCGATGATCGCCCCAGCCGATGTCGACCGCGACCCCGCGGGCCAACGCGGCTGCGCTCAGCGCGCCCAGGCCGGCGAAGGCCATCTGGCCCAGCGAGAGCTGCCCGGCCCAGCCGGTGAGCACGGTCGCCGAGATCGCGCAGATGGCGAAGGCCAGGATCATCGCGTAGAGGAAATGGCGTGACGGTCGCTCGATCAACAAGGGGACGACGACCGCCACCACCAGTCCCAGCATCGGCAACAGGTACGGCAGCATCCGCACGGCACGGAGCTGACGCAGGCGTTCAGGGACGGCCTCGACCCGCGGCGCGAACTGGAAGCTCTCACCGCCACCCTCGGCCCGACGGCTCACCCGGGCCACCAGCACCAGCACGACGATCAGCAGCGCGAACTCGGTGAGCCCGGTCTGGGCGGGGAAGTTGTAGAACAAGAGCGACTGGCCGACGCCGATGGCCACGGCGCCCAGCGCGGCGAGGGGGAACGAGGCCATGCCGCCGATGAGCGCCGCGGCCATCGCTCGCAGCAGGGTGTTGGGCCCGATGGCGCCCAGGCTGGAGGTGTTGTTGGTGTCGGTGGCGATGAGGATCACCGACGTTGCCGAGATGAGGCCGCTGACCGCCCACACGATGGTCGAGATCTTCTTGGGGCTGATCCCGGTGAGCCGGGCCAGATCGGAGTTCGTGGCCGTCGCCCGCACCGAGTCGCCGAAGCGGGTGCGGCTCAACAAGAACCACAACCCCAACGCCAGCAAGGGAACGGTGACGAGAATCATCACCTGCGGACCGTCGATCACGATGCCGGCGCCCGGCTCCCACCGCCCGCTGACCGCGGTGGGGAAGTCGACGGCCTCCGCCCGGGTGAGCTCGGGGAGGGCGATGGTGATGGCCTGGGCGAGCTGCGCGACGCCGATGGTGGCGACGAGCACGATCACCCGAGGGGCCGAGAACAGGCGGCGGATGACAGCCAACTCGATGATGGTCCCCGAGAGCAGACCCACGACGAGGCAGGCGATGAGGGCTGGCCAGTAAGGCCATCCGTAGCGGTTGGCCGCCAGGGCGAGAAGGGCTGCCGCCGGTACACCCAGGTCGCCGACGGCGAAGTTGATGATCCGCGTCGCCCGGTACACGAGCACCACGCCCATGGCCAGCATGGCGATCACGAGCCCGTTCACGAAGCCCTGGAACACCAGGTTCGTGGTGACCCACGTGGCGATCACGGCTCAGCCGCCTTCACGCCCGAAGAAGACCGCCCGGGCCAGATCGTCGCGCTCGGCCAACTCCGATGCCGCGCCCTCGAAACGCACCTGCCCCTTCTCCAGGAAGATCGCCCGGTCCGAGACCGCGAGGGCGACGTTGAGCGATTGCTCCACGATGATCATCGTCTGACCCTCGGCCCGGAGCTGGTCGATCACCTTCAGGACGTGCTCCACCACCACGGGCGACAGGCCCAGCGACAGCTCGTCGATCAAGAGCACCTCAGGGTCGTGGAGGAGGACCCGCCCCAGGGCCAGCATCTGCTGCTGGCCGCCCGAGAGGCTGCTCGCCGGCTGGCGCCTGTGCTCGGCCAGCATCGGGAACAGGTCGAACACCCGACCCATACGCCGCTCGATCTCATCGGCTGGGCGTTCGATGAGCCGGGCGCTCAGCTCGAGATTCTTGGCCACCGACATGCTCGGGAACGTGCCCTTGCCCCCGGGAAGCTGCAGGATCCCCAGTCGGGCTCGGTCTTCCGGTGAGCAGTAGGTGATGTTGCGTCCGCCGAGCCGTACGACGCCGCGCTCGGGCGTCCCCAGCCCGGAGATGACTCGCAGGATGGTCGACTTGCCGGCGCCGTTGGTGCCCAACAGAGCCAGCGTCTCACCCCGTTCCACCTGGAAGTCCACGTCGAAGAGCACCTGGACCGGGCCGTACGAGAAGTCGATGTTGGCGACCTGAAGCGCCGGCGCCGGTCGGCCGAGATCGTGGCGCTTGGCGTGCTCGTCGAGCTCCTCTTGCAGCTCCTGCACCACGAGCGAGAGGTCGTTGCGGATGTAGCGGGCGCTGTTGGCGAGGATCGCTCCGCCGATGATGCTCGTCGGGATCCCGAGCATGATGGCGGCCGCTCGGGGCCCCGACGTGTCGGTGATGAACGCCGCGATCAGCGCGCCGCCCGTCCCGCCGATGAAGAAGATGTACGAGGTCGACAGCGCCGCGCCCATACCCCGCAAGCGATACGGCACCACGGCCTGCATGACCGGGCCGACCATGGCGAACGCCGATGTGGTGAGGATGGCCTGGGGGATGCCGAAGACCACGAAGCCGGCCTTGCCGCCCACGTAGTACTGCAATGGTGTGAAGAGGGCCGAGGGCAGGATCATCAACCCCACCAAGGCCATCGCCTTGGCCGGATCGCGCCGGTAGAGACGGTCGAAGTACCGGCCGACGAAGGGCAAGACGGGGAGCGCGGCGAAGCCCGAGAGCGAGAGCAGCAGTCCCCGGTCGAGAGCGTTGTCGACCCCGAGGTTGTCCTCGAGATACAGGCTGCCCAGTGTGGCCTGGCTGAAGAGGGCGAAACCCAAGGCGCTGAAGGCGATGAGCACCGATCGGATCGACCGGATCTTCTTGAGGCGGGCGAACGCCGCCTCCATCGAGATGGGCGCCGGGTTCTCGTCCTGGATGAGTTGGCCGAGCACGTCCTCCTTCTCGTAGCGGCCTCGTTGGGGCTCCCGCAGGGCGAAGAACGCGATGACGGCCACGACCGCGCTCGGCACCCCGAGCACGTACCACGCCCAGCGCCAGCCCTCGTCGCCGCCCGCGGCTTCGGCAATTCCGCCCACAAGTACGGGGCTGCACAGGGCCAGGCCATGGCCGAACAGGTCGCGGCTGGCCGAGAGGCGTGCTCGGACCCCGATCGGGTAGGTGTCGGCGATCAACGAGATGTGCACCGAGATGTTGTTGGCCTTGGCGATCCCGGTGAGAAAGCGCGTCCAAAAGAGCATGAACGCGTTCACGGCCAGGCCCGAGAGCACGACGAAACCACTGAAGAGCAGGCTGGCCCAACCCACGATCGGGACCCTCTTGACCCGATCGGCGAGGTAGCCCATGGGGACGGCGCCGAGCACGAAGAACGTGGCTGAAGCCGTGCCGATGAACACGACGGTGCCTTCGCTGACCCCGAACGTCTTCTGGATGTCGGGGGCCAGCACGCTGATCGCGGCGCCCTCGAGCTCGTCGAGCGAGTTGAGCATCGTGAGGATCAAGAAGGTCGACCAGCCCCCGATCTTCAATCCCTGCCTGAGCGTGAGGGGCTCCGACTGCACGCCCGGCAGGAGCTCGTCGGGGAAGAGGATCTGCTCGCGGGCCAGGGCCTGCGCGTCCTGACGGGCCGCTTCCTCGTCGAGGACGGCCGCTGCGAGGTGAGCCGCCGTGGCCGATCCTGGCGTCGGATCGACGCCGCGGTGGGCTCCGGTGTCGTTGTTGCTCACGATCGTCCTCCCCCTGGGCCTGAGTGTGTGGGCGTCACGGTGGGCAGACCGCGAAGGGTTGGTGACCGAACATGCCGTCGTGGATCGCCCCCACCATCGTGTCGAGCAAACGCGAGAGCTCGACAGTGGTCTGCCCGGCCGTCGAGTAGTACAGCGCCCGCTCGACCATGGCCATCAAGGCCAGTGACGCCGTGTCGAGATCGAGGTCGGGAGCGGCGCCCGGGCTGACCCGCCGAGCGAGGCTCGACGAGAACGCGCCGAGGACGTCGGTGCCGAGACGACCGAGGTCGCTGCCGCCAACCTCGATCTCGGTCCAGGCCCGGATGATCGATCCGTTGCGCTGGTAGGCGGATGCGAAGCTTTCAAGCCAACCTCGGAGCTCGTCGCGGCCGGATGATTCGGGCGACACCTCACCGAGCGACACGGCGACCGTGATGAGCTCGTCGGCAACCTCGGTGGCCAAGGCGCGGAACAGCTCGTCCTTGGAAGCGAAGTACAGGTAGAAGGTCCCGTGGGAGATCTCGGCCTCCTTGACGATGTCTTCGACGCGTGCCGAGTGGTACCCCCGTCGATCGATCACGACGCGTCCGGCATCGAGGAGTCGCCTGATGCTTCGGCGGCCCCGAGCCCGGAGCTCACGGGTCTGGGCGGGGGTGCCCCCGCGTACAGCGTCGACCGTGCCGACCGTGCCGATGGTGCCGACGGTGCCGACGGTGCCGATCGGGGCGGGGGACGTCGACGGCGTGGAACGGGGCGAGGTCGGGGAATCCCGGGCCGACCGACCAGCGGGTCGAGGGGTGTCGGAGCCTCCGTTCGAATGCTGGTCGACCATCGGCGGCAGGGTAGAACTTTTCCGACGTTGGTGTCAGACTTCGTCGAACCGAACGGCCGACAACTGGTCCCAACCCGAGGAGAGCGCCCCATGGCCCCGCGAATCGCCGATCTGAACGTGGGCGACTCGGCCCCCGAGCTCGTGGTCGAGAACCTGACCCGGACGCACTTCGTCCGTTACGCCGGAGCTTCGGGCGACTTCAACCCCATGCACCACGACGACACCATCGCCACCAAGGCCGGCAACCCGTCGGTCTTCGGTCACGGGATGCTCACCGCCGGCCTCATGGCCCGGGTCGTCAAGGACTGGTTCGGCCCCACGGCCATGCGCTCCTACTGGGTGCGATTCTCGAAGCAGGTCTGGCCGGGCGACACCCTCACCTTCAGCGCCTCCATCACGGCCATCGACCCCGCGGCGGGAACGGTCGATCTCGCACTCACGGCCACCCGCCAGGACGGTTCGGTCGTGATGACCGGCACCGCGACCGCCGCCGGTGCCTGACGCGCACTTCGCAGATAGCGCTTGGCGCTTTCACTTCGCAGATCGCACGTCGCACTTCGCAAGGCAGCATCACAGGAGCATCGAGGAGAACACCGTGGGAATGCTCGACGGACGCGTCGCCATCGTCACCGGAGCTGGACGGGGGATCGGCCGAGGGTTCGCCCTGTGCCTGGCGAGTGAGGGAGCCGCCGTTGTCGTCAACGACCTCGGTGCCCGCCTCGACGGGACCAGCGAGCAGGCCGAGGATCCGGCCTCCCAGGTCGTCGCCGAGATCGAGGCCGCTGGTGGCCGAGCGGTCGCCAACCACGACTCTGTCGCCGACTTCGCCGGGGCCGGGCGTATCGTGCAGGCCGCGGTCGATACCTTCGGGACGGTCGACATCCTCGTCAACAACGCGGGCATCGTGCGCGACAAGAGCCTCGTGAAGATGGACGAGGCCGATTTCGACGCCGTCATCGGTGTGCATCTCAAGGGCGCGTTCAACTGCTCGCGTCACGCGGCGCCGCTCATGAAGGATGCCGGCTATGGCCGGATCATCAACATCACGTCGTCGGCGGGGCTCCGGGGCAACTTCGGCCAGACGAACTACGGCGCGGCCAAGGCCGGCCTGATGGGCATGACCTTCGTCTGGGCGCTCGAGCTCGGTCGCTACGGCGTGACCGTGAACGCCATGGCCCCCGCCGGCGCGACCCGGATGACCATGGGACTCATGGGCGACGTGGAACCGCCGGCGCACCTCGACCCGTCGCTCAACGCCCCGCTCGTGGCCTTCTTGGCATCTGAGCGTGCGAGTCACGTGAACGGCCAGATCTTCGGCCGCACCGAGTACTCGTTCACGCTCTTCCAGACCCCGCGCCAGATCTCGTGGATGTACCGCGACGGCGGGTGGACACCGTCTCAAGTGGCCGACGCCTTCGACGCCACGTTGGGCCAGCATCTGCAACCGGTGGGCATGGTGATGCCCGGCGGACTGGCGCAGTCGCCGGTTCGCTCCTGAACGCTGTCGGCTCCACTTCCCGTCGGCTCCACCGCCCGTCGGTGTGCTGCCGTTTACCCCAAGTGCTCGTTGGGCATGAGTTCGGCGAGGCTTCCCGAACGAACCGGGGAGGCATCGGCACTGCGGTGCCCGACACGGAGGAGTTCCATGGGCGAGAAGATGGACGACATGAAGGGCCGCGTGAAAGAGGGCCTGGGAGCGGCGACCGACAACAAGGATCTCGAGCGCGAAGGCAAGGCCGATCGGGCCGGGGCCAAGGTCAAGGACAAGGTCTCCGACGTGGTCGACGCGGTCAAGGACAAGCTCAACCGCAAAGGCTAGCCCGTCGGTTCGACCCCACCCCACCGCCCCACGAAGTGCCCGACCAGGACTGTGTCGTGGTGACCATGGCCGCCACATCGTTCCTGGTCGGCGCTTCGCTGCGCGGCCTACGATGACGCCGATGTCAGGAATCGGCCCGGGGCCCACGCGTGAGATTCCCCTCCCCGGGAAGGCGCCGATGGTGGCGCCCAACGCGGCTGCGCTGCTGAGGCGAAACGCAGGTCGTAACCCTCTCACCCAAGGGCCGTTTGGTGATCCGGGCATCGCTACTGGTGATCCGGGCATCGCTACCCGGGTGCATCTGCGCTTCGGAGCGCAAACGTGGACCCACGCCGAGTTCTTCGAGGAGTCCTGCCGGTTCGCTCATTTGTTCCTGGGGTGGCGCAGGGCTGCTGATCCCGCTGGGGAGCGGTCGTTCCACGTGGCGATCCTCTCCGACAACACTCCCGACTATCTGTTCGCCTTCGGCGGGGCGGCCTTGGCGGGAGCGGCGATCGTGGGCTTGAACCCCACACGCCGGGGCGAGCACCTCGCTCGCGACCTGGCTCACACCGACTGCCTGGCGCTGCTCGTGGAGCCTCAGCACCTGGCCCTCCTCGCCGGTGCCGATCTCGGGGCGCTCACCGGCGGGGTCTACCTCCTCGACCGGTTCTCCGAGAACAGCGTCTCCGATGACCGGTTCTCCGATGTCGACGCCATCGGCGAGGTCGCCGGAGCCGCAGCGGAAAACGGCATGGGCCACCGGTCGCTCGCCGCGGCATTGCCCCAGCAGCCGGCCACCGATCCCGGTCTCGATCCCCCTGCCGACACCATCTGGGCGTTGATCTTCACATCGGGGACGAGCGACGCGCCCAAGGCCGTGATCTGTACCCAGCGACGTTTCCTGGTCACCGGGAATCGCATGGGGATGATCATGGACCTCACGGGCGACGACACGGGCTATCTCTGCATGCCGTTGTTCCACTCCAACGCGCTCATGGTCGGATGGGCGCCGGCGCTCGTCAACGGGGCTGGCGTCGGCTTGGCCCGTCGCTTCAGCGCGTCGCGGTGGCTGGCCGACATCCGGCACTTCGGCTCGACCTATTTCAACTACGTCGGCAAGCCGCTGTCGTACGTGCTGGGCACACCCGAGCGCCCGGACGACGCCGAGAACCCGTTGCGGGTGGCGTTCGGCAATGAGGGCGCATCCGAGGTGGTCGAGGCTGCGGCTCGCCGCTTCGGGGTCGCCATCATCGACACGTACGGCGCCACCGAGGGCGGGATCGCGGTCAACCGCGATGGCGACGTGCCGCCGAGCGCGTTGGGCGTTCCTGGACCGGGTGTGCGGGTCGTCGCCGACGACGGGACCGAGCTGCCCCGAGCCCGCATCGACGCCGTCGGCCGTCTCCTGAACGCAGCCCAGTGCGTCGGGGAGATCGTCAACACCAGCGGCACCGGCGCCTTCGAGGGCTACTACAACAACCGGGAGGCCACGGAGCGGCTCACTCGCAGGGGCTGGTATTGGAGCGGCGACCTGGGGTATGTCGACGAGGCGGGGTTCCTGTATTTCGCGGGTCGTTCGGCCGAGTGGATCCGGGTCGACGGCGAGAACTTCCCTGCCGGCCCGATCGAGGCGGTGGTGCGCCTTCATCCCGACGTGGCGCTGGCGGCGGTCTACGGGGTGCCCGATGACGTCGCTGGCGACCAGGTGATGGCGTGCCTCCTGCTCCGTGACGACGCTCCGCCCTTCGACCCGGTCGCTTTCTCGGCTTGGCTCGACGCCCAACCGTCGCTGGGGCCGAAATGGCGGCCCCGGTACGTGCGCGTCACGACCGCGTTCCCTTCGACGGGCACCAACAAGGTGGTCGTGCGGTCCTTGCAGCATCAGAAGTTCCGAGCCGATCGCTGCGGCGGCGATCCCGTCCTCGTACGGCTGCGCGGCGAGAACGTCTTTCGCCCCTTCACCGTTGCCGACGAGGCCCGCCTGCGCATCGCGTTCGAGGCCGCAGGGCGCGAGCGCTTCTGGGAGCTGTGAGACGACCATGGACCTCTCGTACTCGTCACAAGAGTCGACGTTCGCCGAGGAGGTGCGCGCCTGGCTCGCGGCCAACGTACGCCGGCCCCCGCTGGCCGACTGGGCCCGGCTCGCTCCGCCCGAGCGCACCGCGGCCGAGGTTGCGTGGGGCCGGGAATGGCAGGCGACGATGGCGCGCGACCGCTGGGTCGGCATCCACTGGCCCGCCGAGTACGGCGGGCGGGGCGCGGCGCCGGTCCAGGTGGCCATCTTCAACGTCGAGTACGCCAAGGCCCGCGCCGTGCAGCCCGTCAACCGGGTGGGCGTCAACAACGTCGGCCCCACCATCTTGGCCCACGGCACCCACGAGCAGAAGCGGCGATGGCTGGCGCCCATCCTCGACGGAAGCGAGATCTGGTGCCAGCTCTACTCCGAGCCCGGCGCCGGCTCCGACCTCGCTGCGCTCAGCACACGAGCCGATCGCGTCGACGGCGGTTGGCTGGTGACGGGCCAGAAGGTCTGGACATCGTACGCCCAGTTCGCCGCCTGGGGTTTCGGCCTGTTCCGCACCGACCCCGATGTCGGCAAGCACCGAGGTATCAGCTGCCTGGCCATCGACATGACGGCTCCCGGCGTCGACGTGCGCCCGCTCGTGCAGGCCACCGGCGAGTCAGAGTTCTGCGAGGTGTTCCTCGACGAGGTGTTCGTCCCCGATGATCAGCTCATCGGCCAGTTGCACGAGGGCTGGCGGGTCTCGACGACGACGCTGGCCCACGAGCGCGGGACGGCCTTCCCGTTCAAGGAGCAGGCCGTGCACGAGATCTTCCTCGACGAGCTCTACGCGCTGGCCGAAGCGAACGGGCGCCTCGACGACGTGGGTGTGGCCGACGCCCTGGCCGACGCCTTCGTGGCGCTGCGGGTGCTCCGCATGCACAACCTGCGGACGCTGTCGAGCCTGGGTCGGGGGCGAGAGCCGGGCGCCGAGTCGAGCTGGGTCAAGCTGCACTGGGCCCACATGACCCAGCACCTCTCGGAGACGGGCCTACGTGTGCCCGGCCGAGCCGGCCCGCTGTGGGCGGGGGCCGACGGCAACCCCGACGACGGTCGCTGGCAACGGCAATGGCTGTGGTCGAAGGTGGCGAGCATCGCCGGCGGCACCGACGAGATTCAACGCACGATCATCGGCGAGCGCATCCTGGGTCTGCCCCGGGGCTGAGCCCACGACATCGCCCGAGCTCACGTCGTTTCTTTGCGTCCAGGACCGCGCCGGCGATGACCGCAGACGCAAAGAACGAGTACCGTCGCCCACCGTCTCGAGGAGAGCCCATGCTTCGATCAACGCCGGTTGCGTTCGTCACCGGGGCCAGCCGGGGTATCGGGCGCTGCGGCGCTCTGGCGTTGGCCCGAGCGGGCTACGACGTGGTCTGCACGGCTCGGACCGTGCGCGAGGGTGACGGCCGCGCCGCGCCGAGCTCGATCAGGGATACCGAGAGCGCCATGGCGATACCGGGCAGCCTCGAGACGACCGTCGCCGAGATCGAGGCGCTGGGCCGCCAGGCTCTGGCCATCCGGCTCGACATCACCGACCGGGTGTCGATCGGGATGGCCTACCAGCAGACGATCGACACCTGGGGTCGCATCGACGTGCTGTTCAACAACGGCATCTATCAGGGCCCGGGAACGCTCGACCGGTTCCTCGACCTCCAGCTCGACATGGCCGAGAAGATCATCACGGGGAACTACGTGAACCAGCTCCTCCTCACCCAGCTCGTGATCCCGCAGATGCTCGAGCGGGGTCGGGGCCACATCATCAACATGACGTCGGCCTCGGCGTACGACGATCCGGTGGCCCCCGCCGGAGCCGGGGGATGGGGCGTCGGCTACGCGGCCTCGAAGGCGGCGTTCGGTCGCCTCGCGGGCACCCTCCACGTCGAGTTCTTCGCCCGTGGTGTGCGCGCCTTCAACGTCGACCCGGGGTTCGTGATCACGGAGAAGGCCAGGGCGACGGGCAGCGCGCAGCAGTTCATCGACGCGGGCTTTCGGGGCGCGCCCGCCGAGGTGCCCGGCGAGGTGGTCGGCTGGCTGGCATCGGCTCCCGAGGCCGACGAGCACGCCGGCACGATCGTCAATGCCCAACGTCTGTGCAAGAAGCTCGGCCTCGTTCCCGGATGGCCGCCGTCACGCTGACGGTGCCGGAGCCGGGCGGCCGGCCATCGCCGACGCGGCTCGGGCGGCGAGAGCGATGAGGGTGAGGGTGGGGTTGTAGCCGGCCGAGGTGGTGAAGACCGACGAGTCGGCGCAGATCACGTTGTCGAGGTCGTGGAAGCGCCCGTGCCCGTCGACCACGCTCGTGCGAGCGTCGTCGCCCATGCGGCAGGTGCCCATCCAGTGCTTCGACGTGGGGGCGTACCGCTCGACAGGTGGGGTCCGCTCGGCGAACGAACCGATACCGGCCGAGGGCGAGGTCGTCCAGAAGGTGTGGACGGCTCCCATGTCGCGTAGCACAGCCTCGAGCTGGGGAGCCCAGTGCTTGGCCGCTTCGATCTCGTGGCGGTGCGGCTCGTACGTGACCCGTCCGGCGGCGAGGCCATGCACATCGCGAACTGCCGGGTCGAGGTCGACGGTGTTGGCCCACTGCGGGAGATCCTCCCCCTGCACCGTGAAGACCCACGCCCGATCTCGCATCGGCGAGTCGGCCATGAGCGCGGTGTGCGGGGCACCGCTGGGGTAATGGATCGCCTCCTGGATCGGTCCCCCGGCCGCTCCGTGCTCGACGACCCCGCCGCGAAACCATGGGAGATCGACGGAACGGGCCGCTTCGAGATCGGCCGTCGATGGCACCATCAGGTCGTCCATCAGATGACTGACCGCACGTCCCCGATGGCCATGGAGGCGGAACGGGAACGTTCCGATCGCATAGGTCTGGAAGTGGAACATCAAGAAGCGCCCGAGCAGTCCCGACGAGTTCCCCAAGCCGCCGGCCGTGATGTCGCCGCTGCGCAACATGAGCCGGGCCGTTTCAAACGCCCCGCCGGCCACGACCACGTGGCCCGCAGACAGCTCGCGCAGGCGGCCGTCGAGATCGACATAGCGAACCCCAAGAGCTTTGTGCCGCAAGGGATCGGCGACGATCTCGGTAACCACGCACTCGGAGCGGATCTCGCAGCGGCCGGTGAGCAGCGCTTGCTGGAGCATGGCGATCGGATCGCCCTTGGCGTGGATCGGGCAGCCCATCATGCAGAAACCGCAATTGTTGCAGGCCGGCCGTCCGCCCCAGGGAACGCTGTTGACGCCTGACGGGGCCCGGTACGGATGGAAGCCGTGGCGGGTCGCCGCTTCCGACGAGAGCACGGCGCCGTACATGTCGGGCCCCGGCGGCATGGGGTACGGACCCGAACGCCAAGCCGCGTATGGGTTCGCGGTGTGGTCGCCGGCGGTTCCGACATCGCGCTCGGCTTGCGCATACCAGGGCTCGAGGTCGGCGTAGTCGAGGGGCCAGTCCTCGACGTCGGCGCCGTCGATGGGCCCCATCTCGGAGCGCAGCCGGAAGTCGATCTCCCGAAAGCGCGGGAGCTTGGCGTCGGCGTGGGGCCCGGCCCCGCCCACCATCGACGGCATCGTGTTGACCTCGCCGCTGAACAGGCGGGCCCCGTCGGATGCGTTGCGGCGGAAGGACTTGGGCTCGAGGAGCGGATCGGGGCCGTAGTAGTGCCGGAAGAGGTTCTTGATCTCGTCGTTGGCGAAGCGATCCCTTGGGGCGTATGGCGGATCGGTGTCGATGAGGAGGTTGCGGCCCTTCTCCAGCACGACCACGTTCCATCCGGCCGTCGCCAGCACCTCGGCCGCGGTGGCGCCTCCGGGTCCGGAGCCCACGACCACGACATCGCAGTCGGTGGCTCGGCTGCGATCGGGACCGCTCATGCCTGCGGCTCGCTCATGGTTCGCTCACCTCATGGTCGGTGAAGCCTCGGGGTTGCACGTCGCCGAGATAGTCGATCGCCAACCAGACGCTGCGGGCGCGGTTGCCGCCGTACTCGGGCGCGCCATACATCCCTTCGCAGGCGTGCTGGTGCACGAGCGCGCGAAAGCCCTCGGGCGCGGCTGCGAGACGTACGTCCTGTTCGTCGGCGTCGACCTGCGCGAAGTCGGCGCCGAGCGCGTCAATGCCGTCGCGGTACTCGTCCTGCCAACCTCTCACCGGTCCGTTGAACTCCCGCTCGGGCCGACCCTGCGACCCTTCGATACGAATCCGCCAGGCCAGCTCGGCCAAGCGGGACAAGGGTTCCCAGTCGCCGAAGCTCGCGTCGCCTCCGAAGCGACCCGAGAACGGGCCGCCGGCCCAGATCCGTGGAGGGGTGAAGCTGAACGCGCCGAGCGTGGAGTCGATGTAGTCGACGACTCCGGCTTGTCGGGCCCCGGGGCCTCGACCCTCGACGTGGGGGATGAGCCGCTCGACGGCCGCTTCGACCACGGCGTACTCGGCATCATCGAACCAGACCGGCATACCTGGAGGTCTAGCACCGCGAAACAGCCGGCCGCACAGAGTCCGGATCATCATGCACGCCTTGCCGTTTCGGTCGGTTCCATGGCGTTCGGGTGCCCTGTCGATCGGCTGCAACGCTGCGTTCTGGCGTGGCGAGCCGTGCGTTGACGCGAGTCGTCCGGGCGGAGTCGACCCTGTCCATGACCGATGGCTGCATGACCGATGTCACAGTGGCCATCGCACAAACGTGCCAGCTCGCCCGACTACGGTCGAGGTGCTCCACTTGTGCCTGGCCCGAACGTCGGCGAGTGGAGTGGCCGTTCGCTCATGCCGAACGCTCTGAGCAGCCCTCGCGTCGATTCGATGCGGCAGCCGCCGAGCCTGTTCCGGTGGCGGTCACCTGTCTCTCAAGCCGAGGAGCTTGCCTGTGCGCGTTCGTTGTGCTGTGTCTGCCTTGCTGTTGCCGGTCGTGACGCTGCTCGCGGTGGTCGGTTCCGCCACTCTCGCGAGCGCCCAAGAGGTCCCACCCGCCCCGCTTCCGGCCCCGCTTCCGGCCCCCGTCGAGCCCGAGGCTGTCGTCGTGACGGTCGCACTGTTCGACGAGCGCCTCGCCCCTGCGCTCGACTGGCCCATCTGGGACGCCATGGCCCAGTGCGAGTCGGGGCAGCGCTGGCACATCCAGGGTCAGCGCTACGGCGGAGGGCTGCAGATCATGCGCGGCACCTGGCGCAGACACGGCGGAACCGAGTTCGCGGCTCTGCCCAGCCAAGCCACGCGCGAGCAGCAGATCGTCGTCGCCCGCCGGATCCTCGACAGCGGCGGATGGCGTCAGTGGAGCTCGTGCTCGCGTCAGCTCAAGCTTCGCTGAGACGACGAATCGCACAGTTTCGATCCCGTAACCATTGATTCCATCGGCAAGGGATGGCTATACTCCGGAATCCGTCGTGTCGATGTATCCGACAGGTTTCGAACACATCAAGACGACGGACGAACGGGCGGCGGTCACCCGCCTGTCGACTCCCCGGTGTCACACCGGGTGGTCGGATCCAAACGCCGGTCGTGTCCAGGTTCACCCGGGCCGGCAACCCTCGACGGCCAGGAGCCTCGTGATGTCGACCATGTTGGTCCGAAGCACCAGCGAACGTGCCAAACAGATCTGCGAGCACGAGACCGAAGCTCTGCTCGCACGCACCCCCGCTTCCGCCCAGTTGTACGCCCGGGCCGTCGAGTCACTCCCGTTGGGGGTGGCTTCTTCATTTCAGGCCTGGAAGCCGTACCCGCTCTACGTGGCCCGAGGCCAAGGAAGCCACGTCTGGGACGTCGACGGCACCGAGTACGTGGACATGCACGGCGGCTTCGGCGCCAACGTGGTGGGTCACGCGCACCCCAAGGTCGTCGAGGCCATCACCCGGGCCGCGCAGACCGGCACCCACTTCGCCGCTCCCACCGAGATCACCGTGCGCTTCGCCGAGGAGCTGTGCCGGCGCTTCCGCCTCGATCTCGTGCGCTTCGCCAACTCCGGCACCGAGGCCACCGCCGACGCCATCCGACTGGCCCGCGCCGCGACCAATCGTGACACGGTCTGCAAGATCGAAGGCTCCTACCACGGCCATCACGATGCCGTGATGTTCTCGGTCCTGCCCAACTCTGACACCATGGGCGGGCGCGAGCGACCGCTGCGCACCCCCATGTCGAAGGGCATCCCGGCCGACGCTGCCAACCAGGTGCTCGTGGTGCCGTTCAACGACGCCGTCGCCCTCGAGGCGATTTTCGTCGACCATGCCCAGGAGATCGCCTGTCTCATCATGGAGCCGGTCATGATGAACATCGGGCTGGTTCCGCCGCAGCCCGGGTACCTCGAGAAGGTCCGGGAGCTGTGCACCCGCTTCGGGATCGTGCTGATCTTCGACGAGGTGAAGTCGGGCGTGACCATCGCCGCCGGTGGCGCCATCGAGCGCTACGGCGTGCAGCCCGATCTGGTGTGCGTGGCCAAGGCCATTGCCGGCGGGGTTCCCACGGCGGCGTTCGGCGGACGGGCCGATCTGATGGAGATGATCGGCAACGGTGTCGCGCAGCTCGGCACGTACAACGGCAATCCTCTCGTTGCTGCCGCTGGCGTGGCCACGCTCACCGAGGTGTTGACGCCCGACGCCTACCTGTACCTCGAGCTGCTGGGCGACCGGCTCGATGCCGGCTGTCGTCAGGTCATCGACCACTACGACCTCCCGGCGCACGTCGTCGACCTCGGGGCCAAGGGCTGCGTGTCGTACCGGCGTGAGCCGCTCACGAACTACCGCGACTTCCTCGAGTGCCATGTCGAGCTCTTCGCGGCGTCGTGGCCCTGGATCGTCAACCGCGGGATCTTCATGACCCCCGGCGACGAGGAGCAGTGGACGATCTCGGTGCAACACACCGACGCCGACGTCGACCGCTACATCGATGCCTTCGCCGACTTCGCCGAGGCCCTTACCGTGTGAAGGTGATCAACCCTGGAGCCGGGTCGAGCCCTCGAGGTTCGGCCCAGGACCGTGCGTCTCGCGTCGAACGGTTGGGCGAAATCGTCGGCGACGGTCATGCGTCTCAGGTCGACCCCGGGGCCGGTGCCGGTGCCCGCCACCGCCACCGTAGCCCTATGTCGCGATAGGCGGGCCAGCGCGCTCGGCCCGCACCTCTTCCCCGCGTCGACCCGGTCCAGGAGCCCGGACCGTGACGCCTTGGCCTCGTGGACGCTTATTTCCATCGACCAAGCGTGGGAATCGCTGGTGAAAGCGGCGTGAAAGCGGGACTGCCACACTTGCTTTCATGTGGCTGGGCGTGCTGGACCGATCGTGATGCGGGCCGGCGTGGCCGTTCGACTCCGGTCGCGCCGCCAACGGGTTCTGGTGGGAATGCTGGCGTGTCACCAGGGCGATCTCGTATCGATCGAGCGCCTGGTCGAGGCGATTTGGCAAGAGGACGAGCCGCCACAACGGGTCAAGGCCGCGCTTCACACCGTCGTGTCCCGCCTCAGGTCCGCTATCGCGGTTGCCGGTGGCGATTCGGCAATCATCGCGAGCGATGCTCGCGGGTTCGCCTTCACACGTCTGAAGCACAGATCGACGCCGTCAGATTCAGATTCACCTCTCGGCAATCAGCGCTCAGACGGGGAAGCGGCGGCGGATCCAGTCGGCGAAGAGGGGGTCGACGACCTCGGGGGCGTCGGTCCCACGAGCGATGGCGCCATTGCCGACGAGCGCCTCGACGGCGGCCGCGGCCGTCCCAGGAGCCAGGTCGAGCACATCGGCGGCCGTCCCGTAGGTGCTGCCCCCGCCGGCAATCACTCGCAGCGTCCGTTGATGCCCGCTCGGCAGCAGGGCATAGAGCCGCTCGGAGCCCCTGTCGACGCTGACCCGCACCGCGGCGAGCGCCTCTTCCCATCGGGCGTGGTCGGCCACTGCCCCCGGTGCCGTGAGCCGCCAGAGCGCGTCGGCCAGCAACATCGCCCGCTGCGGATGACCGTGGGCGAAGGCCACGAGGCGGCTCGGGACCCCAGTGGTGCGGCGGCCGGTCCGGGCGAAGCCGTCCTCGACGAGACCGGCCACGGCGCCGTCGGTGAGCGGGCCCAGCTCGATGAGGTCGGCCTGGGCGACGAACGGTTGGGCCTGGTCGGCGAAGAGCGTCCTCATGGTCGATGGTAGCGACCCGGCGAACACGATCCCAGCTGCTCGGAGTGATGTTGCAGCTCGGTGCGCAGCAGGCCGGCGGCGCCGTCGACGCCGGCGATAACCGAGAACTCGTCGAACTTGTCGAACACGACGATCAGCGGCCGGCGCTCGGCCGCCCGTACGAGCACGGCCAGCAACGCCGCGAGGTGAGCACCGGGTCGGGCCGATTCCGCCGGCCTCGCGACAGCTCGATGGCGACGAACCCCAGATGGAGCGAGAACGTCCCGGCGATCGAGTCGAGCACCCGGCGGGCCACTCGGGTCACGCCCGCGAGGCCCCGATCGAGTGCGCCGGCGAGATCGGCGATCGAGCTGAGCTCGTACAGGTCGATCCACACCGTCTCGGGCCCGACGGCAGCGAGGTCGGCCGTCACCCGCTTGAGCAGGCTCGTCTTGCCGTAACGGCGGGGTCCGAGCAGCGCGGTGAGACCCCGTTCCATGAGCCGCTCGGCCAGATCCCTGACGAGTTCGTCGCGGCCGGCCACCAGCTCGGGGGCGATCGGGCCCTGTACGGGAACGGGCTGCGTTCATCGATCAGGTCAAACATACTCGATCGAGTCGAGTATGCTGTACTCGATTGAGTCGATCCCCACCCTTCACGTTGACCGTTGACGTTGACGTTGCCAGGTTCGAGGATGAGCATGGCTCGATCCCGTGTCAGTCATTTCCGGCGAACCCGGTGACTGTCACCGATCCCCTCTCGCACCCGAGGCGAGAAGCTCGGTCAGGCGGGCCTCTCCCAGTTCCGCCAGCGCCGCCGACCAGACACGCTGATAGATTTCTTCGTCGGCCAGCACGAGCTCGCCGCCGGTCGCCTCGAGCAGACCAGTGGCGCGACCGAGGAGAACGGCCGCCTCGGTGTGGGCCTCACGGGCGGCGGCGATGCCGGCCAGCCCGACGAGTGCCATGGTCGTGTTGTGCAACCAGCCGGCGCGCTCGGAGAGGGCACGAGCTTTTTCGTAGTAGCGCCCGGCCTCGTCCAGGAGGCCTTGGCGGTAGGCGACGGAGGCGAGGCCGAGCAGGGCGAAGGTGGAGTTTTCATCATCGTCGTCGTACCTCGAGATCGAGTACTCCCACCGCGAGCGAGCTTCATCGAGGTCGCCGACGGCCAGTGCCAACTCTCCGAGGTTGGTGTTGGCTACGGTCACGTCTTCGTCGAGGCCGAGCTGTCTGGCCATGGCCTCACTGCGCTCGAGTTGCACCTTGGCCTCGAGAAACAAGCCGCGCTCGCGTGCGATGTGGCTCACGACGGTGTGGCAGGCCAACACCGCCTGACCGGCACCTGCTGCATCTCCGACGTCGATGCCTTCGCGGGCAGTGGCATCAGCGGCGTCGAGGTCGCCGAGCATGTAGTGCAGCCCCGAGATCGCTCGCAGGCTGAACGCTCGAAGCATTGCGTCGCCGGCTCCCCGGTCGAGCGGTCCGCTGATCCGGTCGCGCCCCTCACGAAAGCGCCCCTTGAGGTAGAAGTATCGGTACATGGCCGTGGCCACGCGCAAGGCGGTGTCGTCCTCGCCGGCCCGCTCTGACCGGTTCATGGCTGCCCTCAGGTTGCCGAGCTCGGCATCCACCATCAAGAACGTCTCGGACTGGTGGGCAGGGCCCCTCCGAGCCGCCGCCTCCACGAGCTCGACGTAGTACGACGTATGGCGAGCCTCGATCGTCGAGCGGTCCCCATCCGCATCGAGCAACGTCATAGCGTGCTCGCGGATCGTCTCCAGCATCGACAGGCGCACATCCCCACCGGAGGCGGCCCGTTGCAGCAGGCTCGAATCGATCAGGCTGGCCAAGCGTTCGATGTCCGTCTCACAGACCACCTCGGCCGCCTCGATGGAGCTGCCGCTGACGAACACCGACAGCCGGGCCAGGGTGCGGCGTTCGGCTGCGTTGAGGAGGTCGGTGCTCCATCGCAACGTGTCGGCGAGCGTCTGTTGGCGGGCCGGCGCATCTCGCGGCCCCACACCGAGAGCAGCCACTCGACCCGCGAGCCGGTCGAGCAGCAGCTCCGGGCTCAGCGTCGTCGTGCGGGCTGCGGCCAGCTCCACGGCCAGGGGTAGGCAGTCGAGGCGGCGACAAATGGCAGCGACCAGGTCTGCGCCGTCGGAGCATGTGATGTCGAGATCGCTCGCCACCGAACCGTGCTGCGCCGCCGCTCGTACCGTGAACAGCTTGACGGCATCATCGATCGTCAAGGGCGAGAGGGGGTACACGTGCTCGCCGGAAACGTGGAGCACCCGGCGGCTGGTCGTGAGGATAGTGAGACGAGGAGCCATCCGAACCAGGTGCACCAGCTCGGCGGCCGCGTCGATGACGTGCTCGAGATTGTCGACGACGAGGAGGAGATCTCGGTTCTCCAACCAGCGCTCGAGTGCCGATGCAACCGTCTCCGCGGGCGTTTCGGTGACGCCCAGCGCCTGGGCGATGACGGCTACGACCAAGGCCGGGTCGTGAACGGATGCAAGCTCGACGAAGGCGGCACCGTTCGCGAAGGCCGAGCCGACTGACCGGGCCAGTTCCAGAGCAACCCGCGTCTTGCCGCTGCCACCGGCACCGCTGATGGTGACCAGGCGCACGTCGTCTCGGAGGATGAGCGCTCGAAGTTGCGCGAGCTCCTCACGACGGCCGATGAGGGTCGAGCTCGGCGCCGGTAGGCGTGCGATGCCTCCCGTGTCCGGTCTGGTCCCCCGCAGCGACGGATCCTGGTTCAGGATGGCCAACTCGAGCGCTCGCAGGCCCTCTCCCGGAGCGAGACCGAGTCCTTCCAACAGGGCCCGCCGCCCGTCGGCCACGACCTCGAGCGCATCGCTCTGGCGGTCGCAGCGGTAGAGGGCGAGGGCAAGGCGTCCCCACGAGCGCTCGTCATAGGAGTCATCGGCGCAGCGTCGCCGCAGCTCAGGGACCATTTCCGCGTGCCGCCCAAGAGCCAACTCGGCATCGAGGGCGTCTCCGGCGCACTCCAGTCGCAGCTCCTCCAGGCGCATGGCTTCGGCCGCTGCGAACTGCTCGTAGGCCACCTCGAAGAGTGCCGGCCCCCGCCAGAGAGCCAATGCCCGTCGGGCCAGGGCGAGGGCCAACTCAGGATTGTCGCCGGCGGTGAGCGCCCGGCGACCGTCGGCCCGCATGCGATCGAAGCGCTGCGCGTCCAGTCCAGTCGAGGCGACGTGGGCCCGATAGCCCCGGCCGACGGTTTCGATGGCATCCAGGCCGAGAACGCGGCGGAGCTGCGATATGTAGACCTGCACAAGCTTGCGGGCCGAGTCCGGTGGGTGCACACCCCAGATGGCATCGATCAGGTGGTCGACAGGAACAGCCTTGTTGGCGTGCACCAGGAGCATCAAGAGCAGGGTCTTGAGCTTCGGGGCGGTGATCTGCACCTCGGAGTCGTCGCGCCGCACCTCCAGGGGACCGAGAACACGGTATTCGAGCACCGCAACCATCTTTTCACGCCGGCTCAGGGACTGTCTATACCGGTTCTGAACCGGCGTGCCCCACGATCGGGCCATGAGTCCCAGACCGTTCAGGCACGCCACCACGAGGTCCTCGCCCCAGGATCCTTGTGGCCGCGGAAGGAGTCCGAGCCCGATCACCAACATTGCTCGGATCGGGATTGCCCTCGCAGCTGCGAGCTGGTTGCTCGTCGCCGGCGGCGGCGACA
Organism: Actinomycetes bacterium; assembly: GCA_031362415.1. Classification (GTDB taxonomy): domain Bacteria; phylum Actinomycetota; class Acidimicrobiia; order IMCC26256; family VFJJ01; genus VFJJ01. The sequence goes on along the minus strand of JANLSK010000006.1, from coordinate 98,521 downwards.
GCAGAGGCGACGGCGCCGCGACCGATTCGGGTGGCGGCATCACCGCCTCCGCTCCTGTTGAAGCTGGCGGAGACCAGCGAGCTGATGGCGTGTGCGCGCTGCTGACCGACGCGGAGGTGGCGGACGTCTTGGGTGCGGAGGTGAATCATCTCAACCTGGAGGCGACGGGCAGTGCCGGTCCTGGTTGCGTATGGAACCGAGCCGACAACAAGACAGGGGCAGGCGTCATCGGCATCACCATGCTCACTGAGTTCGACGTGACGCGGCTCGAGGACAGGATCGGAATTGCAACCAGGGCCGAACAGCGCGACTTCGGTGATGGCGCCCTGGTCACCGAGTTTGGTGTTGAGGTTCTCGTAGCCGGCACCGGCTTCACCATTGGGGTCGCGCCGTTGGGTGCAGTCGACGCTGATGCCCTCCAGATCTTGGCCATGATCGCCACTGGCCGGGTATGAGCCGCCAGCAGCACCACGGAACGTTGAGGACCTGGCGCCGACGCGGCGTTCTCGCCGTGTGCGGAATCGGCCTGGCGCTCGGCATCGCCGCCGCTTGCGGCGACGACGACGACACTGGCAATACTGCAGTGACGGCGACGACGATCTCTGAGCCGAGCGAACCCACCAGCAACGTGGCCCCGTCCACCAATGACGGGTCCACCAGTCCCACTCTCACCACCACTGCCTCGTCCACCACCGCTTTCTCGTCAGAGCCAAGTGGTGACAGCGATGTGACCGAGGACTTCTGCGACGCCCTGTCCGCCCAGCTCGACGCGGTCGCAGCCGTCATCGACTCCTACGAGAGCACGGGAGCGACCACGGAAGCCCTCGTCGGGGACGCCCGGGACGCCAACAATGCCTTGCGCGATGCGGCACCCGACGCGCTCGCCGACGAGGCCAGCGCCGTCTACACCCCGATCGGCGACCTCCTCGACGGCCTCGCCTCCGGCGAGTCGGACAAGGTCGAGAACGAGTACGCCGCCATTCTCGGCTCGCCCGATTTCACCGAACCCCTCACCGACCTCGTCGCAAAGTGCAGCCGAACCTCGAACGGCTGACACCTGAGCTTGGCGTGAACGTTGTGGGCGCGGCCCTCGAAGGTCGCACCGCCATCGTCCCGACGGGGACAGGGCACCAGGGAGGGCCGGGGCCACGACCGCGTGCTGGCTCAGCTCGGCGCCGACGTCGTCGTGATCAGCCGGAAGCTCGACAACCCCGAACCGGTCGTTGCTCGCGAGACCAGCGACAGCACGGGCCGGCGGATCGTGCCGTCAGCGCAACGAGCGCGTCGCCGGCGGGGTGACGGCATGGTCGCCGATGCGGCCGAGACCTCGACCCATCGCCATCTCGGGCCACGCCCTCGTCGCGATACCCGCGGTCGCGGCACTGTTCATCACGAGGACCCAGCCCCGTCAGGGCCTCGCCTCTCCACCGGTCGCTCCACGGTCACTCCATCGGCGCCCTATCTGCACAGCACGGGAGCACGAGCTCCGTGCATCTCAGCGCACGGGACCCACGGGCTCAGGCCGGTACGCGGATCACCACGAGGTCCTCGCGGCGAACCATCGTCAAGGCCCAGCTGATCGTGAGCACGACTCCCAGCGCCGTGAGCCCCAACCCGGCCAGGGTCTTGCCCACCACGAATGACTCGAGCGGCAGGCTGACGTACATGCCAATGCCCGATGCCGACTTCACCAGCTGCACCATGGCCCACAAGAGCGTGAGCTTGGCGAACAGGCGGGCGACTGCAGGGCGGGAGGCCACGTCGGGGGTGAACGGGCAGAAGCCACGAGCGAGTCGTGACACGAGGGGACGGCCGACCAGCACCGACACGGCCTAAACGCGACACCGACCGAGGCGCTGATGATCATGGGCTGCAGGACCGCTAGCCACACCGGCCTAGGCCTGGCCTAGGCCGTCTGTCTCCTTGTGCGTCAGCATCTCCCGGTGGAACGGACCGCGGAGATCCTCGCGAATCTGCTGAGCGCCCCGGTTTCGACAGGGTGGCTGGCCAGCCTCACCGGCCAGGCCGCCAACGGGCTGGACCGGTTCCTGGACGATCTCGCCGATCGAGTCGCCAACGAACCGGTCGTGCACGCTAAGCGGCCGATGTCGGTTCGGAGACCGTGGATTCGCCGACGCCGAGCGCCTCGTCAGCCGGCCGTGCGCTCCCTGGGTGTGTCGGGGGCGAGCAGCTGGTGGACGCGTTGATGGGAGATGCCCAGGATCGCAGCGGAGTCGCGCATGCTGATGCCTCGACGGGCCAGCCCGGCGGCCGCTCTCCTGGTCTTCTCGATGGCGAGCCGGTCGGCGTGGCGGGCTTGCTCTCGGGCCTGTCCGGCCTGCTCGACGGTACGCAGGACAGCCTGGGGCAACACCACGCTGGGGACCAGAGCGATCGATGCCTCGTCGGTCTCGAACCACATCGCGGCTGCTTCGCGCATTCTGGCCAGGGCCTGGTCGATGGTCTTACCCCAGGTGTGGACCCGTGGCTCATCGGCGAGCTCGACCGTCCAGCGGCCATCAGCTTCTCGTTCGAGACGGGCGGTGAATGTCCTCATCTCGTTCTCCTTCGTGTTGGTCAGTGTGCGGTCGATCACCGGGTGAGCCACTTCAGGCCGAGGCAAGGTTCGAGGTCCCGTTCGATGGATCTGAGGGTTCCGGGGGTGAGGTCCCCGCGGTGCATGGGGATCACGGTCTGGCAGCTGTCGCATCTCCAGGTCTGGTGCGAACCCCGTTGGCGGATCGACTCGCAGCCGCGGCGCCGGAGTATGCCAACGAGGACACGGGCTGTCACCCACTCAGTCTATTCACATAGACGGAGACCCGTCTAGCTGAATAGACGCGCTATTTCTTCGCAGCGCCGGGCCAGCATCCGCCAGATGGCATCGGTGTGAGGTCTTGGGCCTCGTCGACGATGCCATGACCGAGCCCGTGGACGTGCTTGGGAGGTCATGCGGGCAGAGGATCGCGGTGCTGGCACCCTGTGGAGATCACGAGCCGTAGCTCGAGGTACTCCTGGCGCGTCGAGCCCGGTTTCTTGTCAGGCCGACGCGTGGTCGAGCAGGTGCTGGTTCTTGTTGACGGGTCCGGGGAGGATGGCGAAGTGGACCTGGCCGTCGTCGTCGACGGCCACAACGCGTACCACGGCGATCGCTTGTGAGTTGCCAGCCAGCAGCCTGCGGCCGACGGTGACCCGGGCGGGGTCGCGCGCATAGGAGACCCGGTCGCCGAGCGACCGTCGGCCGCGAGCCTGCGACCGGATTCTCCGCGATTTCGCGCACCCCCGGTGAAAAAGCACGAAGAAAGCGTCTGGTCTGGTGGTCGCAGATCGACGCCAGCTCTCCGCACCTGCCCCGCCGGCGCACCTTCACCCGGACCCACCCCGAAGACACGGCCGTTCCCCCGTCCACGACGCCCGACGACCCGACCACCGTCTCACGGCACGACCCGAGCAGCGAGACCAGGAGCTTCTTCGTGCGCACGCCCTTCCCTCTCCGTCGCCGGCCTCCAACAGCGGGAAACGTAGAACCGCAACGGCGTGCGCACCCAGACCCTCACCCCACCAACCCGTCACCCACCCACGAAAAGCGTCAGTAGACCGCTGATTCAGCGGGGGCCGGGGCGGGCTCGGAAACGTTGGACGAAGATCGACGACACCGCCAGGCCGAAGCTGACGAGGAGGATGAGGGTGGCCACCACGTTGACCTCGGGGCCCAGGCCGCGTCGCTGTTGGGAGTAGATGTAGAGCGGGAACGTCTGCTCGTTGCCGGAGTTGAAGAACGTGATGATGAAGTCGTCGATCGACAGGGCGAACGACAACAGGGCGGCGGCGACGATCCCCGGAAGGATCAAGGGGAAGGTGACCGTGCGGAAGGTCCGCAGCGGCGACGCGCCGAGGTCCATGGCGGCGTCCTCGAGCGTCCAGTCGAAGCCCCGGATGCGGGCCTTCACGGTGACAGCCACGTAGCTCACGCAGAACATGGCGTGGGCGGCGACGATCGTCCAGAACCCGCGGGAGACGCCGAGGTCGATGAACAGGCTCAGTAGCGACGAGCCGAGCACGACCTCGGGCGTGGTGAGCGGGAGCACCAGCAACAGATTCGTGACGCCGCTGCCGGTGAACCGGTGCCGCACCAGCGCCAGGGCGATGAGCGAACCCAGCACCGTGGCCGCCAGCGTCGACAGGGCAGCGATCTTGATGCTGAGCGTGAGCGCGTCGGTGAGGGGCTCGCTATCGGTCCAGTGTCTCCACGCGTCGAGCGAGAAGCCTTGCCAGATCACATTGAACCGTCGGGCGTCGTTGAAGCTGAACGCCACGATCACGAAGATGGGCGTGAACAGGTAGAGCAGTGCCACACCGGCCCAGGCGTCGAGCAGGCGGGGGGCGAGGCGGCGGGCGATCGTGCTCATCGCTCGATCAGCCTGTCAGCTCTTCGGTGCCGAGCAGCCGGGCGTACAGCAGCACCCCGATGAGGATCAGCGCCATGAGCACGAACGACAACGACGCCGCGGCCGGATAGTCGACCTGCTCGAAGAACCGTGACTGGATACGGTTGCCGACCATCGTCTGCTGCGGCCCGCCGAGCAGCTCGGCGTTGACGAAATCGCCGGCGGCGGGGATGAACGTGAGCAGGCTGCCGGCCATCACCCCGGGGATCGACAGGGGTAGCACGACCGTGCGGAAGGCCCTGAACGCTCCCGAGTACAGGTCGCGGGCCGCCTCGACGAGCCGGCGATCGATCTTCTCCAGGCTCACGTAGATGGGGAGCACCATGAACGGCAGGAAGTTGTAGGTGAGCCCCCCGATCACCGAAACGTTCGTCTGCAGCAAGCGGTCGGAGCCGTCAGGGACCAGGTGCAGGAACTCGAACAGGCTCAACAGGTGGAGTCGGTCGAATGCACTGGTGATGCTCCCACTGTCGGAGAGGATCGTCTTCCACGCCAAGGTTCGCATGAGAAATGACGTGAAGAACGGCAGCACGACCAGGCCGAGCAGCACGTTCTTGTAGCGCCCGCCCCGGAAGGCGATCACGTAGGCCAGGGGGTAGCCGATCGCCCCCGCAGCCACGGTGGCCACCAGCGCGAAAACAAACGAACGTTTGATGGGCTCCCACGACTCGCTCAGGGCATCGCTGTAGTTCCTCAGCCGGACGGCCGTCTCGAAGCCCTCCGCGAAGCTCCCGGTCTTGAGCGACGTGACGAGCAACGAGCCCAACGGCACGACGAACAGCAGTCCCAGCACGACGAGCCCGGGCGAGATGAGCAGGTACGGCGTGGAACGCCGACCCCGCGGTGACGGCCCGCTGCCGTCAGCCCCGCCGGTGTCGTCGGCGCGCTGGGTGCCGCGATGGGTGCCGCGATGGGTGCCGGCCGGCCGGGTGGGCATCGTTCAGGCCTGGATCACGTCTTGGAACAGGGTCGTGAACTCGGTCTGCTCCTCGGCACTGAGCGTCCGGAACGTGAACGTGCGAGCCTGCACGTCAGCCGGGGGGAAGATCAGCGGGTTGCTCGCCAACGCCGGGTCGAGCTTGGTGATCTCCTCCTTGACGCCGACCACCGGCGACTGGTATTGCGAGTAGGCGAAGATCTGGGCCGAGATGGCCGGGTCGTACACGTAGTTCATCCAGGCCTCGGCACCTGCCTTGTTCGCCGCCCCTGCCGGGATGAACATGGTGTCGGTGAACAACATGGTGCCCTCGTCGGGGGCGATCCACACGAGATCGGGATTCTCGAGCTGAGCCGAGACGATGTCGCCCGACCAGGCGACGGCCAACCAGGTGTCGCCGGTGATGAGATCGGCCACGTAGTCGTTGCCGGTCGCCCGGCGGAACTGGCCGGCGTCGGTGGCGGTCTTGAGCTTGGCCGCCGCTGCTTGGGCATCGGCCAGAGTGCACGTCGTGACGTCGATTCCCAGGCTCAGCATCGTGAGCCCCAGGGTGTCGCGCATCTCCGTGAGCACCGTGACGTGACCGGCGAACGCGGGGTCGAAGAGATCGTTGACGCTGGTGATGTCGCGGCCGGTCTTGGTGGGGTTGTAGGCGATGCCGCCCAGGCCCGACGCCCAGGGCAGGCTGAAGCGCCGCCCTGGGTCCCACGCCACGTCGGCATGCGACGGATCGAGGTTGGCCACGTTGGGGATGTTGGCTTTTTCGAGCTCCTCGACGTAGCCGAGACCGATGAGGCGCTCGACCATCCACGTGGTGAGGACGGCGATGTCAAGACCGATGGGGTTGCCGGCTTCCAGATCGGGTGAGTATTTGGCGAACCACTCGTCGTTGTCGTTGACGAGCTCGTCGTACTCGACGTCGTACCCGGTGGCGGCCTCGAACCCGGGGATGGTCTGGCCCTTGCTCGGATCGCCCGAGTCGTCGGCGTCTAGGTAGAAGGGCCAGTTGGAGATGGCGACGGTCCCCGTCCCCGCGACCGTCCCCGTGCCCGAGGCACTCGACGGCGAGCCCGATGCCGGCGATCCGCTGCCAGCGTCGTCGTCGTCACCACATGCTGCCAGGAGCCAGGGCGCAGCGGCGACGCCTCCCAACATCAGTCCCGAGCGTCGGAGGAAGGCCCGTCGGGCGAGGCGCTCCGCAGTGAGTCGGGGAATGGCCGCGTGGAACGGCTGATCGGTCATGAGGCAGCATCTCTCGTGAGGGTGTTGATGTCGTGGGCAATGAGCGCGGCGTGGTCGGGATTCCAGGTGAAGGTGCAGGACTCGTCCGGCCGCACCTCCGGACCGCAGCAGTCGGGGGGGAGGTGGGCGGTGAACGTTGCTCCCTCCGCCGACCGGACCTCGACCCGCAACACCGGGCCTTGGAAGATCGCCGTCTCGACGATTCCGGTGAAGCGGGGCCCGGAGTCGTCGGCGCGGGCCACCCGGACCCGGTCGGGGCGCACCATGAGCGTGGCCTCGTCGCCGGGAGCGAGGCGGCTCGAGGGGGGGAGTTGCGCCGACGCCTGGGAACCGACATGGAGATCGACGGTGGCCAGCCCGCCGTTGACATTCCGGACCGTGCCCCGCAACAGGTTCGCGGCGCCGATGAAGCCGGCGACGAACAAGGTGGTGGGTGCGTCGTAGATCGCCCGGGGCGATGCGATCTGCTCGACCCGCCCGGCGTTCATGACGGCGATCCGGTCCGACATGGTGAGCGCCTCCTCTTGGTCGTGGGTCACGTACACGAACGTGATGCCCACCTCCCGCTGGATGCGCTTGAGCTCGATCTGCAACGTCTGGCGGAGCTTGAGGTCGAGGGCGCCGAGGGGCTCGTCGAGGAGGAGCGCGCTCGGGTAGTTGACGAGCGCCCGGGCCAGCGCCACCCGCTGCTGCTGACCGCCCGAGAGCTGGGCCGGGCTGCGCCGCCAGAACTCGCCGAGGCGCACAACCTCGAGAATCTCGCCGACCCGACGATCGATCTCGGCCTTGGGGAGCTTGGCCGAACGGGGTCCGAAGGCGATGTTGTCGAACACCGTCATGTGCGGGAACAGGGCGTACTGCTGGAAGACGGTGTTCACGTTGCGCTTGTGCGGTGGAACGTGGGAGACGTCGACGCCGTCGAGCAACACCCGGCCCTCGGACGGCTGCTCGAACCCGGCGATCATGCGCAGCGTGGTGGTCTTGCCGCATCCCGAAGGTCCGAGCAGCGAGAAGAATTCACCCCGCTCGATCGTGAAGTCGGCATCGTGGACGGCGACGAAGCTGGCGAACCGCTTGACCACCCGCTCGAGCTGGATGACGTCGCCGGAGGCCTGTTCGGGGCTCACCATCGACCTCCCGTCCCGTGAGAGCACGTGATCGCCGAGCTCGTCCTGGGCTGGCGTGACCGCGGTGCCGTCATCGATCGGGCCAGAGGATCCACATCGTCCACATCGTTCACCTTGTTCACCTTGTTCACCTCGGGCACCTCGGGCACCTCACCCGCAGATCCGGCGGCGGTCCTGGAGCCAGAACCAGGCGCCGGCGACGGGGAGCGTGACGGGCTGGGCCCGCGGGAACGGTACCGTCGGGAATGCCAAGCCCTCGAAGGGCGGAGGCTCGTCGCCGCAGATCCAGCCGGCCATGCGCTGGCCGAACAGCGTGCCCATGGCGATGCCGCTGCCGTTGTAGCCGAGCGCGAAGCGGACGCCGTCGTTGGTGACGCCGAAGTGGGGGAAGCGGTCGCGGGTGAGCGCCACGCTCCCGCCCCAGGAGTGGGAGATGGACGTCGCCGACAGTTGCGGGTGGACGCGGACCATGGCGGCTGCGAGACGGTCACGGGCCCGTGCCAGCGTGGTGGGCGCAAAGCTCGTGCGGCCGCCGAACAGCACCCGGCTGCCGTCAGGCGAGAGCCGCCAGTAGTTCAGGAAGTTCCTGGTGTCGTAGAACATCCGGTCGTTGGGGCTGATCTCCTGCGCCAGCTCAGGGTCGATGGGCTCCGTGGCGATCATGAACGACCCCACGGGAGCGATGCGTCGGTGCAGCTCGGGCAGGAACCGTCCCGTGTAGGCGTTGGTCGCCACGACGACCTCGGCGGCGCCGAGCTGCGATCGAGGAAGGGCCCCCCCGCCCGGCGGGCCCGTGACCGAGACCGTGAAGCCCGAGGCCCGACGGTCGATGGCGGTGACCTCGAAGCCCTCGCAGAGCCGGGCGCCGGCGGCCAGCGCCGCACGCAACAGCCCTCGGTGGTAGCGGGCGGGGTGGATGCCGCCACCCCGGCTGACGAGGAGCCCGCCGTGGTACGCCGTCGTGCCGATCTCGGTCGCCAGCTCCTCGCGCTCCACGAACCGGGCGTCGATGCCCAGCTCGTCGGTCCAGGTCGGGAGCTCGCTGCGAAGCCCGGGAACCCGATCCACCCGGTGGGCGAGGTACAGATGGCCGGAGTTGCGCCAGTCGCAGTCGATGCCTTCGCTGCTCACGGTCTGGTCGACGAGATCGACGGCATCGACGGCGGTCTGCAGCAGGGCGTGGGCCACGGTCGGTCCGTGCTCGGTGACGAGCTCCGCCAACCCCGCCTTGAGCTCGGGGAGCACCATCCCGCCGTTGCGGGTGCTGGCACCCCACCCCGCCGTGTGCTGCTCGACGATCACGACGTCGCGGCCCCGTCGAGCCAGCTCCAAGGCGGCGGTCACGCCGGTGTAGCCCGACCCGATCACCACGACATCGGCGTCGCCGGGGAGGGTGGCGCCTTCGGTGCCGGTGCTCGGGCTCGGAGCGAGACCGTCTACCTCGGCGGTCCAATAGGGCTGCTCCCGATGGTCGGGGCTCAGGCGGGCGACGGGAATTCTCGACATGTACGACAAATCCTGCCGAACCGGAGCTGGGCTGTGCAACAGAATCCCTGGCCGTCCAGCTGCACCGCGAGGGAATCCGTGCTCAACTCCTCCCGCAACCCCGCGATCCGCAGATGATGGGGAGCTCGGGGGGTCGGGGACTATCGTCCGCAGAGTGGGGAACATGCGACCCGTCAGGCGTCCCGATCGGTGAGCGCTCCGGCGCGTCGCACGACACGCAACGGCTCTACGACGCGCGGCCGCGAGGGCGAGCGCGCCCGGCCGGGCGGCGTCAACCTCGATGACATCGACAAGGTCCTCATCGACCGCCTCCAGTCGGACGGGCGCCGCACGTACACGGGCTTGGCGCTCGACACCGGCCTGTCCGAGGCCGCCGTCCGTCAACGGGTCCAGCGGCTGCTCGACCACGGGGTCATGCAGATCGTCGCCGTCACCGACCCGCTGACCGTGGGCATGCACCGCATGGCCATGATCGGCCTGAAGGTCGAGGGCGATCTGCGCGGCGTGGCCAAGGAGCTCGCGGCCATCCCCCAGATCGATTACGTGGTCATCGCCTCGGGGGCCTACGACATCATCCTCGAGGTCACGTGCGTCGACGACCACGACCTGCTCGAGATCCTGAACGACAAGATTCGCGCCATTCCTGGCGTCCGCAGCACCGACACCATGGTGTATCTGCAGATGGTCAAGCAGACCTACACCTGGGGCACCGTCTGAGCCTGCCTCATCTGCCGTCGCGGCGCGCCTCGACGACGTCGGCGGTCGCATCGCTGGAGAACGCCCGTTGTGCAGCCTCGCGGTGGAACGGGATGAGCCGCTCGCGTTGATCGACGGCCCGTTGGGCGAGACCGGCGAAATCGTACGACTCGAGCTCGGGGCGTTCGGCGACGAGCAGTGAGGTCAGCAAGCTTCGTCGGGCGTCGATACCGGTGATGAGCGCCTCGAGCTCGATCAATCGGCTGAGGGGCGAGTAACCGAGAAGCTGTCCGTTCAGCTTGAGGCGGGCCGTGAGCTCACCGAGCCGGGCCAACGTGGTTTTCACCGAGTTCGGGCGGACGCCGAGCGTGGACGAGATGCGGGCGAGCGTTTCGGCGTCCTCTTCGATCTCGCCGATGACGCGGTCGAGCTCTTGTGCCAGCGGAGTTCCGGCGTTGCTGCCTCGGCATCGCTTGGCCAGCGCTATCCCCGCGGCTCCGGCGGCACGGTGGTCGTTCAGATAGATACCGATCCGTTGCACGTGGTTACCGTGGCCAGGGCCCATGGGAGTGTGCCTACCCCGCCCGGCGGAAGGCCCAAACTGCGCGGCTTCGGACCGTGTGTGGTGTGGTGGGTCATCGGCCGGTGTAGCCGGGGTCGCGGCGCTCCTTGAAGGCGGCCATCCCTTCCTTCAGGTCGTCGGTGGTGGTGGCCAGGGCCTGCAGGAGTCCCTCCAGCTCCAGCGACCCGACCAGCCCGGTCTCGAAGCTCTGGTTCAACAGCCGCTTGGACATCCCGAGCATCTTGGTGGGACCGGCGGCCAGCCGTGCGACGAGCGCCTGGGCCTCGGCGCTCAGCTCGTCGGCGGGAACGCAGCGGATGGCGAGCCCGAGGTCGACCGCCTCCTGCCCGGTTGCGCCCTCGCCCAGCAACACCATGGCCTTGGCCCGGGGGAGGCCCACGAGGCGCGGGAGCAGGTAGGCGCCGCCGGCATCGACCACGAGGGCGTTGCGGGCAAAGGTCCACAGGAAGCGGGTGCGTTCGTGCACGAGTACGAAATCGCACGCCAGCGCCAGATGGGCCCCCGGGCCGACCGCCGCACCGTTGACCGCCGCGACCGTCGGCTTGTCGAGCTCCCACAGCTCGCGAATGAGCGTGTGCACGCCGACCCGCAGCGCCTCGACGGTGGAGCGGGTCTCGAAGTCGGGCTGCGCCGCCTTGGCGACGGTGGACGCCGAGAGGTCCATCCCGGCGCAGAACGCATCGCCCGCACCGGTGATCAACACGGCCCGGACCGCAGGGTCGGCCCGGAACCGCCGGATGGCGTCGACGATGCCGTCGCGCATCTCGATCGTCAAGGCGTTCTTGGCTTCTGGCCGGTCAAGGGTGATCGATCCGACCCCATCGACGACACCAACCAACAGGTTCATGGACCTCGACCCTATCGTGGACGGTCGCGGTAGCCTCGGCCGCGATGGCGAGCCTGATGGAGCAGATCGATCGCCGGGCGGGTGAGGCCGGGTTCTCCGGTGTCGTGCGCATCGATCGGGGTGACGAGCTCGAGGTCGCGGCGGCCTACGGGATGGCCCATCGCGGCTACCTCGTCCCCAACATGATTGACACCCGTTTCGGCATCGCCAGTGGCACCAAGGGATTGACGGCACTGACCATCGTGAGCCTCATCGCCGAAGGCCGTCTCGACCTCGCGACGACGGCGCGCTCTCTGCTCGGTGACGACCTTCTCGCGATCGACGACGGCGTGACGGTCGAGCACCTGCTGGCGCATCGATCGGGCATCGGCGACTACGTCGATGAGGACCTGGGCGGTGACGTCTCCGACTACATCCTCGCGGTGCCGGTCCACACGCTGGGGCGCACTGAGGGCTATGTCCGGGCGCTCGACGGGTATCCGACCAAGTTTCCGCCGGGCGAGCGCTTCAGCTACTGCAACAGCGGCTATGTGGTGTTGGCACTGATGGCCGAGCGGGCGACCGGCCGGGCCTTCGCCGAGCTCGTCGCCGAGCGGGTGTGCGAATCCGCGCGGATGATCGATACCGCGTTCTCACGTTCGGACGAGCCCGACGGCCGCACGGCGTTGGGCTATCTCGACGACGATCTCGACGATTCCGGTGAAGCGGGCCCTGAGGGGTTACGGGCCAACGGGTTGCGGACCAACGTCATGCACCTGCCGGTGTGCGGCAGCGGCGATGGCGGCATCATCTCGACCGCAGCCGACATCCGGTCCTTCTGGGTGGCTCTGTTCGCGGGCCGGATCGTGTCGCTGGAATGGGTTTCAGCGGTGACGCGAACGCGAAGCGAGGTCCCTTCGGAGCCGATGCGCTACGGGTTGGGGTTCTGGCTCCCCGCCACGAACGACTCGGTGGCGCTCGTGGGCATGGACGCCGGGGTGTCGTTCCGGAGCGTGCACGATGCTGGCCGGAACTCCACGTTCACGGTGATCTCGAACACCTCGCACGGCGCCTGGCCCATGGCCCGACTCCTCGACGATCTGCTGGCGGGCCGTTGACGCTGAGCCGTTGACGCTGAGCGTTCGCTCAGCGGGGGTTGTCGCGGAGGTAGGCGAAGATGTTGGCGAAGTCGCGCTGGGTCTTGTCGGGCAGGGGCACGATCGTGCCGATCTGCATGGCGCCCCACATCACCTGCGCGGTGCGTTCGACGAGCTCGGCCACGTGCAACGCCTTGTCGGGGTTGGCTCCGGCAACGAGCAGCCCGTGGTTGGCCATGAGCGTGGCGAACTTCCCGTCGAGCGATTCGGCGGCGACGCGGCCGAGGTCGTCGGACCCCGTGGTGCGGTAGGGCGCGCAGGGAACGTCGCCGCCCACGTAGATGATGAACTCCTCGATGACCGCCGGGATGGGCTGCTGGGTGACCGCGAACATCGTGGCGTACAAGGGATGGCAGTGGATCACCGCGCCCACGTGGGGGTAGAGCTTGAAGCACTCCAGGTGGAGGGTCTTCTCGGTGGTGGGCTTGCGGTGGCCTTCGACCACGTTGCCGTCGAGGTCGGTGACCACCAGGTCGTCGACGGTCATCAGGTCGTAGTCGAGCGACGACGGGGTGAGCACGATGGTGCCGTCGGGGAGCCGTGCACTCAGGTTCCCGGCCGTCCCGACCGTGAGGCCCTTGCGGATCAAGGCTCGCGAGGTCTCGATGAGCCCGAGCTTGATCTCCAGCGGATCGGTCCCCGCACTCACCGGAGCCTTGGGTGCACTGGTTGAGCCGGTTGCGGCGTCGCTCACGGGTAGACCTCCGGGTTGGCGATGTTGACGGGGTGCTGGCCGGCCAGGATCCGTTCGACGTCGTCGGCGATCATCGTGGCCTGGATCACCTCGACGTCGTAGGTGGCGCCGCCGATGTGGGGTGTGAGCACCACGTTGCCCATCCCGATGAGCGGATGGTCGAGAGCCAGTTTCTCTCCCTCGAAATGGTCGAGGCCGGCGGCGGCGAGCTTGCCGGTCTGCAACGCCCACACCAGCGCGTCGGTGTCGTGGAGCGCGGCGCGGGCGGAGTTGACGTAGATCGCGCCGTCTCTCATGGCCTCGAACTGCCTCCGGCCCATGAGCCCCTTGGTTTCGGGCGTCACCATGGCGTGCATCGATACGACCTCGGCTACGGCGCAGAGGTCGTCGAGGCTGTGCGTTGCTTCGGGGTGGTAGGGGTCGGCGGCGATCACGGTCATGCCCAGACCCTGCAGCCGCCAGCGCGTGGCCCGTCCGACGGCGCCGAGGCCGACGATGCCCGCGGTGCGGCCGGCGAGCTGCCAGGCCCGGTAGCGCTGGTAGGGGATCGTCCCGCCCCGGTACGTCTGGCCTTCCCGCACGTCACGATCGGCCTGCACCAGGCCCCGAGTGGCCGCGAACACCAGGGCGACGGTCATCTCGGCCACCGCGTCGGCGTTGCGGCCTGGGCAGCGCAGCACGGGAATCCCCTTGGCGGTGGCCCCGGGAAGGTCGACGTTGGTCGGATCTCCCCGCGTCGAGCCGATGACCCGGAGCGGCAGATCGAGGACCGGACCCTTCACAGAGTCGCTCTCGACGATGAGGACGGTCGCCCCGACCTCGACGACGCGGGCCGCGAGCTGCTCGGCGTTCATGATCCGCAGCGGCTGCTGGTCGATCCAGGGCTCGTGGACGATGTCGCACAGCTCGCGGAGCCGGGCCAGGCCCTCGCCCCGGAGCGGTGCGGTCACGTAGGCGATGGGTCGTCGTGTGGGGTCGGTCACGGGCTCATCTTGACGCATTGGTGACGTCAGCGTCAGCTTTGTGGCCTCGGTAGGATGCCGCGCCGAGGCAACCGACGAGAAGGATCACCATGGACGACGCCACCCTCAAGGCCAAGGTTCTCGAGATTCTTGACGAGTACATGATCAGGGGCGAGAAGAAGGACTTCTCCCTCGAAGGCCTCGTGATGGTCCAGCCGGGCCTGGCCGACGTGATGCCCGATGTGGGGGCCCGCACCTGGAAGCTCTACTACGCCGCCCAGGCGGGGAACTGGGACCACGCCACGTTCCAGTGGAAGGAGATCCGCGGCCTGTTCGAGAAGGGCGCGTTCCTCCGGGCCAAGCACGAAGAGGCGCTCTACGAGTACCTCGAGAACGACTGGAAGAAGCTCGAGCAACCCATCAAGGACAAGGACTTCGCGGCGTTCGAGGAGCTCTTCCACGAGTCGATCAGGTCGGCCAACGCCTATCACGACCTGAAGGACAAGCCCTACATCCAGTGGAAGTTGCCCGACACCGCTCCGCCCGACCTCGACTTCACCCCCAAGGCCTGACCCCCCCGGCGGGTGTTGGTGGTGGGGGTCACTCGGCTTCGGGGCGGCGGCGCGTCTGCTTGGTGGCGGAGCGGTGGCGCTTTTCGTCGACGCGGCGGGCCTTGGCCCGTTTGGACGGGCGGGTCGGGTGGCGGGGGGTCTCGACCTTCAGGGCCTCGTTGAGACGCTCGGCGAGACGGCCCAGCGCCAGTTCCCGGTTGCGAGCCTGTGACCGCTCGTCGGAGGCCACCACCCGGACGAGGGGGCCCAGCCGCTCGAGCAGGCGCGCTCGCTGACGAGGACCGAGCGACGGTGACCCTTCGACATCGAAGCGCACTTCCACCTTGGTGTTGGAGGTGTTGGCGTGCTGTCCGCCGGGGCCTCCCGAGGCGCTGAAGCGCCACTCCATCTCGTCGAGGGGGATGCGCAGCGAACCCGAGACCCGCAGGAGCCCACGCGGATCGGGCTCGGGAGCGGGCTCGTCGACGGTCACAGGCCGATGAGGTCGGCGACTCGCTGGCGCTGGGTGGCGGCGGTCCCGAACACGGCCTCACCCGACTTCACCCGCTTCACGTACAGGTGCATGTCGTGCTCCCAGGTGAAGCCGATGCCCCCATGGATCTGGATGCCCTCCTTGGCCATGAGCTTCTGGCAGTCGCCCGCCGCGGCCTTGGCCATGGCCACTGCGAGCGCCCGGCGGGGATCGTCCTCGGCGATGGTGGCGGCGGCGAAGTAGGCCGTGGCCCGGGCCCGTTCGAGGGCCACGAACATGTCGGCGAACTTGTGCTTGATGGCCTGGAACGAGCCGATGGGCACGTCGAACTGGATGCGGTTCTTGGCGTAGTCGAGCGTGATGTCGAAGATCGTCTGGCAGGTGCCGACCATCTCGAGGGCCAGCGCGGCGGTGGCCTCCTCGATGGCCCGCCGTACCGAAGCGCCCGACGTGCCCGGAGTGCCGAGGGCCCGGTCGGCGCCGACGCGAACCCCGTCGAGCACCACGGTGGCGAACTGGCGGGAACCGTCGAGCGCCGTGATCGCCTCCGAGCGCACCGCAGTCTGGGGAACGACGAACACGGCGATGCCGTCGTCGCCCGTGGTACCTTCGAGGCGCACGACAACGGCGATCTCGTCGGCGGAGGCCCCGTCGTTCACGTACCGCTTGGTTCCCGACAGCACCCACTCGTTGCCGTCGGGCCGGGCCGTGCCGGCGACATCGGCGGGGTTCCAGCTCCCCGAGGCCTCGGCGATGGCGACGGTTCCCGTGGCTGAGCCGGCCGCGACACGCCCCAGGAGCTCGCGCTGGTCCGACTCCGAGCCGCACTCGCGCACCATCGGCAGGAACTGGGTGACGGTGGCCAGGAACGGCCCCGGCGCCATGACCTTGCCCAGCTCCTCGACGACCACGGCCAGCTCGATGAAGCCCAGCCCGACGCCGCCGTGCTCCTCGGCGATGGTGAGCGCCGGCCAGTCGAGCCCGCAGAATGTGCGCCAGAGCTCGTCGGTGCTGGCGCCGTGCTCGACGATCGACCGTACGAACGTCGCGGGCACCTCGTTGGCCAGCACCGCCCGCACGGAATCGCGGAGCTCGTCCTGATCGGGGGTGAACTCCAGCTGCATGGATGGACTCCTCAAGTGACGGTACGCGAAGCGCGGGACACGGCGCTCTCGCCGGTCCCTCGCCGCACCGTATCGCCGGGCTCCCCAGCGCGGCAACGTCGCGGCACCGTCGTGACATCGTCGTGAAAGCTCCTCGGGACGGAGCTGCCGGGTAGATTCCGCGCTCGTGAGCGCCGAGTCCGGGCCGCCAGGCCCCAATCGTGCAGCCAAGGCCGTCAGGGATCAACGCGTCCAGGGCCGACGGACCATGCGCCGTCTGCTCAACGCGGCCAATGCGGTGTTCGCCGACCGGGGCTACCACGCGGCGCGGGTCGACGACGTCGTCCGAGCGGCGCACACGTCGCACGGGACCTTCTACCTGTACTTCACGAACATGGACGACCTCCTGTACGTCCTGGCCGAGGAATGTGCGCGTGACATGACCGATGTCGTCGAGTCGCTGGCCGAGATCGGCCCCGGCGCCGACGGGCTGGCCGAGCTGGCGCGGTTCCTCCGAGACTTCGTCGGGCTGTCGCACCGTCACGGCGCGGTGCTGCGGGCGTGGGCCGAGGGGGCCAGCGACCATCTCGAGCTCCGCCGCTTGGGTGCCCGCACGTGGCGCCACATGGCGTCGCGCATCGACCAACGGATCAGCCAGGCCCGCAGCGATCAGGTCGACAGTCGAGCCGCCGCGGTCGCGCTCATCGCCATGCTCGAGCGCCTGGCTTACTTCCGCCTGTCGCGTGGTGTGGAGACCGACGACGAGGCGGGGTACACCACGGTCGCCCGGGTCGTGCATCGGGGCTTCTTCGCCGGCCAGCCCGCCTGAGCCACGCCGGCTGACCGGCTCAGCGGGCATTCAGAACGATCCGACGACGCGAGGCGCTGCGAACGTGCCATCGTCAGCGTCACACAGGCGAGCGAGGACAAGATGGAATTGTGCTTGCGCTGGGCCGTTCGAGGAACAAACATGGTGAGGTTGTGGTTCGCCTCAGCGGCAGGTGGCTGGTGAGGCGCCGCCCCGACCTCTCAACGATCACCGATCTTCGCGGGCTCGATGGATCCCGCGTCGGAGTTCAGCCGATGGACAGCGAAGCCACAGCCCTCGAGAACGAGCCTTTGGTCGCCCCCACGCGCCTGCGTCGCTGGTGGGAGTCGCGAATCGGCTACCGGATGTTCTGCGAGATCGGGCTCCTGTACGGGTTGTTCTTCGTGTACAAGCTGGTGCGCCACTCGGCCGGGAGCCGGGTCAGCTCGGCCTTCGAGCACGGTAAGGAGATCGTGCACCTCGAACAGGTGCTGGGCATCTTCACCGAGGTCGAGCTTCAGCAGCTGGCCCTGAGCAGCGAGTGGTTCGTGAAGTTCCTCAACCAGTACTACCTGCTGGGGCATTTCAGTGCCGCGATGATCACCTTCGTCTGGTTGTACACCCGCCATCCCGTGGGGTACGCGAAATGCCGACGGGTGCTGATCACGCTCACCCTGCTCGGACTCCTTGTCCACATCGCCTATCCGCTGGCGCCGCCCCGGATGTTGAGCGACATCGGCTTCGTCGACACCGCCAAGGTGTTCGGCCCCGACACCTACGGTGAGAACAGCTCGTTCCGGGCTCTCGCCAACCAGTTCGCGGCCATGCCGTCGATGCACTTCGGATGGGCGGCGCTCATCGGCTGGGCTGCGATGCGCCACGCGCGCAGCCGGTTCCGGGCCATCGTGCTCCTCCACCCGGTGCTCACGCTGGCGGCCATCGTCCTCACCGCCAACCACTACTGGCTCGATGCCGTCGTCGCAGCCGCACTGCTCTGGGTGGCCTTCCGCATCGATCCGTGGGTCTCGCGCCTGCGGTTCCGACGGATCGGTCGCCAGTCCATGGCGTCTCGTTCACATGGGATGGAACGCGCCGCGGTCTGAGCGGGGAGCCCACCAACGGCGGCCGGGGTGACGGCTACCGGCCGAGGATCGTGGTCCCCGCCGACGTGAACCAGCCGCCGGTGCCGTTGACGCAGGCCAGCTCGGCCCCCGGCACCTGGCGGGCACCACACTCGCCCCGGAGCTGGCGGACGGCCTCCACGAGCAAGAAGATGCCCCGCATCCCCGGATGGCACGCCGCCAGCCCGCCACCGTCGGTGTTGGTGGGCAGCGCTCCGTCGAAGCGCAGCTTGCCGTCGGCGACGAACGGGCCGCCTTCACCCTTCCCACAGAATCCGAGGGCTTCGAGGGTGAGCAGCACCGTGATCGTGTACGAGTCGTAGAGCTGGAGCACGTCGATGTCGGCCGGGGTCACCCCGGCCCGCTCGAACGCCAGCGCCCCCGACCGCTTGGCGGGCGACTCGGTGAAGTCGACCCACTCGCTCATGGTGGTGTGCGAGACCGCCTCACCCGTCCCGAGGACCCAGATCGGGGTCTTGGCGCAGTCGCGCGCCCGCTCCTCGGACGTGATGACCACCGCGCCGCCGCCGTCGGAACGGATGCAACAGTGCTTGGCCGTGAGCGGATCGGCCATCATCCGGGTGGCGTTGATCTGCTCGATCGTGAGCCGTTCCTGGTAGTACGCCTCGGGGTTGAACGAGGCGTTGTAGTAGGCGGAGGCCGAGATCTCGGCGAGCTGCTCGATGGTGGTCCCGAACTCGTGCATGTGCCGCCGGGCGGCCATGGCGTACTTGGAGATCAGCGAGTGGCCGAACGGGGCGTCGAACTGGGTGGGCCCGGCCGCGCCCATGCCGATGTTGGCCGTACGGCGCTTGCGCTTGAGGTCAGCCCGGGCGGTCGACCCGTAGACGAGGAGCACGGTCTCGGCCAACCCTTCGGCGACGGCCGCCGCCGCGTGCTCGACATAGAATTCCCAGATGCTGCCGCCCACCTGGGTGCCGTCGACGTAGGTGGGCCGAAGGCCCAGGTACTCGGCCAGCTCGACGGGCGCCATGATCCCGGCCGAGGCCGACATGAAGCCGTCGACGTCGGTCTTGGCCAGCCCGGCATCGGCCAGGGCCCGCTTCGACGCCTGGTGATGGAGCTGGAACGCGCTCTTGTCGTCGACCCGTCCGCAGTCGGAGAGCGCGGCTCCCACGATGGCGACTCGACGTCGGGGCTGCCAGCGGGGCATGGGGACTCCAAGGTCGTGCGGCGGCGACGACGGCGCTCTCGGTGACGAACTGACGGTCGACGGCCCCGTCAGATCGTGTCGTGCGTTCTAGCGCAGTCGCCACTCCACCCGCTGACCGGACGTGAACGCCTTCTGGCCCTCGGCCAGATCCTCGGGCCGGGAGCCGGTGTTGATCAGCGTGCGGCCGACATCGAGGGCGTGACGCTCGCCCATGCGCTTGGCGTACCAGATGGCCCGAACCGTCGTCTGGACGGCGGTCGCGGGCTGTGACGCGATCGACTCGGCCACCCAGGCTGCGGTCTCGGCCAGCTTCTCGATGGGCACGACCTCCTGGACGAGGCCGATCTCGTGGGCCCGCCGGGACGACATCCGCTCGTAGGCCCCGAGCAGCGAGACGCGCATGATCTCGCCCAGCGGCATGCGCTGGAGCATGTGGATGGGCTCGAACACCGCGGCCATCCCGTACGTGGTGTGCGGGTCGAAGAACGTCGCGTGCTCGGCGGCGATGATGATGTCGACGTCGCCGAGCATGTAGAACGCGCCACCGCAGGCCATCCCGTTCACGGCGGCGATCACCGGCTTCCACAGATCGGCGGCCTTGGGGCTCAGCCAGTCGCCGGGATCGTTGAAGTGCAGCGCGGTGTCGCCGACCTTGCCGATGTTCATGGCCCGCTGGGCCCCGGGGCCAACGCCCACCGAGGTTGCGAGCCGGTCGACGCCGGTGCAGAAAGCCTTCTCGCCCGAGCCGGTGAGGACGATGACCCGCACATCGGGGTTGGACCGGCACGCGCGCCACACCGAGTGGATCTCCTCCAGCATCTGCTGGTTGAAGGCGTTGAGCACCTCGGGCCGATTCAGGGTCACCCAGGCGACCCGGTTCCGCTCCTCGTAGGTGATGGTCTCGAAGTCGCCCATGGCGGTGCTCTCCTGTGCTCGATCAGTCCCGGGTGTCCACAGCGGTGCAGCACGTCTCCGCCCGGTCTAGCGTCCCGGAGCGATGAGGCTCCAGCACACCGCAGCCGACGAGCAATTCCGGGCCGAGTGGGTTGCCTGGCTCGACGCCAACGCCCCGACTCCCGCCGAGATGGCGATCGACCCTCCGCGGTCATCGGGCTACTACACATCGTGGGGCCGACGCTGGGTCAACCACCTCTTCGACGACGGCTGGCTCGTACCCGGATGGCCGCCCGAGCTCGGCGGCCGCAACGCCACCGTGCGTCAGCAGCTCGTGTACTTCGAGGAGCTCGCCGCCCGCAGCCTGCCCCGGTCCACGAATTGGTGCGCCATCCCCGTCGTCGCTCCGCTGCTCGTCGGCTACGCAACCGACGAGCAGCGCGACCGCTTCCTCATGCCCACCATGCGCGCTGAGATCTCGTGGTGCCTCGGCATGAGCGAGCCCAGCGCCGGCAGCGACCTCGGTGGTCTGCGCACCCGGGCCGTCCTCGACGGCGACCGCTTCGTGGTGAACGGCCAGAAGATCTGGACGAGCGGCGCGCTCGACGCCGACTGGTGCCTGCTGTTTTGCCGTACCGATCCCGACGCCTTCAAGCACAAGGGGATCAGCTGCCTCCTCCTCGACCTCACGCTGCCGGGGGTCGACGTGCGCCCGATCAACGATCTCCACGGTCATCCCGACCTGTGCGAGGTGTTCCTCACCGACGTCGACGTTCCCCGCGAGAATCTGGTTGGTTCGCTGCACGGGGGATGGGCGCTCACCCAGGCGTCCCTCGCCGAGGAGCGGGCAACGTTGTGGATCGACCAGGTGCAGACGGGCAAACGTGCGGCCGACGCCCTGATCGCCTTGGCCCGCGATACCGGAGCGGCGTCGGCTCTGGGTCGCTGCGACGAGCGGGTGCGTGATGTCGTGGCCGGGCTGTACATCGACGCCCGTGCCGGTGAGCTCCTCGGGTACCGGGGCTTCAACGCCGAGGAGCGGGGACGGTCGGCACCGCAGCAGTCGCTCATGAAGCTGTACTCGAGCGAGCTCATCCAGCGGCTCATGCTGGCCGGCGCCGAGCTGCTCGGCCCGGCCGGACTTCACGCCGACATCAGCGGATCGCCCGATCTCGGCCCCGGCATCAGCGCGGGTCCGAGCTGGCTGGCCCAGTACCTGCAGACGTTCGCGTTGACGGTCCCCGGCGGCACCAGCGAGATTCAGCGCAACATCATCGCCGAACGGGTGCTGGGCCTACCCCGGAAGTGATCGGCCACGAAGCTCGCTGACGGGTGTGATCCACAAATCCCGGCAGGGCGAACACTTCGCGACAGGGACGTGTCTCGGCGTCATCGATGCGTATCGTTGGGACACGTGATCGTGGTGGACCCGGGGGTGACGATGAGTGAAGCCAACGTGGAGACGGTACAGGGGATCTACGAGGCGTTCGGGCGTGGTGACGTCCCCGGGGTCCTCGGGGCGTTGGCCGAGGACGTGATCTGGGACCACGACACCCCGAGCTGGGGCCTGCCGTGGTACGAGCCCCGAACGGGCCGCAACGGCGTGAGCGAGTTCTTCGGCGCGCTCGCTGCGGGCCTGGTCATCCACTCGATGGAGCCGACCAACTTTCTCGTCGGGGCCAATCTGGTGGGTGTGGTGCTCAAGATCAGCGTCGAGGTCATGGGCACGGGGATCGTCGACGACGACATCGAGATCCACCTGTGGACGTTCGACGATGCGGGCCAGGTCTGCCGGTTCGCCCACGTCGTCGATAGGCACCCGATGGTTGCGCGGTTTCGAGGCCAGACGCCGTGAGCCCGACTGCCTCTGCGCCCGGCCTCACGCCCGGCTGACGGTGACGGGGATTCCGCTCAGCACGACCATGCCCGTGAGGGGGTCGACGTCGCGGTCGGAGCTGGCGAGCGAGCCGGCGTTGGGGCTGGCCCAGCCGTGGGTGACCGAGATCACCCCCCGGCTCACGTGCTCGTCGATGACGGCCGTCCCGCAGCCCGTGCCGGACGCGTTGGTGAGCCGGACCTGATCGCCGGTGCCGATGCCGCGCTCGGCCGCGTCGAGGGGATGGAGCCGGACCCCACCGTTGTCGCCGCGCGCCGAGACGTCGCGCATCTGGGAGTTCATGGTGCGGACGATCCGCCGGGGGATGAGCTGCAGCGTCACCGGCGTGTCAGGTGTTCCGGGTGCCACTGGTGTCGCCGTTGTCGCGGTCGAGGATGCCGACGGACTGGCTTCGACGATCGACGCCAAGGCCTCGAAGGCTTCGCGTAGCTGACCCAGAAGCGGCTCGGGTGCGACGCGGAACCGTCCGTCGGGCAGAACGCCGTCGAGCACCCATCCGTGAACGGCGCGCTCGACGACGACGGCGCTCGGGGCGGCCCGGAGCTCGTCGAGCGGCAGCCGGCCGTTGGCTGCGAGGAGGGCGAGGAGATCGTCGTCGGTGGCGGCGTCGGGATCGAGACCGCCGGGCAGGATCGAGGGCATCCCCATGCGGCGGGCGAGATCGGCGAACATCCACCACACGGCCCGGTGCTCGGAGGCGGGCGGCGACACCACCGCCGGCGTGTACTGGGCGATGACGGCCGGCTGGTAGGCGTCGAGCGCCCAGGGGAGATCGGCCCGTTCCAGCTGATCGGCGGCGGGCAGCACGTGGGTGGCGACGGCCACGGTCTCGGTCTCGACGACGTCGACGACGGCGAGCACGTCGAGGCGCTCGAAGGCCGCCCTGAGGCGCTCGGGCTCGGGGAACACCATGAGCGGGTTACCGCCGACCACGAACAGCGCCGTGACGTTGCCGGCCTCGATCTCCGAGACCAGGCCGGCGCACGGGTACTCGTCGAAGCGGCGTGGGAGCTCGGGGCGCGAGGCCGGGCCCGGGCCGGGAACGCCGTCGGACGGGGTCATCCGGCGCCGGTCCATCTGGAAGAAGAAGCCCGGGTTGAACCACATCCCGCCGGGCGTGTCGTACGACCCGGTCACGATGTGCAGCAGCCACAGCAGCCACTCGGCCACGTTGGCGGTACGGCTCATCGACACGCCGGTGCCGGTGAGGGCGCTCACCTTTCTGTGCCGGCGCACCGCAGCGAGCAGCTCGGTGAGATCGGCGCCAGCGAGGCCGGTGTGCTCGGTCACCAGTTCGATCGTCAACGGCGCCAACGCTTCGGTGACCGCGGCGAGGTCGGCGGGATCGGTGTGGGCTTCGACGTAGGCGTGGTCGAGCCCCGGGCCGGTGCCGGTGAGCAGCTCCCGCACGAGGTATCCCAGCACGAGCCAATCGGTGCCGGCCCTGAGCGACAGGTGTCGGGAGGCCAGCGCAGCGGTCTCGGTGCGGCGCGGGTCGGCCACCCAGACCTCTCCGCCCCGGGCGTGGACCTCGCGCAGGCGCACGATCGGGTCGGGGAGGCCACTGCTGTGGCCGTGCGAGACGACGGGGTTGGTGCCGAACAGCAGGACCAGCCCGCACCGGTCGGGATCGAGCATCGGCGTGAGGCCCGACCAGCCTCCGACGAGCTCGGCCACGAGGGGCTTGCTCGGCGTGTCGAGCGTGGTGGCCGTGTACTTCTGGGGGCTCCCCAGCACCTTCAGGAAGCGCTCGGCAGCCCGGCGGCCGTTGGTGTCGAACGACGAGCCGCTGGCCAGGTACATGGCGACGGTCGACGCGCCGTTGCGTTCGACGGTGGAACGGACCCGGTTGGCCAGGTCGCCGAGCACCCCGTCCCAGGAGGTGGCGACGTCGACGTCGGCGCCGGTGCAGTTCGTGTCGTGCATCCGGGGATGGTGCAGCCGGTGCGGATGGTGGTGGTACTGGGGCAGGGCCCGGCCCTTGGGGCAGGTGTACCCGCGCGAGAGCGGATGGTTGGGATCGCCCCGCACCTGGAGCACCCGGGTGCCGTCGCTGCCGTGGCCATCGACGGGAGGCTCGTCCTCGACCGTGACCACGATGCCGCACATCGCAATGCAGATCCGGCAGAAGCTGACGACATCGCGCTGGGTCATGGCCTCCAGGCTACGGCTGGGCAGCAAGAGAGCGCCGGGAATCCCAGAGGGCCCGGGACCGGCACCCGGTAGCGTGGTTCAGGTGACCACCGCCCGTCCCGACGAGATGACCACGCAGCGGACGCAGCGGTCGGGGGTCATCGCCGGCGTCGGTGCGTACACGCTGTGGGGTGCATTCCCGCTTGTGTTCCGCCAGTTCGACTCGGTCGGGGCCTTCGAGGTCTTCGTGCACAGGATCCTCTGGTCGTTCGTGGTGGTGCTGGTGCTGCTGGTCTGGCGGGGCCCGAAGGGGTGGGTGCGACCGCTGCTGAGTCGGCCGGGTGAGCTGGCGCGCCTGGTGAGTGCCAGCCTCCTGGTGGCCACGAACTGGCTCGTGTACATCTGGGCCGTGAACGCCGATCACGTGGTCGATGCCGCGCTGGGGTACTACATCAACCCGTTGCTCACCGTGGCGCTCGGCATCGTGGTGCTCGGCGAGCGGCTCCGGCGGACCCAGATGGTCGCGTTGGGGCTGGGGGCGGCGGCGGTCGTGGTGCTGACCGTGGGCTACGGCCGTCCCCCGTGGATCGCCCTCGTTCTGGCGGCCAGCTTCGCCGGCTACGGCTTCCAGAAAAAGGCCATCACCATCGGGCCGACGCCTTCGCTCGCGGTGGAGACGGCCGTTCTGCTCCCCATCGCCTTGGTGTGGTTGACGATGGCCGAGGTCCGGGGTGACGCCGCGTTCCTGAACGGCTCGGTCGTGCGCGACATCGGTCTGGTGGCGCTGGGCGTCGTGACCGCCGTTCCCTTGCTGTTGTTCGCCACCGCAGCCCGGCGCATCCCGTTGTCGATGCTGGGTTTGCTCCAGTACCTCACGCCGACGGGTCAGCTCCTGTGCGGCATCCTGGTGTTCGGGGAGTCGCTGCCGCCTGAGCGCATCGCCGGTTTTGTGTTGGTGTGGCTGGCGTTGATCGTGCTGGCGAGCGATGCCGTCGGGGCCGTGCGCAGTCGTACCCGCCCAGCTGATGTCGTCGCGGCCGTCCCCGTCTCCGAGCCTGTCTAAGCCCGGTGGAGGCACGCATGGTCAGCCCGTGTGCTCCACGACGGCCTGGGTGATCGGCTCCACCACGCTCGGGTGCAGGAGGTGGCCCATGTGTTCCAACGTGACGAGCCGGGCCCCGGCGATGCGTCGGGCCAGGGCCACGCCGTGGGGGTAGGGGAGCACGGTGTCCTCGGTGCCATGGATGACGAGCGTCGGGATGGTGACGAGGTGGTGGGCGGTACCGTCGTAGGGGACCGAGAGGGCGGCCACGAGCTGGCGCTTGACCCGACCGACGTTCCATCCTCGGGTCACGACGAGCTCGGCCAGCGGCAGCCAGTGGCCCTCGTCGAACGGGAGCGCGGCACCGTTCATCGCTCGCCACAGGCGCATCACGTACTCGACCCGTGCGTCAGCCGACGGTCCCGGTGCGGGCACGCGAGCTAGGGCGTAGGTCTCGTGCTCGCCGGGCAGCTCGCGGTCGCCCGGGCTCGACATGATCGCGGTGAGGGTCGTGAACCGTCGTGGGTTGGCCTGCACCGCCAGCTGGCTCACCACACCGCCCATCGAGCAGCCCACGATGTGGACCTCGCCCAGCCCCAGCACGTCGACCAGCGCGTTGACGTCGTCGACCATGTCGCGCACGGAGTAGGTGCGGCCGTCGAAGTCCTCGGAGCGCCCAGCATCGCGGTTGTCGAAGCGCACCACATGGCGGCCGGCGCGCACCAGGCCGTCCACCATGTCCGTGGGCCAGTCGACGGCCTGCGAACCGTGGCCCATCACCAGCAGCACGCTCGGATGACGCCTTTCACCGTGCTCGTCGAACCACAGCCGGACCCCGTTGGCGACGACGTGGGCCCCGCTCGGTTCCGTCATCATGGCTCGCCATCGTCGTTCCCCCACACGAATCTGCGCAACATCGCTCGGCCCCCATGAGCCGTGCTGCGCAGACGGGGATGGCACTGCTCAGCGCTTGGGCGGGGCGCCCGTCCTCAGGAGCTCGAGGGCCTGCTCGACCTCGGCGGTGACGAACCGTTCGAGCCGGGGTGACGCCATGAAGCGGGCCGTGGCGGCCAGGGGGAGCGACGACCCGGTCTCGACGGCTTCCACGCCGGCCGTGCGCGCCATCTTCACGAGGTGGCGGCCACGATGAACGAGCCCGCCCGATCGTCGAACGCGGCTCGCTCGAGGGCGTCGGCCACATCACCGACGGGCAACCCCAAGGCCATCGCCACGGCGTCATCGACCCGCCGGTCGGACACCGCAGCCTTGAGATCGCCGACCGCCGGCTCCCACTGCGGGGTCAGGTCGGACGCTCGGCCCCGCCACGCAGCCCGTCCGGCATCGTGGGCCATGAACACCGCGAACAGCGCCAGCCGGGCCGTGTCGGGGCCGGGGGCCATCCGCCAGGCCCAGCGCACGGCGTTGGCGTGGGTGAGGGCGTGGGTGATGTCGAGCCAGCCGAACTCGTTGCGGTGGTCGAAGTCCTCGGCCGGGTCGTACCGCAGGAGATGGTGGGAGGCCGCCAGCACCACCGTGTCGAGCAGCCCGTCGATGCCGCCGCCGGCGCCCACAGCCTCGACTGCGGCGGTGATGGGGACCGGGCCCCTGGTGAGCATGGCGTCGAGCAGGTGCCCGCGGTCGCGCCAGCCGGTCGTGCGACGGCCGGGTGCAGCGGCGAGCGCCTCGAGATCGACGGAACCGATGGCGCGCATGGCCGGGCGCATGAACGGCAGCGTGTCGTAGCGGGTGGCGAGCACGATGTCGGGAACGAGCGGAGCAAGGACCAGGCGCAACGTGGCCCTGTCGGTCCCGAGACGCTCGAGCAGGCCGTACGCCTTCTGTAGGTAGATGGCGCAGTGCCCGAAGCCCAGATGGTGGTCGCTGACGGCGCCGATCAGCCAGCCCCGAAGCTCGGCCGCGCCGACCCCCCGATGAATCGCGTCGATGAGGAGCGCTTCGGCCTGGGGGACCTGCTCGTGCTCGACCAACGCCCGGAAGACGGCCGCGGGATCGCCGTGGACGACGGCCGCAGCCCCGGCGGGCGCCCCGGTCGCGGTCGCGGTCCCGGCGGGCGCCCCGGTCGGGGCGGCAGGTTCGGGGCCCACACGGAGCGGGCGCCGCAGCTCCGACTCGGCGATCCCGTCGAGCGCGTGCACCAGGGGGAGCACCCGATCGTCGCCCGAGCGGGCTTCAGCGATCGTGAGCGCATCGGCGGCGACGGCGTAGGCGTGGCCCCATCCGTACTCGGCCCGGGGGAGCCCGTACTCGAGGCCGGCCCGCACGATCTCGGCGGGCGTGGCCCCGGCCTTGAGGAGACGGGCCGTGTCGCGAGCGATCTGGCCCGTGTAGTGACGGGCGAGGGCGCGCCCGAGGCTCGGCCACAGCTCGGCTCGCCGTTGCTCGGGGCTGGGCTCGGTGATCGTGACGATCACGGTGCCCTCCTCGGTCACCTGGCACGGATGCGCCCGCACGTTCTCCTCGCCGAAGGTGCACGTGCCGTCGCTCACCCGGAACTTCCAGTTGTGCCACTGGCAGGTGAGGGTCTCACCCGTCAGATCGCCCTGGACGAGTCCGTAGCCCTGATGCGGGCAGGCGTTGTCGAGCGCGTAGACGCCGGTTGCGGTGTGACACACGACGATCCGCTGCCCACCGGCCTTCACCGTACGCATCGTGCCCTGGGGGAGCTCGGCGAGGTCGGCGACGGCGTGCTGTGAGGTTGACCCGTCGCTCTGATGTATTTTCGCAAGCATATTCTTGTGATATTCTGCCATCGGCACCTCCGTGTCAAGACCCCTCGTCTCATCGATCCGGCGCTCCGTGACGCAGGAGGTACGAGAACATGGCCGAGCTCACCGACACAAAGCGGGTCATCGTCGATCGGCTCAAGCGCTCCGATGGCGTCACGCCGTCCGAGCTCGCCGGTCCACTGGGCATGACCGAGGCCGCTATCCGCCAGCATCTCGCAGCCTTGTCCACCATGGGTTTCGTGGAGCCCGGCTCCCGGCCCCCGGTCGGCCGGGGGCGGCCTGCGGCGGTGTGGCGTCTCACCGCCTTGGCCCGTGAGCTGTTCCCCGACCGCCACGCCGACCTCGCAGTGGAGCTGATCGATGCCGTGCGTTCGACTCTCGGCGAGCATGCGCTCGAGCAGGTCGTTGCACACCGGGCGATCCAACAGCTCAGCGTCTACCGGGAGCTGATCGATCCCCACCGTCACCTGGGTGAGCGGGTCCGGGCCTTGGCGTCGCAGCGCTCGGTCGAGGGGTACGTCGCCGAGGTCCAAGCCCATCCCGACGGTGCCTACACGCTGATCGAGCACCATTGCCCGGTGTACGCCGTGGCCCAGTCGTGCGACGGCCTGTGCCGCGCCGAGCTCGAGCTGTTCCGCGTGGCGCTCGGAAGCGACTGCACCGTCGAGCGTACGCAGCACGTGCTCTCGGGCGGGTCCCGGTGCGCCTACGAGGTGAATCTCCTCCCCGAGCCGCAACGGCGCCCCCAGCGCCCGCAGCGCCGACAGCGCCGACAGCGAGCGGGCTGAGCGGGGTCCGCAGCGCTGAACCGCCCCGGTCGGTGCAGGGGTGTGGCAACCTGCGGGGATGACCGTCACCCCCGAGACCTCTGAGCACTCGCATCCCAAGGCGTCGCACCGGCTATCTTACGATGTAAGACCAAGTCGCTACGAGCTCGTCCTCGAGCCCGACCTGGTTGCGGGGACGTTCTCGGGCCACGTGGCGATCAGCCTCGACATCGTCGAGACGGTCGCCACGATCGAGCTGAACTCGGCGGGGCTGCAGATCGGCACCGCGATCGTTGTTCGCCCTGAGGGACACGCGGTGGAGGTAAAGGTCACGATCGACGCCGAGGGCGAGCGACTGATCCTGCACCTGCCGTCGCCGATGGAGCCCGGCCCGGCTCGGGTCGATCTCGCGTTCGACGGCGTCCTCGGCGACGACCTGCGGGGCTTCTACCGGAGCACCTACACCGACGACCAGGGCCAGACCCGTACCGTGGCCGTCACCCAGTTCGAGGCGCCCCACGCCCGCCGGGCCTTTCCCTGCTGGGATGAGCCCGATCGCAAAGCCGTGTTCGCGGTCACGCTGGTGATCGCCAAGGGGCTCGACGCCGTCGCCAACGGGGGGATCGTCGAAGAGAGCCGCACCGCCGACGGGCGACGACGATTGCGCTTCGCCGACACCATTCCCATGTCGAGCTACCTCGTCTGTTTCGTCGTGGGTGAGCTCGAAGCCACCAGTCCCGTCGACGTCGACGGTGTCGCCGTGCGCATCGTGCACATCCCGGGCAAGGGCCATCTCACCGGCTTCGCGATCGACGTGGCCCGTCACGCGCTGCGCTGGTACACCGAATACTTCGCCATCCCGTACCCGGGCGACAAACTCGACCTGATTGCCGTCCCCGACTTCGCCTTCGGGGCCATGGAGAACCTGGGCGCCGTCACCTTCCGTGAGGTGCTCCTCCTCGTCGACGAGGCCACGGTGTCGACCCAGGAGCTCAGTCGGGTCTGCGACGTGATCTGTCACGAGATCGCGCACATGTGGTTCGGTGATCTCGTCACCATGGGTTGGTGGAACGGGATTTGGCTCAACGAGGCCTTTGCCACGTTCATGGAGATCCAGGGCAATGCCGCCTTCCGACCCGACTGGCACCGATGGGACGAGTTCTCGCTGGAACGCAGCGCTGCGTTCGACATCGACGCCCTCGAGAGCAGCCGTCCCGTCGAGTATCCGGTCATCACCCCTGAAGACGCCGAGGGGATGTTCGACGTGCTCACCTACCAAAAGGGCGGGGCACTGGTTCGCATGCTCGAGCAGTACCTCACGCCCGATGTGTTCCGGGAGGGGATACGGCTCTACATGCAGCGCCATCGGTATGCCAACACCGAGACGGTCGACCTCTGGGACGCCCTCGAGACGGCCTCGGGTGTGCAGGCGCGTCGCATCATGGACGGGTGGATCTACCGCCCCGGCTTCCCCGAGGTGGCCGCCGAGCGCAGCGCTGACGGGCGCACGCTCCGGCTGTCACAACGTCGATTCCTCTACGTCCGAGATGTCGGCGGTGTCGGGGGCGTCGGGGGCGGCGGCGCTGAGGGCGCTGAGGCGGGCGGGAGTCCGGCGGGTCCGGGAGACCGCTGGGCGGTGCCGGTCATCGTGCGCAGCGGATCGGCCGACGGCTCGACGCGCGAGCACCGGGTGGTGCTCGAGGGTCCCGAGGCCGTTGTCGACCTCGACGGGCAGCCGTCCTGGCTCGTGGTGAACGCCGGTTCACACGGCTTCTACCGGGTCACGTACTCGGCCGATCTGCGCGAGTGCCTGGCCACGAACGCCCGCACCGCGCTCAGCACCGTCGAGCGGTACACCCTGCTCGACGACACGTTCGCCGCTGTGGTCGCCGGTTCGATCGCCGCGTCGGAGTATCTCGGCCTGGTGGAGGCGATGGCGTCCGACGACGATCCCGTCGTATGGCGGGCGATCCTGGCCGGGCTCGGACAGATCAGCAGGTTGGTCGACGATGAGGCCCTCGCCGCCCTGCGTGCCTTCCTGCGGCGCATCGCCGCGCCCCATCTGGCAACGCTTGGCTGGGAAACCGGCCCGTCCGAGCCCGAAACCCGAAGAACCTTGCGGCGTTTGGTGATCGGAGCGATGGGCGGATTCGGAGCCGACCCCGATGTCCGTCTCGCGGCTGCGGAGTGGCACGCCCGGTCGCTGGCCGAGCCGGCCACGGTCGATCCCGACGTGGTGGCCGCTTGCGTCGATGTCGTTGCGGCCGGCGGTGGCGAGAGCGAGTTCGCCGCCCATCTCGATCGGTATCGGAGCGCGGCCACGCCGCAGGACGAGCAGCGTTATCTCTACGCCCTGGGCGACTTCGACCATCCCGCGCTGGTTCGGCGGGCGCTCGATCTGGCGTTCAGCGGCGAGGTGCGGGCCCAGTCGGGCCCTTTCCTCATCGGTCGGGCGCTGGCGAACCGCACCCAGGGGCGTGTCGCCTGGGATGTCGTACGCGAACGATGGCCGGCAATCATCGAGCGGTTCGCTCCCGCGCTGGTGGCCCGCAACGTGATCGGCGCCCTCCGCATCGTCGCCGACGCCCACGTGGCTGACCAGCTCCGCTCGCTGGTCACCGAGCACCCCTTGCCCGCCGCCATGAAGACCGTCGAGCAGGCCCTCGACCGCCAAGCCGTCGGGATCACGCTCAAGGCCCGGGAGCAGGCCCGTCTGCGTGCCTATCTGCTGGCCGAGAGTCGGTGAGTGCCATGTTCGAGCGCTTCACCGAGGAAGCCCGTCGAGCCATCGTCCTGGCCCAGGAGGAGGCCTCGACGTTGGGACACGAACGTCTCGGCACCGAGCACCTCCTGTTGGGCGTCATCAAGGAGGGCTCGCTCGCGGGCCTCTTCAAACAGTCGGCGGTGACCCTGGAACGGGCCCGGATGGCCGTCCGCCGACAGGTCTCCGAGCGAGCTCAGCCCGCCGCCCCGGTCCCCGAGGGCGCGCGGCTGTTCACCGATCGAGCCAAGGCCGCTCTGGGGGAGGCCCTCCGGGTCTCGATGCGGGGAGGCGGCGACGAGATCCAGCCGCGGCACCTGCTCGTGGGTCTCCTGTTCGATCCGGCATCGGGAGCGGTCGAGGCCCTGGCCCGGGGACTCGGCGTCGACGCCGGCGCGCTCGTGACGCGAGCTGCCGGGCATCCGGCCGGTGGCCGCCCCGGATCCGATACCGACACCGAGTCCGGTGCCGACGTCAGCTCGCCCAGCGGACGAGCCGGGCGCTCGGCGCCGGGGTGGGGCTCGACACCGCGCCGGCAGGTGCCGTCGATCCCCGAGTGGCTGGGTCCGCCCGACGACTGGGGCGGGCGGATCGTCCCCTTCGACGACGCGCTCATCGCCACCCCCGACGTGGCCCTGGTGGTCCGGGGGCTCTCGGCCTATCCCACGGGATTCGTGGTGGGTCTGGCGCTGCATCTGCGACTGCCCGACGACGGGACCATCGGCCGCTCGTTCCTGCCCCAACCGGTGCGGCCGGGCGATGCCCCCGCAGGTCCGCCCGATCGGTTCCGTCTGCGTATCGAGTTCGCCGACGGCACGTCGGTGTCGTCGACCGACTTGGCGCCCCTTGTGCTTTCGAGCGCGCCACCGGCCGACCGGGTGATCGCCGTGCGGGGAGGCGGGGGCGGTCACCGTCGCTACGACGCGGCCTTCTGGATCTGGCCCCTGCCGCCGGCGGGCGATCTCGTCTTCGTGTGCGAGTGGGCGGCCCAAGCCGTGTGGGAGACCCGCACCGTCGTCGACGCCGGGCTGGTGATCGAGGCCGCGAATCGCTGCCAGCGCTTGTGGGACGCCGAGGCGTAGTCGGCCTGGCGTAGGCCGATCGACCTACACGCCGTTCAAGTTCACCACCCCGGAATGCCGTTGACTGTGGTGGGGCAGGGCTCGGGATGCGCCATGGTGCGCTCACCGAGGACGGTTGCATGGGTACTCCATTTCGTCGGATCGGCGCGCTCGTCGCGACCGGCCTGTTCGCTCTCGCCTCGCTGTCGATCGACCACGTCGCGGGAACGGCCGCGGCCGCAGCACCACCGCCCGCAGCCATCGGGGTCTACCGGGGCCCGGGGCCATGGGGCGTAGCGCAGCTGGGCTCCTACGAGGCCTTCCTCGGGCGGCGTGTCGACTATGCACTCGACTTCCAGGACGTCGACACCTGGGCCAACCAGAAGTGGCCCGCATGGATGTCGAACGCCTGGCAGCCGCTCCCGTACCGAATGGTTCTCGGCGGCACCGGCGTGTTCCCGGTTGGCGGGACGTGGAAGGCTGGCGCCCAAGGGACGTATGACGCTCATTGGCTCGAGCTGGGTCAGCGCCTCGTGGCCACCGGCCAGGAAAACGCCATCTTGCGGGGCGCCCACGAGTTCAACGGCAATTGGTTCCACTACGGGGTCGACCAGTCGGAGGTCACCGACTTCATCGCCTCGTGGCGGCGGTGGGTGACGGTCATGCGGTCGGTGCCTGGGCAGCGATTCACGTTCGACTGGAACCCCACGATCGGCACGTTCACCCTGCCCCGCCCCGAGGATGCCTGGCCGGGCGACGCCTATGTCGACAGGGTGGCCATCGACGTCTACGACGGCGGCGCCTACGCCGGATGGCGCCCCGGCATCGACCCTCCCCCGACCCCGGCCCAGCAGGACGCCTCATGGGACTGGGTGCTCAACAACCCCAGGGGCATGGTCTTCTATCGCGACTTCGCCCGAGCCCACGGCAAGCCCTTGAGCATCCCCGAGTGGGGCCTGCAACTGTGGATCGACGCGGGCGCCGGCGTGTCGTGGGGTGGGGGTGACAATCCCCGATTCATCCAGCGGATGCAGGCGATCATCGCTGACCCGGCATGGAACATCGCCTACCACGCGTTCTGGGAGCAGCCGGGCTGGGGCGTGAGCGATCCCGACTCGCACGCCGGCCGTCTCCAACGGGTGCCGCTGAGCCGTCCGGCGTTCCAATCGGCGTTCGGGAACACGTCGCCTCCTCCTCCTCCTCCTCCTCCTCCTCCTCCTCCTCCGACGGTTCCGTCGTCGACGACGACATCGACCGCTCCTGCAACGACGGTTCCGACGACGACGACGTCGACCAAGCCTCCGACGACCACGACCACCGGCGTGTCCGTGACCACGACGACCAGGCCTCCGTCCGTGACCACCACGACCGTGGGTTCACCGCGGGCCGTCGTCGATCCGGTGGTGAACGGAGGGTTCGAGCTCGGCGCGACGGTGGGCTGGGCGGCCAGCGGAACCGTGGGTCAGCGATCGGGCGCACAGACCGGAGCCTGGGCTGGATTTCTGGGGGCCGCGAGTCCAACGGCTGGCGATTCGACCCTGAGCCAGGCGTTCGTGGTGCCCACAGGAGCTGCTTCGCTCGGCTTGTGGTTCCGGCCGACGTGCCTGGGTACGGTTTCGAGCGACTGGGCAACGGTGACGCTGGTCGATCACACGGCAGGATCCACGGCCACCGTGTTGCGCCGCCGGTGTGCCAACACCACGACGTGGAGCCAGGTCACCTTCGACCTCCGCCCCCATGCCGGGCATCGGGTGACGCTGCGTTTGGTGAACCACGACGACAACGCGCTCGCCACCCCGTCCCGCACCCGCTTCGACGACGTGACCGTGCGGTGATGCCCGTGACCCGTCACGCCGATGCGTCGTTACGCCGTCACTCCCAAGCGCCGATCACGCCAGGGCGCCGACGTCGGCGAGGTGGGCGATCTCGGCGGGGGTGTAACCGAGTTGGTCGAGCATCCACTCGTTGTCTTGTCCGAGCGTCGGCCCGGCCCGCCAGTAACCCTCGGCGACCGCGTCGGCGTCGGACAGCCGGAAGCCGTTGCGCTCGTAGCGACCCTCCCCGAGAAACGGGTGGGTCAAGGCCACGAGGTGCTGACGGTGGGTGAGCTGGGGATCGATGAAGCAGTCGTGGAAGTCGTTGACCGGGACCGCCTCGATCCCCAGTGATTGCAAGCGTTCCGCGATCTCCATGGCCTGCTTGGAGCTTGTGAAGGAGTTCACCAGTGCCTCCACCTCGCCGATGCGGGCCCGGCGACCAGAGAGGTCGGACAGGCCCGCGTTGAGCGCCGCACCGCCGATCTCGTTCGCCAGACGGGCCCACTGCTCGTCGTCCCAGCAGGCGATGGCGATCCAACGATCGCCGACAGTTCCGGCACCCTCTGGACGGGTGGTATCGCCAGGTGCATCAGCGCATCGGAACGCTCCGTGGGGGACGGCCGCGTCGTGGCGATTCCCGTTTCGGGTGACCACGTTGGCGTTCACCGCGCCATCGAGGATAGCGGTCGAGAGGGTATAGATACCGGCCTCCACCTGGGCCAGATCGAGATAACACCCGCGGCCCGTCCGGCGGTGATACAGCAGGCCCGCGGCGAGACCGGCGGCCACGAAGCGGGGAGCCAACGAGTCGGTGATGGTTCCGAAGGGGCCCGCCGGTTCCTTGTCGGGCCAGCCGGTGAGCCAGTTGAAACCGCTCAGCGCCGAGCCTTGACCGCCGAAGCCGGGATAGTCGCGGTACGGACCGGTGTTGCCGTTGAGACAGGCCGAGATCATCACCAGGTCGGGCTTGAGCGCGGCCATCGAGTCGTAGTCGAGCCCGAAATTGCGCATGGCCTTGGGAGCGAAGTTTTCACACACCCCGTCGGCCCATTGGAAGAGCCGCACGGCGACCTCCTTGGCCTCGGGCTTCTTGAGGTCGAGCGAGATCGTGCGCTTACCCACGTTGAGCGCGTCGAACATGTCGGCCCCCTCGAGGCCGTGGGGATTCTGGGGCCCGAGGGCGTACACGCGGAGGAAGTCGGGGCGCGTACGCGACTCCACTCGCACCACGGTGGCCCCGTGCTCGGCGAAGAAGCGGGTGGCGATGGGCCCGGCCGCTCCCGAGCCGAACTCGAGGATGCGGGTGCCCTCCCACGCCGGGCGTCCGGGAGCGCCTGCGGGCGGCTCGCGGCGCTCAGGTCCGTGCGAGGTCCAGGGAGGCGACGGGCCTGCGCCGAGGAGGGGCGCTGCGGCACTCGGACGGGCCGGAGCAGCTCGACCGTCGACAGAGCGCACGATGGTGAACGCCCGGGGGAACGCCCCGATGTCGCCGACCGGCCCGAAGTACTCCCGAGCGGCGAGCTGCTTCGACTCGAGGATCACCAGGTTCGTGGCCGTGGGCGCCAGCATCAGGTTGGTCTTGCAGGCGATGTCGAACAGCTCGCCCATCGTGTGGCGCGAGAAGTACTCGCCGATCGCGGTCTCCATGGCCCGCAGCTCGTCGGCGCTTGCGGTTGTGGGCGAGTAGGTCTCCCAGTTGCGGTCGAGCACGGAGCTCTCGATGCCGTCCTCGTACACCAGCTTGGTGATCAGCTCCAGGGTGGGGACGCGCGCCTTGCCGCCCCGGAGGCCGAAGCTCACGAAACCGCCGCCTTTGGTGGGCCAGATCTCGCGAGTTCGCCCGGTGACCGCCCCCTGACGTTGCCCGCGGACGCCGTCGCGAAAGTACCGGCCCGTCGAGCCCATCGACGCGATGCCGACGGTCTCGGCCATCGACACGTCGGCGAGCTGCGGCCGTCCCGTCGCAAGGCCCGCCAGCGCCGCCAGCGCCGCCTCGGGCCCGCTGTGGGCGTACGCCGTGGGCTCCGTGCAGCGGACGGGCGGTCGGTCGGGATCGCCGGTCGAGAACATGTTCCCCGAGGCCGCCATGGCTCCCAGGTCGGTGCCGACCCAGTGCGAGCAGGGTCCGGTGCGCCCGAACGGCGTGACCGACACCCAGACGGCCTGCGCAGCCCGGGACGGATCGATCTGCCACGAGCCGGCGAAGCCGGGGGTGTCGATCACGACATCGGCGCTCTGGAACAGCGCGTCGAGCGCCGGGTCGTCGGCGCCCTGTACGACGACCGAGACCTTCCCGGCGTTCCAGGCCTCGAAACGCAGCGAGCGGCCGTCGGGATGGAACGGCCCCCGCCGGCGGAGCGGATCGCCGTCGACCGGTTCGATCTTGACGACCTCGGCGCCCAAGTCGGCGAGGATTCTTCCGGTCATGGCCGCGGGCTCCCCGGCCAGATCGACGATCCGCACCCCGGCGAGAAGCCCCTCGGTTCCTGCGCGCTCGTCTCGGTCGTCGTCGTGCTCGCTGGTGCTCATAGCGATCCTCCCGGCGCTTCCTGCGCTTCCTGCGCGTCCGCAACTGACGTTGGCGTCAGACTACGGCGGGCCCTTCGAGGGAGGCGCCCCAGACCGTGGGCATCTCGTCGTGGGTGACAGCGGTGATGGGCAGCGAGAGGCCGAGGCGGGCGGCGAGCTCGCGCTCGGCGTGGAGATCCTTGCGCGACTTGGGCGTCTCGACGCGGGCGATCTCGGCGAGGGGGCCGTCCGGATCGACGATGAGTCGGGCTCGCTCGCGGAGGAAGAAGTCGTGGATGCCGCTCTGGGCTTCGGTGTGGCGCACGATCTGTACGAACTAAGTCGAGATCGACACCCGCGGCCCGAGCCAGGGCCAGTCCCTCGGAGGCTGCGGCCAGCTTGACGAACGACACGACCATGAGCGCGACCTTGGCCGCCATCCCCGCGCCGAGGTCGCCGGCATGCACGACGAACGACGCGTAGCGTTCGACGACGGGGCGCAGGCGCTGAAGGGCTTCGGGCGCACCGCCGAGCATCACCGCCAGCTCGCCGCGCCGGGCTGCGTCGGCCCCTCCCGTGACCGCAGCGTCAACGACGGCAACGCCCCGGAGCGCCGCAGCGGCGGCCAGCTCCTCGAGGGTGCTGAGATGCAGCGTGGAGTGGATGGCCACGACCGAACCCGCCTCGGCCCCGTCGAGGATCCCGTCGGGGCCGGTGACGGCGGCACGGGCCTGGGCGTCGTCGTTGACGACCACCGAAACGACAGGGCACCGCCGGGCCACGCCGGCCGGCGACGACTCGATAGCGGCACCGGCCTCGGCGAGCTGCCTGAGGGGTTCGGCTGCGGTGTCGTAGGCGATGACCGCTCCGCCCGTGTCGAGGACGCGCAGCGCCATGGCCGAGCCCATCCGTCCCACACCGACGAACCCCACCGGGGTGGGCTCGTTCACGACATTGCTCCGTGGCTGTCGAGGGACTCGGGGCTGTGGGCACTGTCGAGGTTGCCGGTGGCTCGGACGTGGGCGGCGATCGCCAACTCGGCGGCCTGGTACAGGCTCCCGCTCGAGGGCGTACCGACGTAGCCGATGAGGTGGATCACCACCTCCCGGACTGCTGATCGATCACGGGCTGACCGTCGCCGTGTCGCGCCAGAACGGTCGCTCCGCAGACGCTGTGCCGTTGAGACGTGGGCGCCTCGATAACCTGCGGCGGTGATCTTCGGGCCGGATGCTGTGCTGCTGACCGATCGGCTGGCGGTGGTGACGGGGGCGGCGAGCGGGATCGGCGCAGCGACGGCACGGGCGTTCGCACGGTTCGGGGCCGACGTGGCCATCTGCGACCGCAACGCCGAGGGGTTGGCCGAGACGGCCGCGGCTGTCAGGGCCACGGGACGGCAAGCCATCGAGGCGGTGATCGACGTGCGCCACGCCGATGCCGTCCGCATCCACATCGCCGAGGTGGCGGCGGGGTTCGGGAAGGTCGACGTGCTCGTCAACAACGCGGGCGGGTCGTTCCTGGCTGATTTCATGGTCACGAATGACAAGGGCCAACAGGCGATGATCGACGAGAACTTCACGCAGTGCACCACGTTCATCCGGGAGTGTGTCCCGCTCATGGGCGACGGTGGCTCGATCGTGAACGTCACCTCGATCGAGGCCGGCCAGGCAGCGCCGGGCTTCGGGATCTACGCGGCGATGAAGGCAGCCATGGCGAGCCTCACGGAGAGCCTGGCGCTGGAGCTGGGCCCGAGGCAGATCAGGGTGAACTCGATCGCCGTCGACGCCGTCGAAACCACCGGCGATTCCAACATGATGAGCCAGGTCGACCAGCCCGACATCGCCTTCGAGCCCACGTACACACCGCCGCTCGGGTACTTCGCCACGGCCGACGACGCCGCCGGGGTGTGCCTGTTTCTCGCCAGCGATCTCGCCCGGTTCGTCACCGGATGCTCGATAGCGCTCGACGGTGGCAACAGCGCAGCCAAGGGCTGGCGCCGCCTCCCGTCCGAGACCACCTACCGCACCTGAGCCGGCGCCAGCAAGCCCGCCTGGCACGTTCGCCTGGCGAGCGTCCCGAAGTCGAGCGGTGACGTCACCGTGTCGCCGGGTCGTATGACCGTGTCGATCAACTCTCAATCGCGGCGCGAAGAAAACGTCTGGTCTGGTGGTCGCCGTTGCCCTCCGTCGCCGGCCTCCAACAGCTGGAAACGTAAAACCGGAACGGCGTGCGCACCCAGACCCTCGCCCCACCGACCCGTCACCCACCCACGAAAGCGTCAGTAGACCCCAAGAAGCGAGAGACCTCCGATAGGGCTCAACAGAAGGGTGAGTGGATGAGCAAGTACGTCCTGGCTTCGCCTGCAACTCGCTCAGGGATCCTGGATGGCCTGGCGAAATCCGATGGTGGAGGCCGATCTCGAACCAGGCGACATCCTGGTCACGACGTTCACGGACCCGAGTTGGACGCCCCTGTTCGTTGCGATCACGGGCCTCGTGACGGAGGTTGGAGGGCTCATGACTCACGGCGCTCTGATCCGCCCGAGAGTACGGCTTGCCGGCTGTCGTGGGGGTTGAAGAGGCCACCCGGATGATCCAGGATGGGCAGAGGATACGCGTGAACGGCACGGACGGGTACGTCGAGATCCTGCCGCTGCTGTCCGAGACGCCCGGGCCCCGGGGAAATGTCCGATGACCGTTCCGCGGAAGCGCATTCGGACGTCCTTCCGTACGCTGCCGATCCCGACCTTCGCTCGCCGGCCGCCCGAGCCCGCGGCCGGCATGTCAGGTACGGTCGAGGTTGTCGGACGGCCGACAGCGGGGCCGGGGCCACGACGCTGAGTGTCGAAACACGCAACCTGGCGTGACGCCACAAGACGGGACACACGAATGCGCTTCGGCATCGCCCTCTCGCATCTCCATACGGCGCAATGGATCGAAGCCGCGATGCTCGCCGACGAGCTGGGCTACGAGTCGGTGTGGACCCCCGATCATCTCGTGTTCCCGCTCGACATGACAGGAGCGCTCTACGCAGACGGGTCGTCGGCCGGTGTTCCTCCGTCGACACCGCTGCACGACTACCCGGCGCTCCTGTGCTTCATCGCGGCCCGGACGACGCAGATTAGATTAGGTACATTCGTCTACCTGTTCGGGCTCAGGCATCCGTTCATCGCTACTCGGGCGTTCACGACCCTCGACATCGTGAGCGGAGGACGGGCCGAGATCGGCGTCGGTGCCGGATGGCTCGCCGCGGAGATGACGGCGACCCTGGGCCCCGATGCCGATTTCGCGGCCCGGGGCCGTCGGCTCGACGAGGCCCTCACGGTGGCGAAACGCCTGTGGACCGACGAGGTCGTGGCCCACGAGGGCGAGTTCTGGCGCTTCGATCCGGTGATGTTCGAGCCCAAGCCGGTGCAGCGGCCCCATCCGCCGGTGCTCGTGGGCGGGGAGTCCCCAGCCGCGCTCCGCCGCGCGGCGCGTCACGACGGTTGGATGAGCATGCCCCACACGTTCGAGTCAGCCGCCGGGCAGATCGCCGAGCTCCGGCGGCTTCGGCTCGAAACCGAGGCTGTCGGCAGGGCGGTGCAGGACCAGCCGTTCTCGATCACCGTCTGCACGCTCGATCCGACCATCGGCAACGACGACATCGCTCGCTGGGCCGAGCTGGGTGTCGACCGTCTGGTCGTGAAGCCCTGGGCTCGTACCCGTGACGCGCTTGACGGCCTGCGACGCGTCCGCACCGAGGCTGGCGCCTGGTTTGCCTCGGAGTGAATCACGGTACTCTCGGGCTCATGCCCTCTGGTCAGACCGCACCCGACGCACGCGAACGCATCGCCTTCTACTTCGACCCGTTGTGACCCTGGTGCTACCTGACCTCGAAATGGGTCCGCCGGCTGGTCGAGCTCGGCGTGGTGGAAGCGTCGTGGCGATTCTTCTCTCTGGAGCTGCACAACGCGCCCGATCATGAGCTGAGCATCGACGAGGCAGTGAAACGTAAGGGGATACGGGCGTTGCGCACGGCTGTGGCTGTTCGCGACGTCGCAGGGAACGAAGGCGTCGCTCGGTTCTACGAGGCGTTGGGCGCCCGCACGTGGGACGGGGTCGAGAACCTGGCCGAGGCGGCGGTGGTCGAGGCCGCACTCCGCGACAGCGCGCTGGACCCGACGTTGTACGAGAAGGCCCAGGCCGACGTCTCGACCTGGGACCGGTTGCAGGAGGAGTACCGAGCCGTGCACGCCCGGGTCGGAGCGTTCGGCGTGGCCACCATCGTGCTCGACGACGGGGAGGGCTCGGCCGTGTTCGGCCCGGTCATCAGCTCCCCGCCCAACGACGCCGACGCCGTCGAGCTCTGGCGCCACGTTTCCTGGCTCGCCCGCTACGACAACTTCGCCGAGATCAAACGCGAGCGCACCGCTCCGATCGACCTCGAGCACGCCCGCGTCAAGGCGCAACGACGGGCCACGAAGTCGTGACCGGAGCGGCGACTTCGAGCCGGCCCGGTGACGAGCCCGGTGACGAGCTCGGTGGCCTGCTCGAGGCGATCGAGCGGTGCCGCTGCCAGCATGCGCCGTTCATCGTGGGCATCGCTGGAGCCGTCGCCGTAGGCAAGACCACCATCGCCCGTGCCGTCGCCGACGCTACGGGTGCGGTGGTCGTATCCACCGATGGCTTCTTGCTCTCGAACTCGGTTCTCTGCGAGCAGGGCGCCTTGTACCGCAAGGGATTTCCCGACACCTATGACGTGGGAGCGATGGTCGAGTTCCTGGACGCGCTGCGAGGCGGCCAGCCCGTGGTCGAGGCGCCGCTGTACTCGCACGACCTCTACGACATCGACCCGGTCAACACGCTCCGCATCGAGCGAGCGGGCACCGTGATCTTCGAAGGCGTGAATGCGTTGGCGCCGCTGCTTGCCGAGCGGCTGCATTGTCGTGTCTACGTCGACGCTGCCGATGAACACGTCGAGGCGTGGTTCGTGGAGCGGTTTCTCGGGCTGTGCGACGCGGCCGCAGACGATCCGGGCTCGTTCTACCGGCAGTTCACAGGTCTCGATGTCGGCGCTCGCATCGACATGGCCTCAATGGTGTGGGCCCAGGTCAACCGCCCCAATCTCGAACAGCACATCGCACCGACGATGGCCAACGCCGACGTGATCGTGCACAAGGACGCGTCCCACCGATGCTCGGTGACCTTCCATGACGACGAGCCCCCCGCTGTCCTCGGTGATGACGGGCGCATCGCCGGCGTCGTAGTGGCCACGATGAGCGCCGAACCGGTGGAGCCGGGGCAGCCCACCGAAGGTACTGAATCTCCCGAGGGTGGCGAGTCGACCGGGGTTGCCGATCCGACCGAGCTGGCCGGTCGGATCGCCGTGGTCACCGGAGCGGGTTCGGGGTTCGGCGCAGCGATGTGCCGGCGCTTCGCCGAAGCGGGTATGGCCATCGCTACGCTCGACATCGACGAAGACCGGGCTCGAGCCGTGGCCACCACCTTGGCGAGCGAGCACGGCGTGGCGACCATGGCGATCCGGGTCGACGTGGGCGACCTCGGTTCCCTGGCCGATGCCGCGGCCGCCGTCGAGACCGGACTCGGGGGCTGTGATCTGCTGTGCGCGAACGTTGGCGTGCAACAGTTCGGGGCCATCGACCGGCTCACCGACGACGACTGGGCATGGGTGATCAACGTCAACGTGCTGGGGACCGTCCGCACGGTGGCGTCGTTCCTGCCCCTGCTGCGGCGGCGATCGGGTTGGCGGCGGATCGTGCTCACGGCGTCGTCGGGTGTGCTCGTGCCCAGCGAGCGTCTCGGCGCCTACCAGACGAGCAAGTTCGCCGTGCTGGGTTACGGGGAGACGTTGCGCCAGGAGCTCGCCCACGAGGGCATCGGTGTCACCGTGGTGTTCCCGGCGGGGATGATGACGCGTCACCTCGAGAGCAGCGCACTCGCCCGTCCGGCAGACACGGGGGCGTGGGTCCTGCTCCCCGACGACATCGAGGTGTTGCTCGCGAGCAGCGGCATGGGTCCCGAGCAGGTGGCCACGCCCGAGCACGCCGTGCGCAACCTCGTGGCCGATCTCCTCGCCGATGCGCGCTACGTCATCACCCACGGCAGCTATCGCAACGAGTACCACCAGCGGCTTGCGGCTCTCGAGAGCGCCTTCGACCGGATGGAGCGTTCGTGACGCCGGCGCTCCCCGGGGCCGTCACCGAGCCCGCGTCACGAGGTCTTGACGGCTCCCGGTGTGCCCGCGGTGATCGTGAAGGTGGCCGTTGACTCCACCCGTGAATCGCGGTTCAGCGCGTCGGTACTGCGAAAGTCGGCCACCCAGGCGTCTCGGGTGACCCGGCACAGCACGTAGCCCTTGCGCTCGTCGTAGAAGCGCACATGGGCGTTGGCGCTCAAGGCGTTCCGGGTGAGCGCACCGATCGGGTAGGCCGAGGAGATGCCGGCCCCGACGAACTCACTGGCCACGATGGTGCCCTCCGAAGTGACCGTGTCCATGGCGAACGCGGCGTGCACGTCGCCGGTGATCACCACGAAGTTGCGGTTGGGCGAGAGATTTCGGTCCAGGGCCTCGATCAGCCGATCTCGCTGGACGGGATACCCGTCCCACGTGTCGAGAAGGTACAGGGCCTTGTCGGGGGCGGGGTCGAAGTTGAACCCCGAGAGGATCACGTCGTTGCACAGCACGTCCCACACGGCCGACGAGGCGGTGAGGCCCTGGAGCAGCCAACCCTCCTGTTCCCGGCCGAGCAGCGTGGCGTCGGGATCGTCGACGGCCGCGCAGGAGGCGCCGAAGTCGCTGACCGTCGACCCGCGGCACGGCTGGACGCTGCGGTACTGGCGGCCGTCGAGCACGTAGAAGCTGGCGAGATCGCCGAAGCTGG
The DNA here is from genome assembly GCA_031362415.1 of Actinomycetes bacterium. Classification (GTDB taxonomy): domain Bacteria; phylum Actinomycetota; class Acidimicrobiia; order IMCC26256; family VFJJ01; genus VFJJ01. The sequence goes on along the minus strand of JANLSK010000006.1, from coordinate 54,586 downwards.
CTTCCCGATAGATGACCAGATCGGGCCCGTCCGGCGGGGCGATGCGGGTCGGCATGTGCTCCCACCACGCCTGGTAGCCGGCGGCGCGCCGCACGAGGAAGTCGGGGTCGGCCCGCTCGACGGTGTCGGCCGCATAGTTGTTGGCCACCTCGTGGTCGTCCCAGGTGACGAGCCAGGGCGCGGCCCGATGCGCGGCCTGGAGGTCGGGATCGCCCTTGTAGAGCGCGTAACGCCTGCGGTACTCGTCGAGCGTCCGGACGGTGTCGCTGTCATGGGGCCGGATGGCGTCGTCCTTCACGCCCCCCTCATAGATGTAGTCGCCGAGGAACACCACGCAGTCGAGATCGGGGGCCTGCTGGGCCACGTCGCGCCAGGCCGAGTAGTAGCCCGCCTGGTAGTCCTGGCACGACGCGAAGGCGAACGTGAGCATGTCGGGGGAGGCGTCGGGCGACGGGAAGGTGCGAGTGACGCCGATATCGCTCGTCTGCTCGCCGTTGCTGGCGACTACTCGAAATCGGTACAGATATCGGGTGTCGGCCGCGAGCCCGGTGGCCAGCGCGTGCACGCTGTAACCCAGCGCCGCCGGGGCCTCGGCCAGCCCTCGGGCGACGGGCGCTGCGAAGTCGGCATCGTCAGCCGTCGTCACCTCCCAGACGACGTCGATCACGTCATCGGTCAGGGGTGCCGTATCGGCACCGGGAACCTCGCCGAGGTGCACGCGTGTCCACAGCACGACCGAGGTGTCGTCGGGATCCCCGGAGGCGACACCCAGACTGAACGCCGGTCCAGCGATGGGCTGAGCGGTCCGCTGCTCAGGGGCCGGCGCGGTGGTGGCGCTGGCTGCGGTCGTCGTGGTGGTCGCGGGAGCGCCGGCCGCCGTGGTGCCCGGCGTCACCGAAGTGCTGGCGGCCGCAGTGGCCGGCGTGGTGGAGCCCGGTGTGGTGGTGCCGGTCGTCGGTGCGGACGCGTCGTCGTCGCTGCAGCCTACGAGCACCGCAGCCGTTCCCGCGAGGCCTGCAGCCAGGAACGTTCGACGGGGGATCGGTCGCGGGGCGAACTCGGCAACCGGGTCAGCAGCCTCAGCAGCCTCAGCAGAGTCAGCAGAGTCAGCGGGGTCGGCGGGGTCGGCGGGGTCGGCGGCGTCCAAGCGGGCCAGGGTAACGTCCGCCGGCTGGCGACGAGATGAACGCGAGGGGACCGACGGATGGCGACTCCCAAGGGCGAGTGGGGCTATGCCTCGGCGCTCGAAGACACCAGCGGCGAGGTGGCCATCGTTGGGGTGGGCGACGCCGACCACAGCTCGGCGTCGGGTCGGGGCCAGAAGGAGGTGGCGGCGCAGGCGATCGAGCGGGCGCTCGAAGATGCCGGGCTGCGGGCCCGCGACATCGACGGGATCATGCACGTTCCCATGGCCGGCATGGAGTTCACCGACGACGACTTCCGCGAGTATTTCGGGGTCACGCATGATCTGTGGGTCTCCAAGGAGGGTGGTGGGATGGTGTGGGCGGCGACGGCGCCGCATACCGCTGCCATGGCGATCCGTGAAGGCAAGGCGAAATACATCCTCAACACGTTCGCCGTCGCCTGGGCGACCCAGCGCAACTCCATGGTCGGGGGGCCGGGCGAGAGTCACGCCAAGGAGCTGTTCAAGCAGAACCTCGAAGTGCCGATGGGCTGGTTCCCGCAACCCGTCTACTTCGCCACCATCGCCCGTCGGCACATGCACGAGTTCGGGACCCGTCCCGAGCATCTGGGGCGCATCGCTGTTGCGTGTCGGGCGCACGCGAATCTCCACCCCGGTGCGGTGATGAACCACAAGGCGCTCACGCTTGACGAGTATCTCGCCAAGCCCATGTTGGTCGACCCGTTCCGTAAAGAGGATTGCTGTCTCATCTCCGACGGTGGCGGCGCATACATCATGACGTCCACCGAGCGGGCCCGTGATCTTCGGCAGCCGGTCATCGAGGTGGCCGGGGTCGGGCTGGGGAACAGCCACACCGGGCCGCACTGGTCGCAGCAGGCGGCGTTCACGTCGACGCCCCACGTGTTCTCAGCGGCCGGGGCCTTCGGTATGGCCGGTATCTCCACGGCAGATGTCGACGTGTTCACCTGCTACGACCCGTTCACGATCGTCACGGCGATGACCATTGAAGACCTGGGTTTCTGTCCGAAAGGCGAGATCGGGGCCTTCCTCGAGTCGACGCCGCTCACGCACGACGGCGGCGGGCTGCCGATCCAGACGCACGGCGGGATGCTGTCGCACGCCTACGTGTTGGGGATATCTCACGTCGTCGAGGTCGTCCATCAGTTGCGGGGTGAGGCCCACGCCCAGGTGCCCGACGCCGAGATCGGCATCTACGCCGGGTATACCGGCCCGCAGGCGAGCGTGCTCGTGCTCAGAAAGCACCGGGGGTAGTCAGTGGCTGAGTACCGCGAGGGCTCGACGAGTCGGGCCACGTTCCCGCTCCCCGACGTCGAGTGGCCGGCCACAGCGCCCTATTGGGCCGGGGCCGCGGCCAACGAGCTGCGCATCCCGTTCTGCGACGGGTGCGGAGCCTCGAACTGGTTTCCGGAGGCGACGTGCGGGGCGTGCGGAGGCAGGGCGTTCACGTGGCGGGTGATGTCGGGCCGGGGCACGCTCTTCTCGTGGGTCGTGGTGCATCGACCGTTTCTCCCCCAGTACGCCGATGCCATTCCGTTCGTGCCTGCACTGGTCTCGCTCGACGACGCCCCCGAGGTGCGGGTTCCGACCCGGATGGTCGAGACCGAACCGGGTGATCTCCGTTTTGACATGGCTGTCACGGTCGCCTTCCGCCCCTTGCGTTTCCGGGGCGTCGACGGCGAGGTCACAGCCCCGTTCTTCGTGCCGTCTGATCCGGGGTGGTGACTCATGAGCTACCCCCAGCGGCCCGTCCGCAAATGCTGTCGGCCCCTCCGCCGAGCCGAGCGTCAGCTCCGGGGGTCGTGGCTGAGTGCGGGACCCCGGGTAGATGCGGAGATGAACAGCGTTGCCTGCCGGGGACTGACCGAGGACTGACCGGCGCCTGACGGCGACGGTCGTCCCCAACCGCAGCCGGTACGCTCGACGGCGGTTCACCTCGTCGGCGGAAGGCCTCGGAATGGACGTCCACGATTCGCTGCTTGATCTCATCGGCAACACGCCGCTCGTTCGCCTCGACCGCGTCGGCAAGGGTGTGCGGTGCACGCTGCTCGCCAAGCTCGAGCTGCTGAACCCCGGCGGATCGGTCAAGGATCGTCCGGCCGTCGCCATGATCGAAGCGGCCGAGCGCGACGGTCTGCTCGGGCCGGGAGGCACGATCGTGGAGCCCACGAGCGGCAACACCGGCGTGGGCTTGGCGATCGTGGCGGCGCGTCGGGGTTACCGCTGTGTGTTCACCATGCCCGACAAGATGAGCCAGGAGAAGATCGCCCTGTTACGGGCCTACGGAGCCGAGGTGATCGTCTGTCCGACGGCCGTGGCCCCCGACCATCCCGAGTCGTACTACTCCGTCGCCAACCGCCTGGCGCGTGAGATCCCCGGTGGCTTCCAGCCCAACCAGTACCACAACCCGGCCAACCCGGCCTCGCACGTGGCCTCGACCGGCCCCGAGATCTGGCGCCAGACCGACGGACGGGTCACCCACTTCGTTGCCGGGATCGGCACCGGGGGCACGATCTCCGGTGTGGGCAAGGCGTTGAAGGCTTTCAATCCCAAGGTCCAGATCGTGGGCGCCGACCCGGAGGGCTCGGTGTATTCGGGCGGGACCGGCCGTCCGTACCTCGTCGAGGGAATCGGCGAGGATTTCTGGCCCACCACCTACGACGCGTCCGTCATCGACACGATCGTCATGGTCACCGACCGCGAGTCGTTCCTCACCGCCCGCCGAGTCACGAGGGAGGAGGGGATCCTCGTGGGTGGCTCGGCCGGCACCGCCGTGTGGGCGGCCCTCGAGGTGGCTCGCGATCTCGGGCCCGACGACGTGGTGGTCGTGCTCATCCCCGATTCGGGTCGGGGTTATCTCTCCAAGCTCTACAACGACTCGTGGATGGCCGACTACGGCTTCTTGAGCAGCGACGGCCCGACGGCGGCCCACGTGTTGGCCCGCAAGGGCGGCGCGCTTCCCGATCTGGTGCACGTGCACCCCGAGGAAACCGTGAGGCAGGCCATCGACATTCTGCGCGAGTACGGGGTCTCGCAGATGCCGGTGGTCAAGCACGAGCCTCCGCTCAATGCCGCCGAGGTCGCGGGGGCGGTGCACGATCGCGACCTGATGGAGCTGGCGTTTCGTGACCCCGACGGGCTCGACCGGCATATCGGCGATGTGATGGGACCGGCGTTGCCTCGTATGGGAACCGGGGAGTCGGTCGAGACGGCCGTGGAGCTGCTCGGCAGCGCGCCCGCCGTGCTCGTGCTCGACGCCGGCCATCCCGTCGGCATCATCACGCGCTCCGACGTGCTGGGGTTCCTCTCGTCGCGGCCAGCGCCCGCCGCCGGGCGGTGATCGTGGCCGACACCGAGCCCACCGAGCCCACCGGCCCGCCCGATTCCCCGGAACCTTTCGCCGGCAAGGGGTTTGCCACCCGGGCCATCCACGCCGGCCAACCCCACGACCCCACGACGGGGGCGGTGGTCACGCCCATCGTGCTCTCGTCGACGTTCGCCCAGGAAGCCGTGGGCGTCCACCAGGGTTTCGAGTACTCCCGCAGCGGCAACCCGACCCGGCAGGCCCTCGAGAGGTGCGTGGCCTCGCTGGAGGGCGCCCGTCACGGCTTGGCGTTCGCGTCGGGCTTGGCCGCGCTCGACGTCGTGTGCCGCGACCTCGCGCCAGGCGATCGCGTCGTGCTCTCCAACGACGCCTACGGCGGCACCTACCGGCTCCTGGCTCGGATCTACGGCCCCCTCGGGGTCGAGGTCGTCATCGCCGACCTGAGCGATCCCACGGCCGTCGAAGCCGCCCTGAACCGTCCGACAGCCATGGTCGTCATGGAGACGCCCACCAATCCGGTGCTGCGGATCCTCGACATCGAGACGATCAGCGCACTGGCACATCGAAGCGGCGCCACGGTGGTCGTCGACAACACCTTCGCCACACCCTACCTCCAGCAGCCGCTCGCCCTCGGCGCCGACGTGGTCATGCACTCCTCAACCAAGTACCTGGGCGGGCACTCCGACGTCGTCGGCGGATTCCTGGCCACCAACGACGATGCCTGCGCCGAGCGCCTCGCCTACCTGCAGAACGCCGCCGGCGCGGTCCCCGGTCCCTTCGACTGCTACCTGGTGCTGCGCGGGGTCAAGACCCTCGCCGCCCGAATGGAACAGCACTGCCGCAACGCGGCTGCGGTGGCCGAGTTCCTCGCTGGTCATCCGGCGGTGGGCGAGGTGTTCTACCCGGGACGGCCGTCGCACCCCGGTCACGCCGTCGCCGCCCGTCAGATGCGGGGCTTCGGGGGGATGGTCTCGTTCACCCTGAAGGCCGGGGAGAGCGCAGCGCTTGCGGCGGTGGCCCGCACCGAGATCTTCACCCTGGCCGAGTCGCTCGGGGCCGTGGAGTCGCTCATCGAGCATCCTGGGCGGATGACCCACGCTTCGGTGGCCGGTTCGGCCCTCGAGGTGGATCCGGCGCTCATCCGGCTCTCGGTCGGCATCGAGGACATCGACGACCTGATCGCAGATCTCCGAATGGCGCTTGCTTGAGCGAGCCCTCGGGGCCAGGCGCTACCAGTCGGCGGTGGCGCGCTCGCGGCGGTAGTCGGACAGCGCCGTACGGCACAGATCGCACCGGCAGCCTTCGTTGGCCATGCGGACCGTACCATGCGTGGCCGGCGGGCGCCGGTCGGTACGTCGCTCTTCGACCGACGCCTGGTCTTCCTTGGGCTTGGGGGCCCGGGGCTTGGCGGCCTGAGCGGCAGCAGCCGCGGCGAGCTTGGCGGCTGCCGCCTTCGACAGCGGCTTCTTGACCTCGTCGGGCTTCGTCGTCTTGGCGACCACGGCTTTCTGAGCCACGGTGATCGCTCTCCTCGTGTTTGGGCGCACACTGGCGGTACGCCGGGTCGTGATCGTGCCACGGACCGTAGGAATGGACCCCGACCGGCGCTGTAGGCAACTCCAAGGGTACGTGATGATGCAAGTCGGGCCGAGCCCCAGTCGCCCTGGGCGACCGAGTTGCAACTCCGTTTCGGGCCCATTTCGGCCCATCCGCGTCGCCGGGCCGGGCGGGAACCGGGCGTTCGCGGGGCTCCTCGGACGGGAGGACGGCCGTCGTGACCTCCGTGTACGCGATCATGGCGGGTATGGCGAGCTCCCAGTCCATCCCCGAGTCCGCCCACCAGCCGACGATCGAGGAGGAACCCGATGGGGCGTCTGGAAGGCAAGGTGGCCTTGATCACCGGGGCCGCGAGCGGCTTGGGGCGGGTGGGCGCTGAGCTGTTCGCTCGGGAGGGCGCCGCGGTCGTGATCGCCGACGTGGTCGACGGCTCGGAAGCCGTGGCTGCCATCGAAGCGGCCGGGGGGTGGGCGACGTACGTGTTCTGCGACGTGGCCTCCGACGACTCGGTGGCGGCGGCGATCACGCATGCCGTCACCGTTCACGGAGGACTTCACGTGCTCTACAACAACGCCGGGATCAGCCCCGGCGACGACTCCGGCCCCACGAACACGTCGGAGGAGACGTGGCGGACGGTGCTCGACATCAACGTGCAGGGCGTCGCTCGCTGCTGCAAGCACGGCATTCCCGCCATGCTCGCCACTGGTGGCGGCGGCTCGATCGTCAACGTGGCCTCGTTCGTGGCCCACATGGGCTCGGCGACACCCCAGATCGCCTACACGGCGTCGAAGGGCGCCGTCTTGGCCATGACCCGCGAGATCGCGGTGATCTATGCCCGCCAAGGAATTCGCGTCAATGCCCTGTGCCCGGGCCCGGTCCTCACCCCATTGCTGGCCAAGTTCCTGTCGGACGATGCCAAACGCCAGCGCCGACTGGTGCACGTCCCCATGGGACGCTTCGGTGAGCCCGAGGAGATCGCCAAGGCCGCCCTGTTCTTGGCGTCCGATGATTCGTCCTTCATGACCGGCGCCTCACTGCTCGTCGACGGCGGTATCACCGCCGCCTACACGACCCCCGAGTAGGGGCTCGTCGGCGGGGCTGTCGCGAGGCAGGCGCTTTCCGCCACGGGTGCCCGGGTGCGGTCTCGGTCGTCGGGGGCTAACTTCCGGCCATGGCTGAGGCACGGGTGGCGCTGGTGACGGGGGCGAGTCGGGGGATCGGGCGGAGCTGCGCCATCCACCTGGCTCGGGCCGGCTTCGACGTGGTCGTCGCGGCTCGGACGGTCAACGAGGCCGACCGGGGTACGTCGCGTGTGCCGGGCACGCTCGAAGCCACCGCCGCCGAGATTCGGGCACTGGGCCGGCGGGCCGTCGTCACGAAGCTCGATGTGCTCGACCGTTCCACGATGGACGCGTCGGTCGCGACCGCGCTGACCGAGCTGGGTCGGATCGACGTGCTCGTGAACAACGCGATCTATCAACCCAAGGGCCCCATGCGCTCCTTCGAGGACACCGACATCGAGGAGTACGACCAGGGCTTCGCCGGCAACGTGCTCGCCGGCCTGTATCTCATCAAGCTGGTGCTCCCCACGTTCAAGCGCCTGGGTCGCGGCCTGGTGGTCAACGTGACCTCGGGGGCGGGCCAGAACGAGACGTCGAAGCAGCCTGGCGACGGGGGTTGGCCGTTCTCGTACTCGATCACCAAGGTCGCCCACAACCGGGTGGCGCTCGGTCTGGGCAAGGAGCTCAAGGGATACAACGTCGCCGTGGTGAACCTGGAGCCGGGATTCGTGCTCACCGAGCGGGCCGAGATCACCATGCGCGACCTCGGCATCGACTACGCCAACGGCCTCCCCGTCGACGTGCCCGGCTCGGTGTGCGCGTACATCGCAGCACATCCGCACCCCATGGCGTTCTCGGGACGGACCGTCGACGCTCCGCAGTTCTCGGTGTGGGCCGACCTGGTCGACGGGGCCACGCTGCCGCATCCGTACGGTCCCACGAACTGGGGCTACCCGCCGTTCAACTCGATCGGCGGTACCGCGACCGGCGTGGCGTCGTCGACCCCATGAGCCAACTCGTCCCCGCGCACCTGTCCCCCCGACCGCACGAGGAGCTGCGTGAGCTCCTGGCGGTCATCGTTCCCGAGCACCGGGCCCGCTTCGGCGCCCACGGGAGCTGGGAAGCCTGGATCGACTTCCAACGTACGCTCGGCCGCCACGGCTGGACCGCGCCGGCCTGGCCCGCCGACATCGGCGGCCGCGGCCTCGATGTGGCCGAGCAGGTGGCCTGCGACGCCGAGTTCCACCGGGCCGGCGCGCCTCGCCAGGTCGCGGTGTTCGGCGTGAAGAACGTGGGCCCGACCATCGCCGTGCACGGCACGCCCGAGCAGCGTCTCAGCCTGGGACGGATCCTGACGGCCGAGGAAGTGTGGTGCCAGGGCTTCAGCGAGCCCGACGCGGGCAGCGATCTCGCTGGCCTGCGCTGCCGGGCCGAGCTCGACGGCGACACCTGGATCGTCAATGGTTCCAAGGTCTGGACGTCGATCGGCATGTGGGCGACGCACTGCATGCTGCTGGTGCGCACCGACCTCGTGGCTCCAGCCCACAAGGGCATCTCGGCGCTCATGGTGCCCCTCGATCTCCCGGGCATCGAGCGCCGTCCCATCACCCAGATCAGCGGCGACAGCGATTTCGCCGAGATGCACTTCACCGACGTGCACGTGCCGGCCGACTCGGTGCTCGGCGCCGTGAACGACGGCTGGCGTGTCACCATGGCCACGCTGGGTTTCGAGCGTGCCGGCGTGATCTCGATCGCCGGGAACCTCGTCGAGGACGTCGAGCGACTCGTGCTCGGTGACCGTGGCACCGGTGGCAGTCGCGGAGGCTCGGGCGGCCCGGGAGGGGCTCCTGGCCGGCCGGGCGGGCTCGTGGGCGTGCACCGCCAGGAGGCGAGCCGCCTCTACAGCGGGTCGCGCATCCTGCAGTGGATGGGCTCGCGAGCCCTGGCCGAGATGACGGGCGCCGCAGCCCCGGGAGCGGTGTCGTCGGTCATCAAGCTGGCCTGGTCGATCCTGGCCCAGCGACTGGCCGAGCTCGGAGCGTCAACGGTCGGCCTCGAAGCAATCGCCGGTCTCAGCACCGACGACATGGCGGCCGGGAACCGACTCATCGCGAGCCGTTCAATGACCATCGCTGGTGGCACCACCGAGATCATGAAGAACGTGATCGGAGAACGCTCGTTGGGACTTCCCCGCGAGCCCCGTCCCTGAACGGCGGCCCCGAGCTGCGGCCGTGAACTGCCGTCGTGAGTTGCGGGGCCAGCCCTGGAGGCCATTCGGCGCGCCGGCGGCGTGGAGGCCGTGCAGCCTCCGGTGCCGCTCACCGTCGACGCGGCCGTCGAACGGCTGGAGCACTTCGACGCGCTGGTGCTCATCGGCGGTAGCGACGAGGCCAGATGGGCCTTCCCGCGAGGTCCTCGAGACCGTGGCGGAACAGGACGGGACTGGGATGCCGGCCGCTCCGGGTTTGGCGACCTCGATCTGGCGATCGAGTGACCCAGCTCGGCGACGATCACCTCCCGGGTCGTCACTGGGTGGCGGAACTCCACCCCGCCCGCGCGAAGCGGTCTTCACGACCGGATGTCGCTCCGTGCGCCTGTGTCAGGCAGTCCTGGGTTCGAGCGTCCGGCTCGGTGTGCCCTGTCCCTCTCGTCACATGAGCCTTATCCCGGGGACAGGGAGATAGCGCGGTCGCGCCATCGCTTGGGCCGTCGCGCTTCACGGATGATGTCGCCATGACCATTCGACGCCTCGGGCGTACCTATCTCGTAAGACAACACTGGCATGGAGCAACCAAGCGGGCGGTGACGGGTTTGGCGGTGGCGCTGCTCATATCGTCGTGTGGAGGGGGCGACGACGATGCTGCCGGCGCGTTGCTCGACGATCCCGACAGCGCGTACTGCGACACCGCTCGCGTCTGGACGGTGCACGAGCTCGACGGTGACGGTGACGATCAGGCCAATCCGGCCGCGTTAGGGCCTATTGGGCCGAGTACCTCGAGTTCATCGATACCGCATTGGCGCAGTCGCCTGCGAGCATCAGGGAGCATTGGGTGCTCAACAACGAGACCATCATGACGATGCTGACACCGGTGCTCGAGACGTACGACTTCGACGTGGAGCGCATCGGATCCGAGGGCACCCCGGCGGAACAGGCGCTGGAGCCACCCCCCGACGTGCAGGCCGCCCAGGCTGCCATCCTGGCCTACGAGAGCCAGGTCTGCGGTACCGGTCCGGGAGGAGCCGCCGAGGTGAGCTTCGCGGACGACCCGACAGCGGCTGACTACTGCGAGACCGTGGCCGCGTTCGATGACGGGTACGCCGCGGTCGTGAATTCGGCCTTCGAACCCGCACTGCTCAGAGCGTTCATCGAGAGCCCTGGATACACGATGGTCCTCGACGCCCAGGCCGCCAACGCACCCGCGGTGATCGCCGCAGATGTCGAGGCGTTGACCGAGTGGCTGCGAACGCGCGGCCCCGAGGTCCTGATCGCCTTCGACTACGACCTCCGACGGCTCATCCTCGAGGGCACGCCCGAGGATCGAGCCATCGTCCAGCAGACCGATCCTGCCATTCGCGACCATCACGCCCGGGTCCTGGCCTACGACGAGCAGATCTGCGGGGTGTGAATGTGTCGGGCGGCGCGATGATGGAGCGCGTGGAAGGACATCTCGAGCTGTGGACCGGGGCAGGCCGCGAGTTGCTGACGATCCCCGCTGATCGGGCGACCATCGGCAGCTCATCGGCGGCTGACATCGTGGTCGTCGACGCCTCGGTCTCGCGGGTCCACGCCCTGCTGGAGTGGCTGGGCGGTTCGTGGTTCGTGCAGGACCTGGCGTCGCGCAACGGCACGTTCGTGAACGGCGAGCGGGTGCAGGTACGCCGAGTCGTGCGAGCGTCGGACGAGATACGCCTCGGACGCGCTCGTCTGGTGCTGCGCGGCGTGGGCAGCATGGGCGGCTCCGAGACACTGGTGACCGACGAGGTGCCGGTGCTGACGGCTCGCGAGCGTGACGTGCTGATCGCTCTGTGCCAGCCGCTGCTGTCGGGCGACCCGTTCACCGAACCGGCCTCGGTGCGCCAGATCGCGGCTGCGCTCATCGTGAGCGACGCGGCGGTGAAGCAGCACCTGGGACGGTTGTACGACAAGTTCAGGGTGGTCGGAGGGGAACGCCGCCGTTCCCGCCTCGCCAACGCTGCACTCGCCACCGGTGCGGTGAGCATCACCGATCTCGGCGCCAGCTGATGCCGTCGGCCCCAGCTGGCGGCTCGCAACGAACGGGCGGCTCGCAACGAATACGCCAGCGCTACGACGTGGTCGAGACGGTGGGTCGGGGCGGTCAGGGGACCGTGGTCAAGGCGCTCGATACCCGCCACGACCGGTTCGTGGCCCTGAAGATCCGCCGGATCCCCGCCAACCCGCTCGAAGCCGAGCGGGTCCTGGGTGAGGTTCGTACGTTGCTCGAGCTGGCGCCGCACCCCGGGCTGCCGGTCGTGCGCGACGACTTCTTCGAGCACGACCAGCATGTCGTGGTCCTCGACTGGGTCGACGGCATCGACCTCGGGCGCGTGTTGGCCACCGACGGCACGCCCGGGCTGCCCCCGTCCACGGTGCTGCGCTGGGCCGCCCAGGCCGCCGAGGCCCTGACGCACCTCCATCGCCACGATCCTCCGATCGTCCATTGCGACGTGAAGCCGGCCAACCTCGTGCTCGATCGGCAAGGACGGATCGTGTGCGTCGACCTCGGCGTGTCGTCGCTGCCGGGACTCGTGCAGCGAGGTGGTACGCCCGGCTATCGGGCACCGGAGTTGATGGTGGGTGACGAGCCGGGGCCGGCAGCCGACATCTACGGGCTGGCCGCCACGGTGTTCGCATTGCTCACCGGTGGGCCCCCGACGGGGGTGCTCCCCCGGTGGAGCGGCATCGAGCCGGCGCGGGCCGAGCACCTCGAAGTGGCGATCCGGAGGGGCTTGGCCATCGACCCCGGCCGCCGTCCCCCGACCGTCGGCGAGTTCGTGGAGATGCTGCGCGCCGGTGAGCCCGACACGTTGCCCACGGGCACGGTGACGATTCTCACGACGCGCATCTCCCGCTTCGCGACGTTGTGGCAGACGCACGGGTTGGCGATGCCGGCGGCGTTGGCCCGCCACGACCTGATCGTCGATCGCATCGTCGAGCACCACGGTGGCCGGGGTATCGGCGCTGCGACCCACGGCGAGACCACGGTCTCGGTGTTCACCCGCGCCGCGCAGGCGGTGCGGGCCGCAGTTGCGATCAACCGCGACCTCGTCGGCACATGCGATCCGGTCATCGAAGTGTGCTCGGGTGTGCACACCGGTGAGCTCTCGGTCATTGGAGGCCACCCCGGGCTCGGAGAGCGAGGCGGGCACGGGACCACGGTGAACCGGGCCGGGGAGATTCGAGACCTCGCCGGAGCCGGCCAGGTGCTGCTCTCGGCGACGACGGCGGGCCTCGTCGCCGCCGAGCACCTCGATGGCATCGGCCTGGTCGCCCTCGGCGCCCATCATCTGGGTGGTGTCGGCCCGCCCGATCACGTGGTCGCGGTGTCGGCCGCGGGGCTCGACGTTCCGCCCGATCCCGCGGTAGCGCCCTACCCCGGGCTGGCCAGCTTCGAGCCGGAAGATGCCGATGTCTACGTCGGCCGGGATGACGCCGTCGTCATGCTGCGCCAGTTGGTCGGGCCCGGACGGGTCGTGGCCGTGCTGGGGGCGTCGGGCAGCGGCAAGAGCTCGCTGCTGCGCGCTGGCCTGTTGCCGCACCTCCCCGGGGCCACCGTGTGCACCCCGGGCGCCCATCCCCTCCAGGCGTTGGACCGCCTCGGGGACGGTGTGGTCATCGTCGATCAGCTCGAGGAGCTGTTCACCTTGTGCGACGACAAGGATGCTCGACGGGTCTTCGTCGAGCGGCTGTGCGCTCACCCCGCCGGCGTCGTGGTGGGCCTACGGGGCGACGCGCTGGGCGAGCTCTCCCGTTTCCCCCACTTCGCCGACGCCGTGGCGAGTCGTCATCTGCTGCTCGCCCCGATGCGTCCCGATCAACTGCGAGCAGCCATCGAGGTTCCCGCCGAGCGACGCGGTCTCCGGCTCGAGGCCGGGCTGGCCGAGCTGGTCCTGGCCGACGCCGGCGACGAGCCCGGGGCGTTGCCGCTCGTCGCTCAGGCCATGCGTGAAACCTGGTTGCGACGCGACGGTCGGACCCTGACCGTCGCCGGATATCGCGCCGCCGGCGGAGTGCACGGCGCCATCGCGACGTCGGCCGAAGCCGTGTTCGGGAGCCTCGGAGACACCGACCGCCAGACGGTTCGCGCTGTGCTCATGCGCATGGTGCAGCCGGGCGAAGGCACGGCCGACAGCCGGCGCCGGGTCGACCTCGACGAGCTACGCGATCTGGGCGAGCACGAGTCGATCGATCGCCTCGTCGACCGTCTCGCCGCCGCACGCCTCGTGACCGTCGACGGTCACACCGTTGCACCGGCGCACGAGTCGTTGCTGCGGGAATGGCCCCGGCTGGCTGATTGGATCGCCGATCAACGCGACGATCTCCGCCGCCACCGCCATCTCACGGCCGCGGCCGGCGCCTGGACCACGGCCAGCCACGACCCCGCCGAGCTCTACCGTGGCGGGCGCCTCGCGGGAGCGGTCGAGCTGACCGACCGTGTTTCGTTGACGGTGACCGAGACGTTGTTCATCGAGGCGTCGGTCGCAACGCACGCCGACGAGGCCCGCCGAGCCGGGGTCGTCAACCGGCGCCTGCGGCGTTTACTGGTAAGTGTCGCGTTCGCGCTGGTCGTCGCCATGGTGGCGGCCGTCGTAGCCGTGGTGCAGCTCGGTCGGACGTCTGACCAACGTGACCGGGCCGACAACGCCAGCGCCAACGCCGACATCGCCCGCCTGGGTGCCGAGGCCCGGACGGCGGCGGCCACGCAACCCGATCTGGCTCTGTTGCTGGCTGTCGAGGCGAACCGCCGCCGCGACACCGTCGATACGCGCAGCGCCCTGCTGCATGCGCTGGCCGCCCAGCCGATGCTCGTGGCGAAGCTCCACGGCGTGGAGTCGGGCTTCGAATCGCTGGCCTGGTCGCCCGACGCCACGAAGCTGGTCGCACCCACATCCGACTCGACGGGCACGTTCACGTGGGATACGGCTACCTATCGTCCGACGGGCGAACCGTTGGCCACCGGGGAGGAATTCCAGATCGACTTCGACGCCGCCTTCACGCCCAGCGGCAGCACCGTCGTCGTGGTCGGTGTGGCCGAGCAGCGCACCGAGAACGAGTTCGCATCAGCCGCGGCAACTCTGCAGGTGTGGGACGTGACGACACGACAGCAGCGCGCCAGCCTGCCGCTCGGTGTTCTGCCTGAGCGTGTCATCGTCATCGACGACACCCATGTCGCCGTTGCGGGATATCCCATCTCCGCGACCCGGTTCTCGGAGGAGCCCGACTGGGTGGCGGCGATCCAGATGGTCGATATCGACCGGGGCGTCGCCGAAGCCGTCGAGCGCGTTGTCGACCAACCCTGGGCCATCGGCGTTGCCGGCACCTCCCTCGTCGTCGTGTCCAGCAACGGGATGCTGACGATACGCGCCGTGGCCCGGGCGCCAGGTCCGGTGCCCGGCCCGGATGCGGCTCCGGGTACGACCACTGCCATGGATGTCGACGTGAGCGCGTTGCTGCACGCCGAGGCGCTCCCGACGGCCATCGCCTACGACCCGGGCGGCGGGCGTCTCGCCATCGGCAACGAGTTGGGGGAGGTCGTCCTCGCCCAACTGTCACGGGAAGCCATCGGGAGCGCTCGGGTCATGCCGATTCGGCGTTTCGACCTCGACGGCGACGTCGCCTCGGCGATCGCCTTCTCGCCCGATGGATCCCTGATCGCCGTCGGCGGGTTCCTCGGCTCCACCCGACTCTTCGCCAGCGCCACCGGCCGCCTCGCCGCTCCTCCGTTGACCGGGCTGGCCGGTGAGGTCAACGACGTCGCGTTCAGCCCCGACGGGTCGCACCTCGCCATCGCCGGGAGCGACCGCACCGGGTCGGTCTGGAGCCTCGACGGTTCACGTTCGTTCGGTCGTCCGATCACCGGCCACAGCGACGCGGTCGTGGCCGTGATGGCACTGCCTGACGGCGAAACCATCCTGACCGCTTCCTTCGACGGATCGGTGACGGCGCGAGAGGTCGGTACCGATACGACGCGCTGGCACGTCGAGACCGGGGAGCCGATCTGGACCGCGGCCCTCGATGCGACCGGCACCCGGATCGCCCTCGGTGGCGCGGACGGCCGGCTGGCCGTGCTCGACGTCGCTGACGGCACGACCGTGGGCGGACCGGTTCGCTTCGATCATCCCGTGGAAGCCGTCGCCTGGGACCCGTCGGGCGCCTTGGTGGCGGTGGGAGCCGATCAAGCGAGCGACCGACTGACTCATGACATCATCTTCCTCGACGCGGTCACGCTCGAACCCGTTGGAGACGCCGTCACGACCGTCGGCGGCTCGGCGATAGGCCTGGCCTTCTCACCCGACGGCGATCGCCTCGCCGCCGTTGTGGACAACAATGTCGTGCGTCTGATCGACGTCGAAGGTCGCACGCTCGAAGCGGGTTATCTGGAGAGCGTCGACGTCCCGTTCTTCGCTGTCGCGTGGGGGCCTGACGGTCGACGGATCGCCACCGGAACTTCCGGCGGCACCGTGCAGCTCTGGGATGCGGACACGCTCGAACCGGCGGCGCCAGCCGGCGAGCAGAGTCTCTATCCCGTGCGGGGCCTGGCGTTCAACGTCGACGGATCACTTCTCGCCTCGACGACCGAGTTCGCCACGACCCAGCTCTGGGACACCGCTACCGGTGCACCCATCGGTGGCAGCCTGGTGGGAGGCGCGCTCCCGGTCACCGTCGCCGCCATTCCTGAGCCCGACCGTCCGGAGATACCCTTCGTCCCGGCGTTCAGCCCCGACGGTGCGTCGCTGTATGTGGGCAGCGACGCCCCGATGATCTGGTCTCTCGATCCAGCCGATTGGCGAGCCGCAGCCTGTGCGGTCGCCGGACGCGAGCTCACTCCCGGCGAATGGGATCGATACCTTCCCGGTCAAGCCACCCGGTCGACCTGTTCCCGCTGACCCCCGAGAAGTGTTCACGAGGACACGGTCTGTGATGTCGCTGGTGACAAGTGCTCGGATGGGGGACGGGTGCGCTGCGCCACTGCTGCGCCCGAGGACGAGCCTGCCCATCCGGTTACCTGAGCCTTACTGCTCGGACAGCGAGATACCTCTGCCACGCGATCGCTTCCGGGGCGCGGGGAGCGGACGATGTGGACAGGCACGCAGCCCCGTCGTTCAGGCCCGGTTTCCGGGGAGCTTCACGGGCAGGGTGCGCGTTGGTCGCAGCGACTCACTTCGAGCTGCTGTGCATCGAGTTCCCGAGCACGAGGGTCGTCATGCGACTGACGAAGGAGAGACGATGAACACACGACACAGGTACTTCACGGCCACGGTGCTCGCACTCACCCTCGCGGCCGCAGGTTGCGGCGACGATGACGAAGCCGCCGACCAGGCCGCGATCGCGACCACGGTGGCCCCGGCCGCGATCACGACGACGGCCGCGACGACGATCGGGACGGCGGCCCCCGAGGGCGGAGGTGCGGGCGAGCTCGACGAGTACTGCAGGCTGGCCACCGAGCTCAACGCAGGAGACTTCCCCACCGTCGACCAACTCACCGCCTACCAGGAGGTGGCCCCCGACGACATCCAGGACCAGTTGGCGATCGTGGTGCCGGCGTTCATTGCTGCCGTCGACTCCGGTAACCCACAGAGCGTCTTCGCCGACCCCGAGGTGGCGCCGGCGCTCGAGATCATCACATCCTTCGAGATCGAGACGTGCGGGCCCGAGGTGGCCGGCGACGAGGCCGACGAGATCGCATCGGGTGACATCGACGCCGAGTTCGCCGACTGGTGCACCGTCGCCGCGCAGATCGAAGACGAACCGGTCCCGACCGAGGAGCTGCTCGGCGCCCTCGAAGTAAACGCGCCCGACGAGATCAGCGGCGACGTCGATATCGTGGTCGCCGCGTTCCGTGAGGGCATCGCTGCCGGGGACCCTGGTCTCGGCCTTGTCCGAGAGTCCTACGAGCGCATCGTGGTCATCAATACCTTCAACGCCGAGCACTGCGGCATCCCCCAGGACCCGGGCGACTTCCAGGACCCGGCCATCACCGAGCCCGACCCCGAGGCGGCCCAGGTTGCGGTGTCAGCGACGGAGTTCGCCTTCGCCTTCGACCCGCCGGCAGCGGGGCCGACCACGTTCACCATGACCAACGACGGTGAGCTGTCCCACGTCATGGTGATCCTGCAGGCCGCCGAGGGCTTCACCGCCGAGCAGGCGTTCGGCAGCGAGGACGAGGACGCCGTCGCCGCGTTCTTCGGCTCGTATGTGGCCCTTCCTGGCGACGACGAGGTACTGACCGTCGACCTCGTCCCTGGTGAGTACATGATGTTCTGCTACATCCCCAACGCCGACGGAACACCCCACCTCGCCCACGGGATGACGCAGGCCTTCACCGTCGGATAGCTCTCACCGAGGTCATGGCCGGGGCGCAGGCTCCGCGGCGCGACGAGGCCGGTGTCTGCGCCGGTCTCGTCGCCCGTCGGGTCCGAGGCCGGCGCTCCGGTCGTAAGCCAACGCAGTCGGGGTAGCGTTGGGCTGTCTCGCTGATGGCGTCCTTCGACCGCAGGTGGGTGCATGGCTCGTGATCGTGGTCCGCTGATCGCCGTGACATCGCGGCCCGTCCCCAAGGCCCAGATCGAGGGCTACCGGGAGAACGTGATGGCGTGCTCCCGGGCCTACATCGACGCCATCCAAAGGGCCGGCGGTCTCGAGGCGGTGCAGCTCCCCATCCCGCTCACCGACGACGCTGCGGCCGAGAGGCTGGAGCGCTTCGACGGTCTGGTGCTGATCGGCGGCGGCGACGTCGACCCGGCCCGATACGGCCAGGACCCGCACGCCGAGGTGTACGGCACCAGCGCCGACTCCGACGCCTTCGAGCTGGCGCTGGCTCGTGCCGCGATCGCCACCGGGACGCCGACCCTGGCCATATGCCGGGGTCATCAGGTGCTCAACGTCGCGCTGGGCGGCACGCTGGTGCAGCACGTTCCCGATGTCGCCGGCACCATCGAGCACCGTCGCGGGGTGCTGCACGAGGTGACCGTGGAGGCGGGTTCACGCGTGTACAAGGCGTTGGGGACCGATCGGCCGATGTGCCTGTCGTGGCACCATCAGGCCGTCGATCGGGTTGGTGACGGGCTGGTCGTCACGGCCCGGGCCGACGACGGGGTCGTCGAGGCGCTCGAGCACGAGAGCGATGCCTGGATCGTCGCCGTGCAATGGCATCCCGAAGACACCGCAGCCACCGACCCCGTGCAGCAGCGGTTCTTCGACACGTTCATCGCCGAGGCCGCTGCGGCGGCCGTGCGAAACTGATCGCTGAGCGTCAACCCACGAGGAGCCAGCATGATCATCGACGTCGACTCGCACGGTGAGCCACCGGAAGACGTGATCGCCGAGGCCTGGCAGCGAGCGGGACTCCCGCCCTACGACGTTGGCGAGGTCACGATGCGCTTCGTGGCCGGCGATCTGCTGACGACCCTTCCTCGTCAGCAGTGGCCTGCGCTGGCTGATCTCCTCCCTCCGGGCGCGGCAGCCATCGCCGGGTTCGAGCGTGTCGAGGGGTTCGCTTACGAGGGTGCCGAGCAGAGCGGTCTGGCCGATCCGGCCAAACGATTGGCCTGGCTGGACGCGCGGGGCATCGACGCGCAGAACATCATCTCCCTGCGCGGCCTCACCTCCACCCGGTTCCTCGATGATCGGGTCGCGTCCCGTGACCTCATCGCTGCTGGTAACACCTACATGGGTGAGTGCCATCAGGGCTACACCGATCGGCTCTGGCCCACGACGGCGCTCACCTTCGAGGATCTCGACTGGGCCGTCGCCGAGATGACCCGTATGCGGGCCTTGGGAAGCCGGTCGTTCCTCATCAGTGCGGTGCCCGTCAACGGCATCCCGCATTTCCACTCGGGCTACGACAAGATCTGGTCGGCTGCGGTCGATCTCGGGATGCTGGCCATCCTGCACGTGGGCGCCAACCCGGCCATGTTCGCCGACGGCTGGGCCAACGTCGAAGGCGACATCACCCTGCTGCGCCAACTCGGCGTGTGCCAGGGACACCAGCAGATCCAGGTGTTCCTGAACGGGATGGTCTTCGGCGGCGTGTTCGAGCGCCATCCTGAGCTGACCGTGCTGATCGCCGAGTGCGGCATCCACTGGTTCGGGGGAACCGTCGAGCACATGGAACAGCGCAATGCCCGCCGTTCCGTGAATCCGCGGGTGTACTTCGGCGACTACCCGTGGTCATTGTCGCCGACCGAGTTCGTGCGCCGGAACGTACGGATAACCCCGTTGCCGACGCCCGACCAGAATCCCTTGCGGTTGCTCGAGATGCTGCCCGAGTCCGTCGTTTTCTCGAGCGACTACGCCCACAACGAGGGAAACCCCGACCCTGTCACCTACTACGAGTCGTTGCTCGCCGACGTCCCGTCCAACGTGCAGGCTTCGTTCTTCGGCGGCTCGATATCGGAAGCCTTCGCGCGCATGGGCCACCCGCTCACGTTGGCGGATGGCAACGGTGCCGGAGACAAGGGCGTGGGCGTGGCTGCGGGCGTGGGGGTGGTGACCCGCAGGGCCCGTCCCGTCGATCGCCGGGCTCGAGGGGGGATCTGGGCCGCGCTCAATTTTGCCGACGCCGGAGCCGGGATCCGCTTCATGGTCGAGGTGCTGGGCTTCGAGACCGATCTCATCGTGCCCGGCTCCGACCCGGAGATCATCGAGCACAGCCAACTGCGCTGGCCCGAAGGGGGCGTGGTCCAAGCAGCGACAGCCAACCGGGCCGGCAACCCGTTCTCCGAGCGTCCGACCGGTACCGAGAGCCTCTACGTGATCACCGCCGACCCGCTGGCGGTGTACGAGCGCTGCACCGCCGCCGGGGTTGTGGTCGTCGCCGCCCCCGAGGCCCCTGAGTACGACCCCGATGGCCTCGTCTTCACCATCCGCGATCCCGAAGGCAACCTTTGGTCCTTCGGCACCTACGCCGGAGAGAGCGAGTAGCCCTACGCTACGGCCGAGCGGCCTGAGCCTGCGATCGTCGGCGCAAGGCTGGGTTACGCCGGGTACGCCACGGTGGACGGGTCGATGCCGAGGCCGCCCTGCTCGCTGCTTGCGTATGCGGCCAGGGCGAAGCGGAGCACGTCGACCGCCTCCTCGCCGCTCCACAGGAGGGGGCCGTCGCCGGTTCGGAGCCAGCGAAGCCAGTGCCGCCCCGAGTCGCGGAAGCTGCTCGCCCAGTCGTCGTCGAGCGCATGGAAGCCGCGCATCTCGCCGTCGGCGTACACCTCCAGGCTGGGTTGTTGCACGCCGCGACCCGTGCAGCGGTTGACCCGGGCGAACCCCTTGCGGCCGGTCACCTCCCAGCGCTCGTCGTTGGTGTAGTAGTCGGACCGCAGGTACAGCTCGGGCGCCAGCGTGATGTCCCACACTCCGCGCACGCCGTTGTCGTGCTCCCAGGAAATGGTGGTGGGAGCGTCGATGCTGATGGTCGGCGCAACCTCGGTGGCGCCGATCCAGGCCCGCACTTCCTTGACGGGACCGAACAACCAGAGCGCAGTGGCGAGCTTGTGCCAGCCGTCGTCGAAGACGAGGATCCCGCGCCCTTGGCGCATCTGCTGGAGCTGCCAGTCGAAGCTGCTCATCGGGACGTCCCACCCGCCGCGGCCGCTGCCCACCATCTTCATGTGGTAACCGCTCACTGCACCGATCTCGCCCGACTCGACCACAGCCTTGAGCTTCCGCAGCGGCTCGTAGAACAGGTAGTTCTCCATCACCCGTAAGACGCGGTCATTGCGGCGAGCTGCCTCGAGCATCCGCTCGGCACTGGCGAGGTCGTTGCACATCGGCTTCTGCAGGTTCACGTGCCAGCCATGGCCGAGCAGCTCGACAACGCCCGCGACGTGCAAGGGGATCGGCAGCAGAGCCTCGACCGCGTCAACCTCGATGCCACTCGCGGCGAGCTCGGCGGCCGAGGAGAATGTGGCCGAGCCCGGCCAGTCGACCTGGCGCTGCGCTCGTCGCTCCTCGCTCGGGTCGACGAGAGCCACGACCTCCACGTCGGGGTTGCCGACGTAGCCCCGCACGTTGAGGTCGTAGATACGACCCAGGCCCACGATCGCGGCCCGGACCGGTCGGTGCGCGTACGGCGTGAACGTCATCGGCGTGTGGCTCCGCTCGAAGTGCGCCGAACGATGTTCACAACGACGTCACATTCCGTGTCCAACTGAACACTGCTCGAAATCGGGCGCCTCACCACCACCACCACCACCACCACCACCACCACCACCCCCGCCACTATCCCTGACCATCCCAGCGAACGTCATGTGGGATGGGTCTCCTGCTGCAACTCGATCGTGTTCCCCGCCGGGTCGGTGAACCAGATCTGCACGGTTCCCGAACCTTGAACCCCTCTCACGTGCTCGATGCCCCGGTCGACGAGCTCGCCGACCGCGGCGTCGATGTCGTCGACCGTCACGCAGACGTGGTGAGCGTGCGAGTCGACGTGGGTCCCTCGTGTGGGAGCGCCTACGAGATGGAGCTCCACATCGCCCACCGCGTGCCAATGCCCGGGAACACCGGGGATCTCGGGCCGAGCCAGGTCGTGGAGGCCCAGCACGTCTCGATAGAACGCGACCATCTCGTCGACATCGACGCCGTTGACGTTCACCGACACGTGATGGATGCGCCGAGCCTTCACCCTGTGCCCCCTTGGGAATCCTCGGACTCGGGGTCGCTCGGCGGTTCCGGTTCGAGCTGCTCCATGAACTCCAGCCTGATCCCACCCGGTGCGGTGACGAAAGCGATCCGGCGCCGGCCGAACGCGCCCTCGACCACCTCGGGTCCCCAGACCACGTCGTGCCCGACGAGCTGGGCCTCGAGATCGTCGGTGAACAGCGCCGGGTGCAGGAACCCTTCGGCGGGAACGGCCACACGATCCTCGTAGATGGCCCGGGTGAACAGCGTGATCATCACCGGGCCGAGAAACGCGTCGGCGCGCTCACCGTCGCGCCAGGGCATCCGGTCACGGATCTCACCCCCAGCCGCCCGGTAGAAGTCGCACGCGGCATCGAGATCGGCGACCTTCACCGCGATGTTCGCGAGCCCAGTGACGGCCATCGTTCCCCCGGTGTGAGCGACAGGACCGGGCCAGCGTATCGACGGCGTCTCCAATGAGCCACCCACCGGAGCACCACGCCGCCCACGGATCGCGCCCGCTCCGAAGGTGCTCGGGGCCGCAGCTCAGTGGGTGGCGAGTTCGTGGGAAACGTGCTGTGTCCTCTGGGGACGACGACGACGGGGCACGGCGCATGGTGGGCGACCTCGGCGCTCACCGAGCCCATGCGCAGCCCGAGGAACCAATCGTGCGGCGGTGGCGTGTCGTGCGTTAGCACCACGGCGCGTGCCGCAGCGGCGCTCTCCGGCTCGGAACCGCAAGCGAAGAGCAATGCCAACGCGCTGGTAACGAGAGCAAGCCTTGTGAGATGCATGGCCATCCGCCTCTCCCATTTTTCCTTTTGTAGTCGTCCCTTTCCTATGACTCTGCCCAGCAGGGCGGGGTTCGGCTGGGTCCGCGATGATGTGTCGATGGGTGAGACGTGGCCGGGCACGGAGCGCTTCGACGCCGTGGTGATCGGCGGGGGCGTGGTGGGGACGGCCGTCCTGCGGGCCTTGTCGCGCACCACGATGCGCCGCGTGGCGCTGGTCGAGGCGGCTCCCGACATCGGGTCGGGTACGAGCGTGGTCGACACGGCCATCCTCCACACGGGATTCGACACCACGCCGGGAACGCTCGAGGCGCGGCTGGTGGCCTGGGGCTACGAGCTCCTCGGCGACTACGCGCGAGCGACCGGTATCGCCGTCGAGCGCACCGGAGCGGTGCTCGTTGCGTGGGACGACGAGCAGGTCGAGTGGCTCCCGTCGCTCCGGGAACGGGCCGAGGCCAACGGCTACCACGCGTGCCGAGCCCTGACGACCGCCGAGGTCTTCGAACGCGAGCCCCACCTCGGTCCCGGAGCCCTCGGGGGTCTGGCGGTCCCCGGCGAGGCGATCATCGACCCGTACACGCCGGTGTTCGCGTTCGCCACCGAGGCCGTGAGCAACGGGGCACAGGTTCTGCGCTCCACGCCCGTGCTGGCCGTGAACACCCTGGGAGCCAACGGCCACATGGGTTGGGAGCTCGAGACCCCGCACGGTGTCATCACCACCGACTGGCTGGTGAACGCGGCCGGGCTGCACGCCGACGAGATCGACCGGATGGTCACTCCCGGGCCGGCGCCATTGCCGGTGACGCCCCGGCGGGGCGAGCTGGTCGTGTACGACAAGCTCGCCCGTCCACTTCTGCGCCACATCGTGCTCCCCGTGCCGACGGCCGTGACCACGGGCGTGCTGGTGAGCCCGACGGTGTTCGGCAACGTGATGGTGGGTCCGACGGCCGAGGATCTCACCGACAACGACGATCGCTCGACGACCGAGTGTGGTCTGGCAGCGCTGGTGGCCGAGGCCCGACGTATCCTCCCGGCCTTGGCGCACGAGGAGATCACTGCCACCGACGCCGGGCTGCGAGCCGTGACCGAGCTTGGTGACTACCAGATCACAGTGGAGCGCGATCGCCGGTACGCGTGCCTGGCTGGCATTCGCTCAACCGGCCTCACCGCCAGCATGGCCATCGCCGAGCACCTTGTGGCCGAGATGGGACTCCACGATGCCGCGCAACCGGGTGGGCTGGGCGCCCCGGGTGGGCTGGCCGCGCCGCCGACGATGGCGAACCTGGGTGAGGCCGCAGCCCGGCGCTACCAGGCCTCGGGCTGCGGCCCGATCATGTGCCATTGCGAGCGGGTGACCCGCAGCGAGATCCTCGATGCACTGGCCAGCGATCTCCCGCCGGTCGATCTCGACGGGCTGCGGCGGCGCACCCGGGCCCTGGCCGGACGATGCCAGGGCGACTTCTGTCTTGCCGAGGTGACGGCGCTCCTCGACCCGTCCCTATCCCTGGCCCGGGCATCGCGGTGAGCAGCCCGACCTTCGACGTTGTCGTGATCGGTGGCGGGCCGGCGGGTCTGGCTGCGGCAACCGCCTTGCGCCAACAGGGGGCGGGACGGGTCGCGGTGCTCGAACGCGAGCGCGAGGCTGGCGGCACGCCGCGCCACAGCGACCACACCGGATTCGGGCTGCGCGACCTCCACCGGGTGATGAGCGGCCCGCGCTACGCGTCGACGTTGGTGGCCCGGGCCCGACAGTGGGGTGTCGACATCCTCTGCGCCACCACCGTGACCGGCTGGGAACCCGGCGAAGCCCCGGAAGCCGGCTCGGCGTCCCACACATGCGGCGCAGTGGACGCCACCCCAGACACGGCCACGGCCGCCCACCTCTCCGCCGCTTCGGGTGCGGCCGGTGAAGCGGCACCGGTCGCGGCCGCGGACGCCGGCGGTGCGGCCCACGGGAACCATCGCCTCACGATCGCGAGCGCCGACGGCCCGAGCGAGCTCACGGCCACCGCGGTGGTGTTGGCCACGGGGTGCCGCGAGCGCCCGAGGGCAGCCCGGCTCGTTGCCGGCGACCGTCCCGGTCGCGGCGTGTTGACCACGGGAGCCTTGCAACAGTTGGCGATGAAGGAGATGACGGCCGCGCAGGTGGGCCGTCGGGCCGTGGTTGTCGGTGCCGAGCACGTGTCGTTCTCGGCGGTGATGACGCTCGCCCATGCCGGATGCCGGACGGTCGCTCTGGTCACCGAGCACCGCAGCCATCAGACGTTCCCGGTCGTGCGGGCGGCGGCGGCGCTGCGCTGGCGCGTGCCGGTGCACACCGGCTCGCGGGTGGTCTCCCTGGTGGGCGGTCACGGTGTCGTCGAAGCGGTCGAGATCGTCGACATGGGCACGGGCCGAGCTCGGCGCATCGACTGCGACACGGTCGTGTTCAGCGGCGACTGGATCCCCGACCACGAGTTGGCCCGTGTCGGCGGCCTCACCATCGACCCCGGGTCGGGTGGCCCCCTGGCCGACCAGGGCGGCCACACGTCTCGCGAGGGGGTCTTCGCCGTGGGGAACCTGGTGCATCCGGCCGAGGCCGCCGACGTGTGCTCGCTGGCCGGGCGGGCGTCGGCACCGGCCGTCGTGGCCTATCTCCGGGGCGGGGCCTGGCCCACCGTGACCGTTCCGATCGTCTGCGATTCGCCGCTGCTGTGGGTGGCTCCCGGCGCCGTGACGCTCGGGCTCGGACCGCCGCCCCGTCATCGTCTCGTGGGCCGTGTTGGTCACCTGGTACGGAGCGCTCGGCTCGTGGTGGAGCAGGACGGTCATCCGCTCGATCGTCAGAGCCTCGGCCGGCTGGTGCCGACGCGTCCGGTGGAGATCGACGCTGGATGGTTGGCCGGCGTCGATCCGACCGCCGGTCCCGTCACCCTCCGCCTGCGCTGACGCCTCCTGGCCAGGCCAGGCCGGGCCAGACCAGACCAGGCCAGGACCGGGAGTGGGTCAGGGGAAGGCGATGACGAAGCGGCCGCGGGATCCCCCGGCTTCGAGGCGGCGATGGGCCTCCGATGCGACCGAGGCGTCGATCACGGCGGCGACGCGCAGTGTCAGCGCTCCCGTCTCGACCTGGCGGGCCAGGGCGTCGAGCAGATCGGCCCGGCGGTCGTACTCGCGCACCCAGGTGACGTGGAACGAGATGCCCCGCTCGCCCGTCCCCGGCCAGCCCCGCACCGAGGCGTACCCCCCGCCATCGCGAATGGCCGCGACCACGAGCTCGTTCTGCACCGACCCGTCGGCCAGACCGTCGACGCCGCCCGGACACACGGCGAGGACGTTCGCCGCGACGTCGTTGCCCCGCCTCACCACGATGTCGCCGCCCAGGCTGCGCACGAGCGCCTCGTCGGCCGCCGACGCGTCGGCGACCACGCGCAACCCGTCGGCCTTGGCGAGCTGGACGACGTTGCCGCCGTAGCAGCCGGCGGCGCCGGTCACGGCGAGCGTCTGGCCCGGTTGCAGCGCGAGCTGATCGAGCGACAGCCGGGCCGTGAGCCCGTTCATGGGCAGGGTCGAGGCCTCGGCGTGGGTCGAACCGACGGGGGCCCGGGCCACGGCGTCGGCCGACAGCACCAGGCTCTCGCGGTAGGCGCCGTGGCTTCCCCTGGGGATGACCATCGCCATGACGGCGTCGCCCACAGAAAGGCCGCCCACCGTGACGCCGTCGCCGATCTCGTCGATGACCCCGGCCGCGTCCATCCCCGGGATGTAGGGCGGCGGATCCTTGGCCAGGGCTGCGGCTCGTGATCCGGCCCGGTGGTGGGTGTCGGTGGGGCTCACCGCAGCGGCATGCACCCGGAGGCGCACCTGCCCGGGTCCGGCGTGGACCTCATCGAGGTTGACGAGGCGCAGCACCTCCGGTCCGCCGAACTCCACGACCCCGACCCCACGTGTGCCCGGCATGCCGCTCCTTCGCTGTGAACCCACTTGACCCCGGTGACCCGGTGAACCAGGTGACTCAGGTGACTCAGGTGACCCGTCTGCCAGCTTGACGGGCTCGAACGGGCGCAAGCATGCCCCACACCCGAACCCGAGTGTTGCCGGCGGGGACGGGCAGGCGTGAGACTCGGCCGTGGCCCCCGACGATCAGATGCCCGACATGGCGTTCCTCGACATCCCGATCGAGAGTCCCGAGGCTTTGTACGCGGCGTTCGAGGCCCGGGGATGGGGCGACGGTCTCCCGCTCGTCGCGCCCACCGAGGACCGGGTCGCCGCCATGCTCGCGGCGACGGGCGACCGTGATCCCGACGAGGTCGTCGCCGTGTTGGCGCCCCGCTTCGGCAAGGCCACTCGCCGGGCCATAGCGGTGAACGCCGTGCTCGCCGGATGCCGGCCCGAGTGGATGCCCGTGGTGGTGACGGCCATCCGGGCGCTGGGTCAGCCTCAGGTGAACCTGCGGGGAGTCAACGCCACCACGCATCCCGTGTCGGTGTTGACGATCGTGCACGGTCGGGCGGTTGACGAGCTGGGTTTCAACGGCGGCCTCGGCGCGTTCGGTCCCGGCAACCGGGCCAACGCCACGGTGGGCCGGGCGGTCCGGTTGGTGTTGCTCCATGTCGCCGGCGCCACGCCTGGTCCCGGCGACGCCTCCACCCAGGGTCAGCCGTCGAAATACACGTTCTGCGTGGGGGAGAACGTCGTTTCCTCACCCTGGGGCGGCTATCAGCGCAGCGTCGGCGTCGATGCCGAGTCGGCCGTCACCGTCCATTGCGGCGAGAACCCGCACAACTTCCACGACATGGAATCCGACGAGCCGGCCCGCATCCTTGACAAGGCCGCATCGGCCATGTCGTCATTGGGTATGAACAACGCCTGCATCTCCGAGGGCGAGTTCTTCGTGGCCCTGTGTCCCGAGCATGCGGCCACCATCGCCGGGGCCGGATGGGCCCGGGCCGACGTGTCGGCCTACCTGTACGAGCGGGCCCGCCTGCCGGCGGCGATGTTCAGGGAGGCGTTCGCCAACCGGCGGTGGCGACCGTGGATGCACGCCGTGGCCGACGACCACCTCCTGCCCATGACCGACAGCCCCGACAACGTCAAGGTCTTCGTCGCCGGAGGTGCGGGCAAGCACTCGTGTGTGATCCCGTCGTGGGGTGTCACCCGGTCGGTCACGCTCGCCCTCGAACCCTGACCCACCATCGACCGTCGCGTGCCGAAAGCACTTGTGGACAAAGGAGTTCCCGTGGTTCGCATTCTTTCACCCGAAGGTGACGTCGGCACCCCGCCCGCGGTGTTGACCGCCGCGCCCGCCGTGCTCACCGGCCGCCGCATCGTCGTGCTCGACAATGGCAAGCCCAACGCCCGCCTGGTCATGGAGCACATCGCCGGCCGTCTCGCCGAGAGGACGGGAGCCGTCGTGGGCGTCACCGTGGCCAAGCGGGGTGGCGCCGCGACACCATCCGAGCCCAGCGAGCTCGCCGCGGTGCGAGCCAGTGCCGATCTCGTGCTCACCGGTTCAGCCGATTGAGGCTCGTGCACGTCGTGGAGTGTCCACGACCTCGTCGAGCTGGAATGCAGCGGGATCCCGACCGTGGTGGTCACGACGACCCAGTTCGAGACCCTCACCCGGACCGTCGCCAGGAGCTTCGGCCTGCCCCGGGCCCGGACCGCCGTCATGGAGCACCCGTTGGGCGGCACCGCCGAAGACCTGCTCCTCGCTCGGGCCGACGCCATCGTCGACCGGGTGCTGGAGCTCCTGACCACGTAGCGGAGAAGGAAGGAATCCATGAGAGCGGTACGCAACACCCTCGAGGGGGTCAGGGTCGTACAGGTTCCGACACCCGAGCCTGCGCCCGGGAGCGATGGCGTCAGGATACGAATCCGCAGCACCGGTATCTGTGGGACCGACCTCAACATGCTGGCCATGGGGCCGGCCGATTACACGCTTGGGCACGAGTTCGGCGGTGAGCTGGCCGACGGGACACCCGTCGCCATCGAGCCCATCGCCCCGTGTCGCACGTGCGACCAGTGCCGGCTCGGAGTCTCGAACCGCTGCCGCAACTTCACGAACTACGGGATCTTCTGGGACGGCGGCCTCGCCGACGAGATCGTGGTCGACCCCTACTGCCTCGTACCGTTGCCCCGGGCACTTCCTGTGGCCAACGCCGCGTTGTGCGAACCGGCATCCGTTGCCCTGCACGGCATCCGGCGAGCGGCAACCCAGGGAGGCGAGCGCGTGGCGATCGTGGGCGGAGGGTCGATCGGCCTGCTTGCCGCGGCGGCGGCGAAGCGCCTCGGCTGCGAGGTCGACCTGGTTGCCCGGCATCCGGTGCAGCTCGCGGCGGCCGAGAAAATCGGCGTGGGACGGGCCGCGACCGGTGAGTACGACGTGGTCGTCGACGCCGCGGGCTCGGCCTCGGCCGTTGCCGCGTGCTGCGACCTGGCCCGTCCGGGGGCGCGTCTCGTGCTCCTCGGCGTCTATTTCGACATGGTGCCCCTGCCGGGAGCGACCTCGTTGATCAAGGAGCTCACGATCCTCCAGTCGATGGCGTACTGCCGCCACGCCGGTGGGCGCGATTTCGACAACGCCGCGATCATGCTGGCCGAGCAGCCCGAGATCGCCCAGGCCATCGTGACGCACCGCTTCGGGCTCGACGACGCGTCCGAGGCGTTCCGGGTGGCCGCCGATCGAGCGTCGGGGGCCATCAAGGTGGTGCTGGAGCCGTGATGTCGTCGGCACGCGGGAGACCGGCCGAGGGGATTCCACAGCGATGACCATCGAGATCGACCTGCAGGGCAAGACCGCGATCGTCACCGGGGCCGGCGCGGGGATCGGCCGCGAGATCGCCCTCTGGCTCGCCCGAGCCGGTGCGGCCGTTGCCGTCAACGACATCCGTGCCGAACCGGCCCGAG
This sequence comes from Actinomycetes bacterium, assembly GCA_031362415.1. Taxonomy (GTDB): domain Bacteria; phylum Actinomycetota; class Acidimicrobiia; order IMCC26256; family VFJJ01; genus VFJJ01. Next base: position 24,948 of record JANLSK010000006.1, on the reverse strand, counting down.
CGGTCGTCGACGAGATCACCGCCGAGGGTTTCCGGGCCATCGTCGCTCCGGCCAACGTGCGCGACGAGTCGGAGGTGGCGTCGCTCGTGGCCGGCGTCGTCGACGAGCTCGGCGGGCTCGACATCCTCGTGAACAACGTGGGCATGCACGCGGGGCGCTCGGCTGTGCCCCTGCTGGGTGTCGACGCCGCACACATCCGCGATCTCCTCGACCAGAACGTGCTCACCACGATGTTGTGCGCCATTGCCGGGGCCCGGGTGATGATCGAGCAGGGTCGCGGGGGTGTCATTCTCAATGTCTCATCAGGTGAGACAACACGTCCATCCCCTGGACTCGAGCCGTACGCAGCGGCGAAACACGCCGTGAACCACCTCACGTGGACGATGGCCGTCGAGTGGGGCCCGCACGGCATCAGGGTCAACGCCATCGCGCCGGGCACCACGCTCACCGAGACCGTCCGGCCGGTGTTCACCGACGAGCACGTTGCCAACATCGTTGCCAGCACACCCTTGCGACGAATGGTCGAGCACGACGAGCTGGCCCGCCTGTCGGTGTTCCTCTGCTCCGACCTGGCCCGCTGCATCACCGGTCAGCTCATCCTGGCCGACGCCGGCGCCCACCTCTCCCGCTCGCGTCCCCGGAACCTCACCGAGTGACCCACAACCCCCGTTCTTTGCGTCTAGGTCCGCGCCCGGCGCGGAGGTGGACGCAAAGAACGGGGGAACCGAGACCCGCTGGGAAGCCGCGATCTGGTGGATGATCTTCTCAGGCCCCTTGCCTGAGTCGCTGACCAGCGCGAGTGGCTGGGGCGTTGACGCTCGCGCATCGATCTCGACCCAGTCCGGTTCGAGTAGACCATGACGATGGAGCGGGACTACTACGAAGACCAGTACTGGGGTCGCTATCTGACTCGAATTCCCGAAGCCCAGCCTGAGCTCAACCGTCGCGTGTCTGGCGATGAATGCGTCGACTGGCAGCAGCATCTCGTTGATTTACGCGGTCCGGTGCCGTTTGAGAAGGCCCTGATTCTCAATTGTGGAAACGGATGGGTAGAGCGCGAGCTTGGGGTTCGAGGGGTTGTTCCTCGATGCCGTAGGCATCGACATCTCGGCAGGGCATCTCGAAGCCGCGCGGGTCGGGGCTTCCGAGGCCGGACTGGGCTATCGCTACTACTCGTGTGACACGAACCGCGCGGTCCTTCCTGAGGAAGGATTTGACGTCGTGGTCAACGTGGCTGCGGCACATCACATCACGCATGTCGAGCGGCTCTTTGCTGCGATCTGCGAGATACTTCCCGTCGATGGCTGGTTCGTAGGGTACGACTACGTGGGCCCCCATTGAAACCAGTATCCCTGGCGCGACTGGGAGGCAGCGCACCGTCTCAATGAGCAACTTCCGGAATCGGTTCGCCAGATCCTCGAGTATCTGTCGCTTTCAGATATGATTACTGCCGACCCCACCGAATCAGTGCACTCCGAACTCATCCTAGAGTCATTGGAGCGTTTCTTCTCCATCGATAAGCTGGCACATCTCGGATGCGCGCTCGCCTACCCGATCCTCAACTTCAACGACCGCCTCGTTGCCGCGGAAGCAGAAACTCGGCAAAAGTGGGTCGATCATGTCGTGGCCGCCGACCTGGTATATTCATTGGATCATCATGACTCGAACCTGTTCGCTTTTTACGTCGCCCGCCCCGACAAGGGGGCGCTCGAGTCGGGGCACCTGGCTCGTCGTCTCGATCGTGAGGACGAGCGCGAACAGGCTGCGATGCGCACAGGCGGTCGGTACTTCGCGTTGGAGCCGCATCAGGTCATTGTCGAAGAGGTCCGCGAGCGACGGATCCAGGTATCTCAGCTCTACCCAGAGTTGCTGGCGGCGCGCGAACGCATCGCCGAGCTCGAGGATCTCGCGGCAACGGTTGACGCTCTCAGCAACGAGAACCAGGAGCTGCAGGCCGAGGTGACGCGGTTGCGAGCCAACGGTTCCCTCGACGGAGCGCTGGAGCCGTCTTTGCCGATCGATACGCCTGGGCCGAGCCCGGTGGTTCAGGTGCTCCAGAGGGGTTGGTTGATCTCCCAGGGGAGGGGGGTGCCCCACTGGTTGCGGTACGACACCTCATGCACGGGACGGCGGGGTGCGACGCCCCATGTCCCGGTGGGGTAGCCGAACGTGACACAGCAGGCCATGTTCCAACCCTGGTCGGCGGGTACCCCGAGCACGGCCAGCGCCGCCTCGGCTTGGAAGAGCATCACCGACGTGAGGGCCGAGCCGACGCCCTCGGCCCGGGCCGCGAGTTGGGCCGACCAGATCGCCGGGTAGATCGAGCCGCCGCTCGAGTCGTGCTGCGCGAAACCCAGCAACAGCAACGGGTAGGTCTCGAAGTTGTCGGCGAGATACTGGGCCGAACGTCGCATCGTCTCGAACGAGACGCTGTCGGGATGCTCGGGATCGGCAGCCGCCGCATCGGCTCGGGGCTTGTAAAATGTGGTCCACAAGGTGCCGAGGCACTCCCGGTAGATCGGGCCGAGCCCGGCCTTCACCGCCGGGTCGTCGACCAGCATGAAGCGCCAGTTCTGTTGATTCCCGCCCGAGGGGGCACGGATCGCGGCGTCGAGGATCTTCTGCTGCACCTCGACGGGAATCGGATCGGGCTTCACCCGGCGCATGGCTCGGGTCGTGTAGAGCGCTTCGAAGACGTCCATGGCCCCGACAATGGCACACCGGGCGCCCTGGAGGCGAGGATGACGTCATGAGCGGGACGAGCACCTCCGCAGCCATCGCCCATCTGTGGCCGGGTCTGTTCCAACAGGCCTTCGTCGTCGCCGACATCGAGGCGGCACGCGCAAGCTTCACCGAGCAACTCGGCGTACCCCGCTGGCTGGTCATGAACGACATGCCGACGACGCTCCAGATGCCGACGGGTTCGGTCGAGGTCGCCTGGCACCTGGCGTTCGGCTATTGCGGTGACGTTCAGATCGAGCTCATCCAGCCGCTGTCGGGCCCGTCGCATCACGCTGGTTTCCTTGCCGAGCACGGCGGCGGGCCCCACCACCTCGGCTACCTCACCACCGATCCGGCCGTGGCCGACGCGGCTGCCGCCGCCTTCGCCGCATCCGGCGTCGAGTGCCTGTTCCGCATCGACATGGCCGACGGGATGATCGTCCGCTACTTCGACACCGTGCCATTGCTCACCGAGGTGATCCTCGACGGCCCCGACGGGTCGTTCTCGGCGATGTGCGCGGCCCTGCACCAGGGGTTGATCCCATGAGCGCCACGACCACCGCACCCAGCGGGCCGATCGTCATCGAGGCGGCCATCAACGGGATCACCCGGCCCGACCGCAATCCCCATGTGCCCCTTGCCCCTGAAGCCATCAGAAAAACGGCGATCGCGTGCTACGACGCCGGCGCCTCGGTGGTCCATGCCCATCACGACGAGTTCGGCCTCGCGCCTGCGGTGGGCGCGGCCCGGTACGCCGAGGCGTGGGCGCCGCTGGTCGCCGAGCGGCCCGAAGCCTTGTGGTATCCCACGATCGGCAGCGGCCCGACGATGGCCGACAAGCTCGCCCACATCGAGACGCTCGTGACCACGGCGGGCTTGCGCATCGGCCTCGTCGACCCTGGCTGCATGAACCTCACCTGGGCCGACGACGACGGTCTCCCGGCCCGCGAGAGCCATCCCTACGTGAACTCCATCGCCGACATCCGCTACGCGTTCGAGCTCTGCGAGCGGCTCGAGCTGGGCCCGTCGATCGCGATCTACGAACCGGGATGGCTCAACAACACCTTGGCGTTCTGGCGTCGCGGACGTCTGCCCCGAGGGGCGATGCTGAAGCTGTACTTCGGCGGTCCCAACGGGTACTTCGCGAGAGGCGAGGGCGTGTCGTTCGGCATGCCGCCCACGGCCAAGGCCCTCGACGCGTACCTCGAGATGCTTGAAGGTTGCCCGTTGCCCTGGTCGGTGACGGTCATGGGGGGCGACATCCTCCGCAGCCCTGCATGCAGGCTGGCGATCATGGCCGGCGGGCATCTCCACGTGGGCTCGAAGACCACTGGAGCGACGATCCGGCCCGGGCCCACCTGACCAACGAGGTGCTCGTGGCCGAGGCCGTCGACATCGCCGCCAGCTGCGGCCGTCGTCCGGCCACGTGCGCGGAAGCGGCTGTGATCTTGAACCTGTCGCGGTGACGCCCCGGGGTAGGGTCGCGACCATGACAGGTACCGGCTCAACAGACGGATTGATCGTCTACCACAACCCCGGCTGAGGACAGTCCCGGGGTGTGGTCGACATCCTCAAGGAACGTGGCATCGAGTTCGGCGTCGTCCAGTATCTGAAGGACGTGCCCGTGCGTGAGGTCTACGAACGCATGCTCGACCTGCTCCCGAATCCCCCGGCCGATCTGGTCCGCAAGGACAAGAAGTTCGACGAGCTGGGTTTGCTGGCCGACGCCTACACGACCCGGGAGTCGGTCGTCGAACTTCTGCTCGCGCACCCGGAGCTGATGCAGCGCCCGGTCATCTTCCGCGGTGAGCGCGCCGTGATTGCCCGCCCGTCCGAGAAGGTGCTCGAGCTGTTCTGACGGGCTGCCGACGAGCGGGCTGACGGCTGCCGGCGCGTCGAGACCGGTCGGACTCAGCTGGCGTCGTCGGCCTCGTCCGAAGGCCGAAGGTCGTCGTCGGCGAGACAGGGCAGCCCGTCGACGTACGTGGCGAGCTCGGCGATGATCCGGGTGTAGTCGTCGTCGAAGATCGTCGGGCGCACCTCGTCGAAGGACCCGTCGAGAATCGCCGTACGGCTGTCGGCGAGGCGCCCACGGAGATACTCCCAGTCGTCGCGGAGCGTCACGGGGACGTTCGACGTGCTCCGCTCGAGAACGCGGTCGGCGCGGGCCAGAGCCTCGGCCTGAGACGCGGCCTGAGGGTTGCCGGGCTCGTCGAGGGCGCTCAGCGCCACGAGCGAACGGGTCCCGTCGAACGCGCCGAGGACGACGAGCTGATGACGGGCCGGGCACAGGTTGACGGCCGGATCGGGCGGACCGTCCCAGAGCGCGCCGTAGGGAACGTCGTCGCATGGACCCGGAGGCGCCATCCCGATGTCAACCGTTCGGCTCGGGAGCGGACCGGCCACGGCATCCTTGAGGTTCGTGAAGACGCCGTTCGCGGCGCGGAGCGAGAGACATACCACCAAGTTGCCCACGCTGGTGATCCACACGACGCCGCTCTCGGCGCTGCTGTCGGGCGTTCCCCGGCGAAATGTCACGGCCGGGTTGAGTGCCGAGAGCTCCTCGGCGTCAACCGTGAACCCGGTCGAGAGGGTGTAGCCCACCTCGATGGTGGCCGCGGCCTCGTACACGAGCAGCTCGCCCTCGAGTGCCGTGCTCTCGGGCGACGCCGTGGTCGTCGACTCGGGAGGAACCGTGATCTCGGTGACCAGCGGCGGCCGGCTCGCCGCGCCAAACCCGTCCTCGGTCGCGCACCCGGCGAGTGCCGCCGACGCGATGGCGATCGCGATCGACGAGGCCACGGCCCCGGTGCAGGCGATACGGCGCGAGCCCATGACCTCATCATCGGCATGCCGCCGACGCGCTTGAGGAAGCGCCGAATCGAGATGCGCGGGTGCGCCCCCTTGGCGTCTCGGACTGCGATCTCCCTGGTGCCTATGATCGCCCTCGGTACGGGTGCGAAGCTCGAGCACGCGTGTGCGAGCGCTGCCACCGGGCCTGCCGCGACCAAGCGAGGAGTGGACGATGCCCAGGATCGAGGATCTCGGAACGCAGTACGAGGTGGCGCTCAACGACGTGCGGGCCTTGGTACGGCCCGACGGCGCCGACTTCGAGGTCGTCAACGTCGACACCGAGACCGGCACGGTTCACCTCAAGCTGGTGCTCGAGGGCGCCAATTGCGAGGAGTGCGTGATGCCCGTCGACATCTTGCAGGCCATCGCCCGGGACGTGATGTCGCGCCAGGTCCCGTCGATCCGCACGGTCACCATCGACGATCCCCGGGCCGAGTGACTGCCCCCTCTCCCTGTTGCCCCTGTGGTTGATGTTGTCAGTGTTGTTGATGGTATGATCTGAGGTGTATGGTGGCACTGGCGGCGCTTGCCGTGTTCGGAGCGGACCGCTCGGAGGGGTGACGCGTGCACTCGAGCTTGAAGCTGAAATCGGTGCTGGTCTGGCTGATCATCGGATATGTCGGTTACCTCGTGTGGAACCAGCCGGGCTTCTCGGGCGGCGACATCGGCACCTTCGTGGGCAAGACATGGGGCCTGGCCGGAGACGTGCTCTCGAAGTTCGGTGACTTCATCGGCAACCTCAACCAGTCGACCGACACCCCGTCGAACCCCACGATCGGCTCGTCGGCGAGCGCCACGATCGCAACCACCATCACCACGCTCCAGGGGGCGCCGATCTTCACAACGACGACCCTGGTTCCCTAGCGGCCGGCGTTCCTGTGCGCCCGACATCGGGAGAGCCGGACAGGGAAGGCAACCGGGACGGGCGTCTCGGAGCCCTGCTCGACGACATCCTGCGCTTCTACGGATTCCAGACGCCCGATGAGATCGTCGACGGCCACCTCGCCATCGGCGGCCAGCGGCCCGAGCGCCACATCCTCACCGAGCGTCCCAACCCGATCGGCCTGTTCATCAACCGTCGCTTCACGATTGCGTTTGTGGTCGGGCTCGTGCTGCTGCTCGGAGCCGGCCCCGGTACCCCTCGCCTCGTCGGCGCACTGGTGATGGTGGCCCTCGCCGTGATCTGGACGGCCAAGTACGTCGCGCTCCACTACACCCGGTACGTGATCACCTCGCTCCGGGTGCTGCGAGTCTCGGGCGTCTTCGGGCGCAAGGCCGACTGGATCCCGTGGATGCGCGTCACCGAGGTCTCGTTCCACCAGAACGTGATCCATCGGCTCGTGCGGCTGGGCTCGATCCGCATCGACTCGGCCAACGACATCGACACGCTCAAGGAGCTCACCGACATCCGCAACCCGGGCGACTTCCATCGCCGCCTGGCCCAGGTGGTGAGCGGTTTCCAGAACCACTCCAACTTCGAGATCGACGCCGTCGTCGGCGACTGAGGCGCCCGTCGCCGCGGCGTCGCGGCGGCGCGGCGGCGCGGCGGCGAGGGCGAGCTCTCAGCTAGCGTCCAACGATGACCTGGCTTCCTGTGACGGCCGACGGCGACACCGAGCTCGACCGGGTGTTCGGGTTGCGACCCGAGCTCTACGCCGAGACCCGGGCCTGGTACGGCCACATCTTCTCGCCGCCGGTGTGCGACCCGGTGATCCTCGAGCTCGTTCGCCTGCGCGTGGCCCAGCTGCACCGCTGCGACTCGGAGCTGGCCATCCGATACGAGGGCGCCCGTGTGGCCGGCCTCGATGACGACAAGGCTGCGGCCGTGGCCCACTGGCCCACCGATCCCCGGTTCAGCGAGGCCGAGCGGGCCTGCCTGGCCTTCGCCGAGGCGTTCGTGATCGATGTGCACTCGGTGACCGACGCCGACACCGAGGCGGTGCGCCGTCATCTCAGTGATCCCGAGCTCATGGGCCTGTGCAACGCGCTGGCGTGCTACGACGGCTTCATGCGTTTTCGGATCGTTCTGGGGGTTGGCCCTCCCGCAATCGGCGCCGACTCCTCCGACGGCCGTCCGCTGCTCGTCGCGACCCCGGTGGCCGATGCCCACACGCTGTTCTGAGCTTCTCGTACCAGTATTCAACCTTTGACTACAGAGTTCCCGAGTGGAGAACCGATGCCCCGTATCTCGCTCCCCGACGTCGACAGCGACGATCCCGTCGCTTCGAGCCCGTTGGCCCATCAGCCGCAGTTACTGTCCGATTTCATGACGGCCTACGGTACGTTGTGGAGCCACGGGGTGCTCGACGGCGTGACCAAGGAGGTGGCTCGGCTGCGCAACGCGCGGGTCACCGACTGCGGTTTCTGAAGGAACGTGCGCTTCGCAGTTGCGAAGCATGAAGGCCTCACCGAGGACCTCGTCGCCCAGATCGACGACGGCTACGAGCACAGCACGCTCTCGCCCCGTCACAAGGCCGTGCTGCGGTTCTCCGACGCCTTCCTCCGAGATCCCCACGGGCTCTCGGAGTCGGCCCGAGCGGAGCTGCTCGAGCACTACAGCGCCGAGCAGATCGTCGAGCTCGCGGCCGGTCTGGCCATGTTCATGGGCACGTCGAAGATCGCCGTCGCCCTGGGGAACGCCCCCGACGACATGCCCGTCATGGAGCTGCCGACCCCGGTGCGCCCATCGACCTGAGGGCTGCCGTGGGTGGCTAGCGTTGACCGTCGAGCCGTCCGGGCGCACCGGGCGGCCCTGGAAACCTCAGCACGGAGGCGTCGTGGCGACCCAGGCAGGCCCCAAGACCAAGATGGCGACCGGCATCGTCCATGCCGGCGCTCTCATCGCCATCATCGGCTCGTTCCTGAAGTGGGTCACCTTCTCGGACGAGCTCGAGGCGTCGTTCGACGTGTTCGACGAAATGCCGAACGAGACCGGGATAGACGGCGGCGACGGGTTCATCATCCTCGTCGTCTGCGTGGTCGCTGCGGTGCTGGTGATCGTGGGCAAGAAGGCCAACAAGGTGCGGGGCATGGGGATCGTGGCCATCGTCGCCGCCGTGATCTCGTTCCTCGTGTACATCGCCAACGCTGCCGACGTCAGCTCCACGAACGATGACCTCGCGGCGCTCGGCATCGTGGACGGCCTGAGCATCGGCGTCGGGATCTGGGTGGGGATCCTCGGATCGCTGGTGATGCTCGTGGGGGCGATCATGTACCTCGTCTCAGGGTCGAAGGCCGCGTCGGTGTGGCCGCCCGTGGGCGCACCCGGCGCTCCAGCACCGGGCGGCTGGCCCCAGCAGGGTCAGCCCCAGGCGGGCGGATGGCCGCAGCCCGGTGCGCCGCAGGGCCCGGCCCCCGCTCCTGGTGGCTGGCCCCAGGCGGGTGCGCCGCAGGGCCCGGCCCCCGCTCCTGTTGGCTGGCCTCAAGCGGGTGCGCCGCAGGCTGGCTATCCACAGGACTCCACGTACAGCGCCCAGCCCGGCTATCCGCAGCCCGGCTCCGTGCCGCCACCGCCCGGTCCGGGGTCGTTTGCGCCGCCGCCGGCCGTCGTACCGCCCCTGCCCCCGCTGCCCCCGCCGGGGGGTGGTCAGCCCACGAGCGGCGACGCCGGTGCCACCCGGGCGCTCTCGGCCGAGGAGGTCGAGACCGCGCGGCGGCTCCGGGCCGGCGAGCAGCCACCCCCGCCGCCTCCCCCTCCTCCCCCTCCAGGGGCTCCGCAGTAGAACACGCTCGGTGGGTGCCGGTCGTCGCGCTCGCTCGGTGGGCGCCGGTCGGGCCAGACTGCGTCCATGCAGACACCCGAGAAGATCGGCAACATCATCGTGGCCGTCCGCGACATGGACGCCGCCGTGGCCTTCTACGGCACCACCATGGGCCTCGAGCTCAAGTTCCGTGACGGCGACCGCTTCGCAGCGTTCAACGGTGGCGGGGTCACGCTGGCGTTGGTGTCGGGCGAGGAGGACGTGACCGGTGGCATCACTGCCCCGTCCTTCAAAGTCGCCGATGTCGCGGCCGCGGTCGCCGACCTCGTGGCCGGTGGCGCCACCGTCGTGCTCGGTGCCACCGATGGCCCGCACGAAACCCGCGCCGTCGTGCGCGACCCGTCAGGCAACACGCTCGTCCTCTACGGCCCCAAGGCCTGACCCACCCAGCCCTGAGCGAGCCGAGCGCGGACCCCTACAGGCGCTCGATGATGGTGACGTTGGCCTGACCACCGCCTTCGCACATGGTCTGGAGTCCGTAGCGGCCGCCGGTGCGCTCGAGCTCGTTCAACATCGTGGTCATGAGCCGCACGCCAGTGGCTCCCAGCGGATGGCCCAGCGCGATGGCCCCGCCGTTGATGTTCACCTTGGCCAGGTCGGCGCCGGTCTCCTTCTGCCAGGCCAGCACCACCGAGGCGAAGGCCTCGTTGATCTCGATGGCGTCCATCTGGTCGAGGGTCATGCCGCTCTTCTTCAGCGCGTAGGCCGTCGCCGGGATGGGCGCGGTGAGCATGTAGATGGGGTCGTCGCCGCGCACGCTGATGTGGTGGATGCGGGCCCGAGGCTTCCAGCCGTAGCGCTTCACGGCGTCTTCGGAGGCGATGAGCATCGCAGAGGCGGCGTCGGAGATCTGGCTCGACACCGCAGCGGTGAGGCGGCCGCCTTCGAGCAGCGTCGGGAGCTTGGCCATCTTCTCGAGCGTGGTGTCGCCCCGGATGCCCTCGTCGCGGGCGTGGACGTGCTCAGTGCCGTCGGCCAGGGTCACGGTCATGGGGACGATCTCGCCCTCGAAGCGCCCCTCGGCGGTGGCCCGGGCGGCCCGCTGGTGCGACTCCAGAGCGAAGCGCTCCATGTCTTCGCGGGAGATGTCCCACTTCTCGGCGATCATCTCGGCGCCCCGGAACTGCGACACCTCGCCGCTGCCGTAGCGGGCCACCCAGCCGGTGGAGCCGCTGAACGGGTCGGAGAAGCCGAACTGCTCGGCGACGAGCATCGCGGAGGAGATGGGGATGGCGCTCATGTTCTGGCATCCGCCGGCCACGATGAGGTCGCTGGTGCCGCTGAGGACGGCCTGAGCGCCGAAGTGCACGGCCTGCTGCGACGATCCGCACTGGCGGTCGACGGTGACGCCGGGCACCTCCTGGGGCAGCCCAGCGGCGAGCCAACAGGTGCGGCCGATGTCGCCGGCCTGGGAGCCGATGTTGTCGAGGGTGCCCCACACGACGTCGTCGACCTCGATCGGGTCGACGCCCGTCCGCTCGACGAGCGCCGTGAGGATGTGCGCCCCCAGGTCGGCCGAGTGCACCCGGGCCAGGCTCCCGCCCCGCTTGCCAACGGCCGTCCGGCACGCGTCGATGATGTAGGCCTCGGCCATGGGGATCCTCCGGGAGTCGTGGGTCACCCACGAAGGCGTCGGGCCCTCGGGTGCCCGGCCAGGATACCTGGGTGGTGCGACGCAGTCCCCGGTCGCTGCATGGCAGGCTTGGCAGAGGCCTTGGCAACGGCGCGGCAGAACGAGCATTGAGCACAACGACAGGGAGCACGCATGAAGACCGCACGACTCGTCGACGGGGAATTTCTCATCCAAGATCTGCCGGTGCCCGAGCCGGCCCCCGAGGAGGCTCGCGTCCGCATCACGGCTTCGGGGGTGTGCCACTCCGACCTCCACATCGTGCGGGGCGACTGGCTGGGTATCCCCCGCACCGGTGGGATCGGCCACGAGGCCATCGGGATTGTCGAGGCGCTCGGGTCCGGGGCCGACCGGTTCGTCGCTGTCGGCGACCGGGTGATCCTCGGGCTCGGCGGCGCGGGCGGTGGGTACTGGTGCGGGGCCTGCGAGTACTGCCTGAAGGGCCAGACCCGCCATTGCCCGCAGACCAAGGCGCTCATGGGGACCTTCGCCGAGCAGTTCTGCGTCTGGGCGCCTGCGCTCGTCAAGATCCCCGACCACATTGGCGACCACGAGGCCCCGCTGGCCTGCGGCGGGCTCACGGCCTACGGCGCGGTGAAGAAGCTCATGAAGCACCAGGTGTTACCGGGTCGGCCCATCGCCGTTATCGGAGCCGCCGGTGGCCTCGGCCACTACGCGGTGCAGATCGCCACCGCATTCGGGTATCGGGTGATCGGCGTCGACATCGGCGCCGAGCGTCTCGAGTTCGCCCGGTCGCTCGGCGCGGAGCGGGCCGTGAGCCCCGACGAGGCGGCGAAGGTCGCCATGGACGACTTCGGTGGTTGCGATGCGGCCCTGGTGTTCTCGGCCAAGCTGGCCGGCTTCACGCTCGGGCTCCAGATGCTGCGTCGCGGCGGTCTGTTCGTCGCCGTTGGCCTTCCCGCGTCGAGCGAGGGCAACCTCTCGCTCAACCCGTTCGAGTTCTTCTTCAAGGACCCGACGCTCATCTACTCTGCGGTGGGTACCGTGCAGGACATGCGCGAGCTCGTTGGACTCGTGGCCGCGGGCAAGGTCAAGAGCCACGTGTCACGCACCGGCGCACTCTCGGAGTTACCGGCGATCTTCGACGAGCTCGAAGCCGCCAAGTTCCTCGGCCGCGCGGTGATCACCGACATGAGCCGCTGACGGTCACCCTGGTCTGCGCGCGTGAGCTCAGGCGGGGCCAAAGGCACCCCGGGGAAGGGTGAGCGGGAGATCGAGCGAGCTCACGAGGCCGGGCGGTGCGTCGCACACGGCCGGGATGGCGTTCACGATGCGCATGGTGGTGGCCACCATGCCCTCGGAGCTGAACGTGTCGGGGGTGCCGACGGTGAGCTCGCACTGCATCTCCGGGTCGCCGTCGACGACCACCCGGTAGGTGCCGTCTCGCCTGGCCGACGGCCATTCGGGGGCGATGTCGAGCGCCATCCGGTTGACGTGCTCGATGACGATCGCGTCGCGCCCGTCGACCACGCCGATCGTCTCGAAACGTACGGCGCCCACCGTGCCGGCCTCGATGACGCCACAGGCCACCTGGAGGCGACGCGGTGTGATGGCCCGGTCGTAGGTCTCGCGTATCCCGTCGAGCTCGACACCCATGGCGTCGGCGATCATCCGCACCGGTGGCCCCCACGTGCCGCCCTGGGCGCCGGTACTGGCCATGATCGGTTGGTGTTCGAGCGGCTGGCCGAAGCCGAACACCTCTCGCATCACGAACTCGACCGGATAGCCCGAGTAGCAGAAGAGCTCCTGCACCCGCACCGAGCGCACCCTCTTCGACATCGTCATGAGGGTCAACACGAACTGATCGCCCGCGAACCCGGGCTCGATGCCCGAGGCGTAGATCGACGCCCCGCCCCGCTCGGCCGCCGCAGCCAGCAGCTCACGGTTCCGGGGGTGGTACGCCGGTGGGTAGACGAGCGCCGCGGTGCTCACGGTGACGACGTTGATACCCGCTTCGAGGAAGCGCACGTAGTCGGGGACGGCCGCCGCATCACCGCTCGGACCGCTGGCCGTGTAGCAGATGCAGTCGGGCGCCAGCGCGATCAGCGCGTCGGCGTCGCCGGTGGTTGCCAACCCGATGGGAGCGCCTCCGGCGAGCACCCCGGCGTCGATGCCTACCTTGTCGGGCGTGTGCACCCAGACTCCCGCGAGCTCCAGATCAAGTCGCTCCGTGATCGCCCCGATCGCCCGAGATCCGATCCCGCCCGTTCCCCACACCACCACCCGTATCGTCACGAGCGGACAGTATTCCGGCGCCCGGTGGTGCGCACCACGGGCGGGTGGACGGTGGCCGCTTCAGGCTGGCCCCCTGGTCGCTCGATCGCCGGACAGGCCGAGCCCCACCTCGAGCCCACCTCGAGCCCGCGGCGATCATCCGTGCGTAGCGATGATCCAGTGGTCGACGAGCGAGTGCCCGAGCTCGGCGAGGAGACGGCGCAGCGCCGGCACCGAGATCCCCATCACGTTGCCGGCACAGCCGTCGATGCCGTCGATGAACGCTGCGCCGAGGCCCTCGAGCGTGAACGCGCCCGCGCAGCCGAGGGGCTCGCCGGTGGCAACGTAAGCGGCGATCTCGTCGTCGGACGGGCTGCCGAAGCGGACGGTCGAGGTTTCTGTGGCCGACACCTCGCGTCCGCTCCCGGTGTCGACTACGCAGTGACCGGTGACGAGCGTTCCGGCCTTGCCCCGCATGGCCTTCCACCGATCGACGGCGTCGGCAGTCGATGCCGGCTTGCCATGTGCACGGCCGTCGAGATCGAGCACCGAGTCGCAGCCGATCACCAAGGCGGGCCGCTCGCCTTGCGCAGCGTCGTCGCCGGCACCCGTCCGACGCCGTGGGTCGAGCGCCTGCGTCGCGACGGCCCGGGCCTTGCGGCACGCCAGCTCGAGCGCTACTGCTACGGGCGCGCCGGTGACCCCGTCCTCATCGACCCCACTCACGAACACCTCGGGGTCGAGCCCGGCCGAGCGCAGGACCCGCAACCTCGACGCTGACGCCGACGCCAGCACGAGTCGATGGGTGGGGTTGGTGGACGATGTTGCCATGGCGGTAGTCCACCAACTGTCGGCGTGGCGCCCCGTATCCGGGGTGTGACGCTGACAGTTGGGAAGGGGGTGTGGCCTATCGGCGGGCGGCGATGGCGGTGATGGGGTTGGGTGGTGGGGTTGCGCCGAGGCTGCCGTGGAAGGTGACGCCGCCGAAGGTGAAGACGCCGCCGTCTTCTGCGGCCCCGGTGTCGAGGATCGCACAGGTATGGCCGCTTCCGCCGGCGGTGACGGCGAGCGCGGTGCGGCCCGTGCCGATGTTGACGGTTCCGGCGCTGGCGGGTGTTTCGTTGTCGCCGATGTTCTTGAGGTTGCCGTAGCCGAGCTGCCCGTCGAAGCCGTCCCCCCCCAACATCGGACGCTGCCACTGGTCAGCGCACACGTATGAGAAGACCCGGCATCGATTCGGTTGGCGAGACCCGAGCGATCGGGTTCGCCCCACCCGAGGTCTCGGCCGACACCCCCGCGATCTGTGAACCGACCGCCAACGACGAGACGACCGCGACCAGCGCGACGAACACGGTGAGTGACCTGATTCTCATCCATGAACCCTAACCTCCGGCTCGAGCCTCGTTGATCAGAGTCGCGCCGATGCTGCGCGTCGAGCCGGGCTCGGGGGCCCCGACCAAGCGTGAGTACCACCCCGCATGACCCGGACTTCTCACTCTTGGTCGAGGTGCGGCGGTCAGCGGGGCTCGCGGGGGAGGCCCAGCACCCCTTCGCCGACCACGTTGCGCTGGATCTCGGAGCTGCCCGCGTAGATCGTGTGGGCCCGGTCGTACAGGAACGCGGTGAGCGTGGAGTCACGCTGGCGGTCGCCGTAGACCTGGCCGCCGATGCCCGCGATCTTCATCGAGAGCTCTGAGAGGTGGCGGTGCCACTGGCTCCAGTAGAGCTTGCCGATGCTGCTCGCCGGGCCCGCCGCGCCTGCGGCCGTGGCGGCTGAGAGCACCCGCAGGTTGTTGTAGCGCATGATCTGCAGGCCCACGTACGAGCGGGCCAGCTCCTGGCGCACGATCGGGTCGTCGGCCTTCCCGCCGCGCTGCGAGCTCGCCAACACGCTCTGGAACTTCCGGGCGAAGCCGAGCTGCTGGCCCAGCGTCGATGCCCCACGCTCGAAGTCGAGCGTGCCCATGGCAACCTTCCAGCCGCCGTTCACCTCCCCGACGATGTTCTCGACGGCGGTCCGGGCGCCGTCGAAGAAGACCTCGTTGAACTCCTCGCCACCGCTCATCTGCGTGAGGGGGCGGACGGTGATCCCGGGCTGGCGCATGGGTACGAGGAGGTACGAGATGCCCCGGTGCTTGGTGGGCGCGTCGGGATCGGTGCGGCACACGACGAAGCACCAGTCGGAGTGCTGGCCGTAGCTCGTCCACACCTTCTGGCCGTCGATCACCCACTCAGAGCCGTCGAGGATGGCCCGGGTCTGCACGTTGGCCAGGTCGCTGCCGGCGTCGGGCTCGGAGTAGCCCTGGCACCAGAGCTCGGAGACATCGAGGATCTTGGGCAGGAAGCGGGCCTGTTGGGCCCGGGTGCCGAAGGCGATGAGCGTGGGGCCGAGCAGCGTCTCGCCCATGTTGGGCAAGCGGTTCTGGGCCTCCGACGCCGCGTACTCCATGTGGAACACGACTTGCTGGGTGAGCGACGCACCCCGTCCCCCGAACTCGGCCGGCCAGGCCAGGCCGATCCAGCCCCCGCTCGCCAGCTCGCGCTCCCAGGCCACCTCCACGTCGAAGGGCACCTCGTCGGACCCGGGCCCTCCCCGACCGCTCAGGCCGGCGAACGGCCCGCGGATGTGCTCGTGCAGCCACGTACGCACCTCGTCGCGGAACTCGGCGTCTTGGGCTGTGAGCGTGAGCTCCATGGGTCCTCTCTTCCAACTGTCAGCGTGGGTACCCGGATACGGGTACCCACGCTGACAGTTGGCGTGCTTCTTCACGGGTGCTGGGACGATACCGACACGACCTCGCCGGCCATGAAACCCGCCAGGTCCGACGCCAGGAACACGATCACGTTGGCCACCTCCCACGGCTCCGCGGCCCGCTTCATCACCTCACGCTCCGACAGCTCGGCCAGCAGTTCGTCGCTCGTGACCTTGGTCAGGAAGGGGTGCATGGCGATCGACGGTGACACGGCGTTGACGCGAATGCCGTGGGGCGCCGCCTCCACTGCCGAGCACCGGGTGAGGGCCATGACGCCGGCCTTGGCCGCCGCGTAGTGCGACTGGCCTTCCTGGGCCCGCCATCCGATCACCGAGGCGTTGTTGACGATGGCGCCCGTTCGCCTCGGGATCATGTGGCGCAAGGCGGCCCGGGTGCAGCGCATGGTGCCGGTGAGGGTTATGCCCAGCACGGCGTTCCACTGGTCGTCAGTCATCTCCACGAGAGTGACGGTGCCGCCGAGGCCGGCGTTGTTCACCAGCACGTCGAGCCCGCCGAAGCCGGCCGTTACCGACGACGCCACGGCGAAGTCGATCATGCGCTGCACATCGTGTTCGACGGTGACGTCGCACGGGATCGCGGGCACGCCGCCGAGCGCCGCCGCCGATTCGGCCAGCCGGCGCTCGTGCTTGTCGGAGATGATGACGAACGCCCCTTCCTCCTGACAGCGCTTGGCCGTGGCGAAGCCGATCCCGGTCCCGGCCGCGGCCGTCACCAGCACGGTCTTTCCGGCGAGCAGGTTGCGGGGCGACGGGTACGGGGGGACGGTCGTCATCGCACGCTTCTCTCGCTGGCCCGCTCGGCGCCTGCCCTGGCGAACGACTCGAGAATCTCGTTGGCGTCGCTCACGATCGACTGGAGGATGTCGTGGCACGAGTCGAGCCGGTCGACGAGGCCCAGCACCACGCCGCCCGACATGACTCCTTCGTCGGGTCGACCGTCGACCATGGCCACCTTCAACAGCACCGGCGTGTTGGCCGCCATGATCACGCCGGCCCAGGGCATGTCGCTGGCCTTCTTCATGGCCAGACCCTCATGCACCAGCGCCCGCCACGACGTTCCCGTGCTCTTCTTGAAGGCCAAGGCGTTCTTGATGGCCCCGGGCAGGGACCGGATCTTCCCGGCCTTGACCATGCTCTGCACAACCGCGTTGTCGAGCACCCGGTGGGGCACGCCGTCGACGGCGGTCGTCCACACGGTGCCGGTGACGCCGCGGGACAGATACTCGGCCTTGGTGATATCGGGGACGCGGGAGTCGCTCGACATGAGAAAACGGGTGCCCATGGCGATGCCGTCGGCGCCGTAGGCCAGCGCAGCCACGAGGCCTCGTCCGTCGTAGAAGCCGCCGGCGGCCAGCACGGGGACGCCGGCGGGGCGGCACACGTCGATCACCTGAGGCAGCAATACGGTGGTGGGCACGGGACCGGTGTGACCGCCGCCTTCACCGCCCTGGATGATGAGCGCGTCGGCACCCCACTCCAGCACTTTCTCGGCGTGACGCTTGGCCCCGATCGAAGGCATGCAGATCGCCCCGGCCTCCTTCAGGCGCACGATGAGATCCTTGCGGGGCGCCATGGCGAACGACGCGACCTTCACACCCTCGGCGATGAAGACGTCGATCCGTTGGTCGACGTCGTCGGCGTCGGAGCGGAAGTTCACTCCGAACGGCTTATCTGTCCGATCCTTGATCTGCTTGACCGAGTCGCGGAACTGCTTGAAGTCCATGGTCGACGCGCCGAGGATCCCGAGCCCGCCGGCCTCCGCGGTCGCCGTGGTGAGATGCGCACCGGCGATCCAGCCCATGCCCGTCTGCACGATCGGATACTCGATGCCAACGAGGCGACAAAACGGCGTGCGCAGCGCCGGATGCGCGACGACCCTCATGCCTTGACCTCGTTGTCGCGCAAGCCCTTGGGGTCGAGGACGTCGCGGATGATGCGGAGCTCCTCGGCGGTGGGGGAGCGGGTCTCGGGCACATCCGGCGGGATCACGAGCTCGAAGCCGGTGTTGGCCACGACGTCGTCGACCGTGACGCCGGGGTGCACCGAACGCAGGCGCATGCGATGGTCGGGCGTCTCGAAGTCGAGCACGGCCTTGTTCGACACGACGTGACGAATCTCGTGGAACTCAGCGGCTGTGCGGCCGGCGGCCGCAGCCCGGTCGTAGCCGACGCCGCTGACGCAATCGACCTGGGCCACGAAGGCCCGGGTCGAATGCGACGGCACGAAGTACGACGTGGGGTGGTTCACCGTGTTGCCTGGCGCGCCCCGCACTCCGAGGAGTTGCGACTTCGGACGGGCCCACGGGCCGATGCAGGCGATGTTCTGGTTGCCGAAGCGGTCGACCTGGGTGGCACCCATCATCACATGCCGCTTGCCCGACCAGACCATGTCGAAGACGTTGCGGAACGGCATCCAGCCCTCGACGATGCGGGGATGGTCGGGGCCGACGCCAACGGGAATCGGCTCAGCCAGCAGGATGGCCTCGCCGTCGGTGTAGAGCAGGTCGGGCTCGAATGTGAGCGCAGCCAAGCGCACGGCGATCATGGGGATGGTCCCGATGGGCGACGCCAGGATCTCGCCGTCGCCCCTCCAGGCCTCGGCGCAGGCGATCACGCACAGCTCGGCGAGGCTGAACTCGGCGCTCGTGTCGCTCGTGTCGCTCATGACGGCACCCCCAGGCCCAGACGGGTTCGATACTCGGCATGATCGCCGATGGTCACGTACTTCTCGAAGAACTCGGTCCAGGCTTCGGGCGACTTGGCCGAGTCGGCGTACTCGCGCTGGAACGCCTCGGCCCGGGCGTAGTCGGGAAGGCAGTGCGTGAAGTGCGCCCCGAACGGCGCCTCGACCACGCCACTCGTCATCGACCGGTTGAGCTTGATCGACGACTCGTGACCCTCCTTCACGAAGTCGGCCGTGGCCACGATGCGTTCGCACGACACGTAGGCCTTCTCAGCGGCCCGGCAGAACAGGTCGTCGAAGAACCAGTCGGTCCCGAGGTACTGGGCGTTGCCCCGAGCGTCGGCCCGGTTGGCGTGCACGATGGCAGCGTCGAGATGCAACGCCGGCATGGCCACGAACTCGTGTCCGTCGTCGTACGGGGAAGCGACCGTCCGAAAGGTTGGGTTCACGTCGAGGATGGCCGAGCCGATCCCGGCCCGGCACGGCAGGAACGACACCCGCCACGCCGCGGCCTGCAACCCGAGCTGGAGCATGCCCTCGTCGAGCTCCATGGCTTCGATGGTTGCGTTCTGACGGGCCGCCCGAAAGTGCGGCTCGAGGGGGATCGAGTCGAGCGACACGAAGCCGTACACGACCTTCTTCGCCTGCCCGGTGGCGCAGAGCATCCCCACGTCGGGCCCGCCGTACGACACGATCGTGAGGTCGCGCAGGTCGCTGCGGAGAATTTCCCGAACGATCGACATGGGCTTGCGTCGCGAGCCCCATCCCCCGATGCCGATGGTCATCCCCGAGCGCAGCTCGGCCACCACGTCGGCCTCGGTCATCCGCTTGTCGGCCATGAACTCTTGGTCCTTCTCTCAGGCGTGTGTGGTATCGGGTTGCTCGGTGACGAGTTGGTGGGGTGAGCAGTTACTTCTCGATGAAGGAGCGGCGGGACTCGTCGGCGATGGGGGCGAGGTTGAGCTCGAACGTGAAGCCCATCTCGCGGCGGAACGAGCGCTTCACGTCGACCGGGTCGATCGCGTTGAGAGACTCCTTGGCCCGCCGGATCACCAAGGGCGACTTGGCTGCGATGATCGCGGCGATGTCCCGGGCGGTGTCGAGCAGCTCCGCTCGGGGCACGACTCGTTCGACGGTTCCGAAGCGCAGCAGGTCGGCGGCGGGAATGCGGGCGCAGGTGAGCGCGGCCCACCGGGCCTTGTGCATCGGGACGAGCCGCTGGAGCTGCGTCGACGAACCCAACCCGCCCCGGTCGACTTCGGGGAGCCCGAAGTACGCGTCGTCGCTGGCGACCACGATGTCGGCGTTACCGGCGATGCCGACGCCGGTGGCCAGGCAGAAGCCGTGGACCGCGGCGATGACGGGAACCTCGCAATCGTAGATGGCGGCGTAGGCATCGGCGTTGGCCCGGCACACGGCGACGACGGCCCGCTGCCCACCCTCGGTCATCTCCTTCACGTCGACGCCGGCCATGAAGCCCTTGGCGACGGCCGACCGGAGGATCACGACGTGGACCGAACGATCGCGTCCGAGCGCCGTCACGGTGTCGGCAAGATCGCGGAACCCTTGGGAATCAAGGGCATTCACGGGCGGGTACTCCATGGACACCTCGGCGATGGCGCCGCGGTCGCCGGTCCGCTCGATCAGGAGGCCCATGATCGGATCGTAATGCGGTGGCCCCTGCTGGGTCCTACCCCGACCGTCCGCTTCGGCCCCGCGGGTTCGGGCGTACCCTGAGCGATGGCCCGACCGAAGATCGTCATCATCGGAGGGGGGAGCCACCAATGGGCTCCGACGCTCCTCGCCGACTTCGCCCTCACCCCGTCGACTGCCGACGCAGACATCGTGCTGTGCGACATCGACGGCGTCCGGTTACCCCGCATGGTGCGCTATGGGCAGATGGTGGCCGAGCACCATGGCGGCGGTCTCACCGTCACCGCGACCATCGACCGCGCAGAAGCACTGCCCGGAGCCGACTTCGTGGTGGTGAACATTTCGACGGGCGCGTTGGCGAGCATGCGCCACGACATCGAGATCCCGGAGCGCTACGGCATCGCCCAGCCCGTGGCCGACACCGTGGGTCCCGGCGGGATCAGCAGGGCCCTGCGCAACATCCCGGTCTTCCTCGACATCGCCCGCGACATCGAGCGCCACTGCCCCGATGCCTGGCTCCTCAACCTCACCAACCCCATGACCCAGCTGTGCCGGACGGTCACGCGCGAGACGGCCGTCCGCACGATCGGGCTGTGCCACGAGGTCACCATCGGCGCCTTCTGGATGTCGGTGCTGCTCGATGCCGTCGGCCACGACATCGACCCCGTGGTGACCGGCGTGAACCATCTCCCGATCGTCACCGAGCTGAGAGTCGACGGCGCCGACGCGCTGCCCCGCCTGCGGTCGCTGCTCCGCGACCAAGCCGGGCTCGACCGCGAGCTGCCCGACTGGCTCCAGGCGGTGATACGTGACCTCCACGACGAGCCCGGTGTTTTCAACGACCCCGATGGGAGCGGTCTCGAGGGGCCGTGGACGGTGGGGCGCTTGGGCGAGCAGCATCGGGTGAAGCTGACGCTGTTCGAGCACTTCGGGGCCCTGCCGCTCGCTGGCGACCGTCACCTCGTGGAGTTCTTCGCCAGCTTCGTGACCGAGACCTCCGGCTGGGGTCGCGCATGGGGCGTCCCGCTCACCTCGATCGCCGAGCGCGACGCCGACGAGAGTCGGTACGTCAGCGAGCTCGAGGCCCGCATCGCCGACCGCACGGTGCCGAAGCGGCGCTCACAGGAGCAGCTCTCGTTGCTCGTCGACTCGTTGCTCACCGGCGAGCGGCGGGTACTGGTGTTGAACACCCCCAACGCCGGGCAGTGCCCCGACCTCCCGCTCGACGTGGTGTGCGAAGCCATGTGCGTCGTCGACGGCGACGGTGTGCGCGGCCGCGACGCTGCTCGTGCACCTGTGGCGCTGGCCGAGCAGCTTCGACGGGTGAGTGCCTCACAGGAGCTCACCGTCGAAGCTGCGGTGAGCGGCGACCGCGACCTGGTCGTTGCCGCGCTGTTGGCCGATCCGCTGTCGAGCCGGGTCGACTTCGCCGACCTCGCTCCCATGGCCGACGACCTCATCGCCGCCACAGCCGTTTGGCTCCCCCAATTCAGCCCATCGAGCCGATGAGCTCCCGCCAGCGCTCGGCTACCTGATTTGCTCCCACCGGTCGAGCACGTCCCACTCCACAGCCCAGTGCTCGATATAGGCGCGGTCGAACGATCGGCCCGTCGAGAGGATCGACGCGATGTCGTCGCGGTCGCGGGGCCTCCAAGCGATCAGCTTGTGCACGATCACATCCTCGACCGTGAGGAAGTGCCGTTCCGACCGGGCTATCGCGAGGTCCTGATACTCGACGACGGAAGGGGGATGTCAGCCTTCATCCCGTGTCCTCGCACGAAGAGGACGTGGGGTTCGTCGCCGTCTGCGGCCATCGCCCGAACGTCGAAGCCCTCGGCTTCGAGCCTTTCAATGAGTCCGGGAACCCGTTCGACAAGGAAATCGGCATCGGTGGTCATGCGTGGGGTGGCGCGGTACCGGCCGGCGGCGAGGGCACCGATGACCGTCCATGCCGCGCCGAGCTCATCGAAGATGGCCCCGAGGGGCTCAACGTATTCGGAGGGCTCGCGCATACCGGTACAGCTCCAGCTCTGGGCGATCGTCGGCCTCGTCGGCGAGGGGTGGTGTGCCGTCGCGGGCCCGTTCGGAGTTCAGCCAGGCGATGATCGCGGCCCGACGTTCGGGGGTGGGCTCTTCGTCGGTCTCGCCCTCGCGCAGATCGGCAGCCAGTCGAGCCATCTTCGCCTTGTCAGCATCGCTCACGGCCATGCCGGAAGTCTACGACCGCGTGGACGGGGGCTCTCCCGTCGGCCGCTCAGTCAGAGGACGCGCTCGCCGGTCGCCGGTGCGCTCGCGGTCACCGAGACCGTCTGCTGGCCGGGGCGGGGGAGGGCGACGCCTGCGAAGAGGAGGACGAGCGCGATCGTGATCAGCCCGCCGGCGAGGCCGAAGGCGCCGCGATACGACGTCCAGCTCGCGAACACGCCGAGGACCAGGCCGCCGATGGCGTTGGAGACGTCGGTGAACGCCGTGAGGGTGCCGACGACCGCGCCCTTCTCGGAGTCGGGCGCGGCGTCGACACCGATGAGTACGAACGTGGGGTACATGTACGACATGCCCAGCGCCAGGAAGACCGCAGCGACGTAGATGCCGACGGTCTCCTGCCACAGCGCCATCGTGTACAGGGACACGGCCGCTGAGACGAGCGAGATGGTGGCCATCGTCCGGCGGGGCATGGTGTCGTTGAGCTTGGCGCCGAACAGGCGCGAGCACACCGTCACCACCGCGAACACGAGCAGCACCGGGGCCACGTCGCGCATCCCGATGCTGTCGCCATAGACCGCCAGGAACGTGTTGAACGACGACAGGCCCACCGCGCCCAGGCAGATGACGATGCCGGGACGGATCGCGGCCGGGTGGAAGAAGGGTTGGCGGGGCGCCCGTCCCGCCCCCGAACCGGAGCCCGAGCCCGGTCCCGCCGGAAGCAGGCGTTGCGGTGGGTTCGTCTCGGGCACCACCAGGCCCAGCGCGGCCGAGGCGAGACCGGTGACGCCGCAAACGATCCACACCACGCCGTAGCCGGCGCTCTGGTACAGGGCCTCGCCCACGAGCGGCCCCAGGGCGACCCCCAGGAACACCGAGACCGAGAACACGCTGATGGCCTCGCCCCGCCGAGCCGGGGGCGCCATGTCGGTCGCTGCCGCGGTGGCCCCCACGTACACGGCTGCGCCCGCGCCGCCGCTGAGGATCCTCACGCCCACGACCCACCAGGTGCCGCCGGTCCCCTCGGCCAGGCCGTAGAGCATCACCGCGACGCCGAAGATCGCCGCCCCGGCCACGCCGGTGGGGCGCCGGCCGATCCGATCGCCCAGCCGGCCGGCCAACGGTCTGACGGCCATGGCGCCGACGGCATAGGCGCCGAACGCCAGCCCGACACCACTCGTGCCGCCGTGCAATGGGCCCTTCACGAAGCGGCCCAGCACCGGTGTGAGCATCGAACCCGCGGCGAAGAACGTGCCGTTGTGCAGCATCAGCATCACGAACGCTCGCGAGACGATGCGCTCGCGCGTTCGCTTCATTCCTGGCGTTTCTGAGCCGGGCCCACCTCGGCGTCGCGCTTGTCGACGAATGCCTGGCGCAGCTCGTCGGAGTCGCCGAAGAGCTGCAGCTCGAACGTGAACCCCTGCTCGAAGCGGTAGCTGCGCTTCACATCGACGGGGTCGATGGCGTTGAGCGATTCCTTGGCCCGGCGGATCACCAAGGGAGACTTGGCTGCGATGACCGCGGCGATCTCGCGGGCTGCGTCCATCAGCTCGGCGCGGGGCACGACCCGTTCGACCGTCCCGAACTCGAGGAGCTCGGCCGCGCTGATCATCGAACCCATGAGGAACATGGCTCGGGCCTTCTTCGCGGGCACGAGCCGGGCCAGGTGGGTGGCCACGCCGAGCGCCCCCCGGTCGACCTCGGGCAGCCCGAACGACGCATCCTCGCTCGCGACCACCACGTCGGCGTTGCCGGCGATCCCCACGCCGCCTCCGAGGCACATCCCGTGCACAGCGGCGATCACCGGGACTTCGCAGTCGTAGACGGCGGCGAAGGTCTCCCAGCAGCCCCGGTTGACGCCGATCATCTCGGTACGGGTGGGGTCGTTGGCCAACTTCTTGATGTCGACGCCCACCTGGAAATGCTTGATCGCCGGGTCGGCGCTGATGATGAGCGCATGCACGTCGGGGTTGCGCCCGAGCCGGCGGATGGTGTCGGCCAGCTCGAACCAGGCATCGGCGTCGAGCGCGTTCACCGGCGGGTTGGCCATCACGACTACGCCAACGTGGTCGCGGATCTCGGAGCGGATGGGCGAGGTCGAGGGCATGGGCTCGGAGCCTAACGGACGTTCCCGGCAGCTCCCCGGGCCCGGCGCCTGGTGCTAGAACCAGTCCATGAGCTCGAACATCGACCTGACCGGCCAGACCGCCATCGTCACCGGTGGCGGCAAAGGCATCGGCCGCACCCTCACGACCCGATTGCTCGACGCCGGGGCCGAAGTGGTCGTCTGCGGACGGTCGGCGCCCGAGACACCGCCGAGCGCTGGCGGGCGCACCGCGCTGTTCGTCCAAGCCGATCTCCGTGAGCCGGACCAGATCCAGCGGGTGGTCGACGCCACCGTGGAGGCCCATGGGCGCATCGACATCCTGATCAACAAC
>JANLSK010000299.1:0-33979 GCA_031362415.1 Actinomycetes bacterium | reverse complement strand
CCGGCGCCGCGGCCTTCGGCCTCGACGGCACGCACAACGCCGTCGATGTGATCGGCACGATCGACGGCCAGGCCGCCACGGGGGTCGGGCGGTCGCTCACATCGTCGGCCGGAGCCAGCAAGGGCCTCATGATCCAGGTCTCGGCCACGCCGGCCGAGGTCACGGCGGCCGGCGGAACGCTCACCCTCGGCACGATGTCGTTCACCCAGGGCTGGGGCGGCATGGTCGGCAAGTTCGTCGCGGGGACCGAGGGAGCCAGCGGGACCGTCGACCTGGCTCGCAACAACTGGGACCTGCGAGTGAAAGACGCCAAAGAACGGTCGGCGGCGATCGAACGGCGCTTGGCCGATCGCGAGAAGGTGCTGCGCCGGCAGTTCTCGGCGATGGAGCAGGCCATCTCCACGATGCGGGCCCAGAGCACGTCTCTGAGCGGCACGCCGGTCTCGGGCCGATGACGATGGGCTCTCCCGTGAGCCTCGGCTGGACCGGGGCGCTCGACGCGTTCGAGGCGTCGTTGACCGTGCTCGAGCGGGCCCTGGACGAGCGCGAGTGGGACGACCTCGTCGTGGCTCCCCTCCCGACAGCCGGCCTCGGCGCCCTCGAGCCCGAGCACCAGGTCCGGGCCCGAGCGCTCGATGCCCGGTGGCGCGGTCTCGAGCCCCGCCTGCTGGACGCGCTGCGCGCCATCGACGCCGAGCTCGTCCAGGTCGCCGACACCCGCAAGGCCGTGGCCGGCTACGCGAACGCAGGAGCGTCGTTTTCGGGGTGAGGCCGGAGCCTCCTGTCCAACCACACATTTGCTGTAGTTGTCACGGATTCCGGTCGATGGTGTCGACATGGTCGATCAGGTCGTCGTGCTGGCGTTCGGTCCCGTCGCGGTCACTCGGGCCGCCATCAGGCGCGCCGGCCAGCTCGTCGGGGTTCGCGGCACCGTGGTGGTGGTCCCTGCGCTGCCGTCGAGCCGGGCCGTCGTCGACGGTCTCCATGACGCCAAGGTCGTCGCGGTCGACGGGGTCGGCGCGCCCGCCATCCGTCGGGCGCTGGAGTCGTGCCGCTCGGGCCCCGTCCTCATGGTTCACGACGACGTGATGGTCCCCGCCGAGAGCGTGCGGCGCATGAGCGAGACGTGGCGCCGGGTGGGCGGCTTCGTGGTCCCCTGGACGAACGACAGGGAGGTCGACCACTGCGTGGGTCCCCTGCCGCCGCTCGCCCGGGCCGCCCAGCACGTGACCGCGGCCATGAGGGAGGTCCGACGGCGGGAAGCGACCGTCTACTGCGTGCGCCCCGATTGCGTCCTGGGCTCTCGCGACGATCTCGCGCACCTCACCGAGCACCAGATCGACAACCCCTACTCCCTCCTGAGCGACGCCGGTGGCGTCTACCACGCGGCTGCCGGGGCCGTGGCCGTCCACGATGCCGACTGCCTGGAGGCGCTCTCGCCCCCGACGAGCTCCGACGGGCGCCCGTTGCTCGTGGCCAACCTGATCGTGAGGGATGAGGAGGAGATGCTGGGCGACTGCCTGGCGTCCCTCGAGGGGCTCGTCGATCGCATCGAGTTGTGCGACACCGGCTCGACCGATCGCACCGTCGAGATCGCCCGCTCCTACGGCATCGACGTGATCGAACGGGAGTGGCGCAACGACTTCGGCTGGGCTCGCAACGAGGTCCTCGATCGCAGCCGTG
The DNA here is from genome assembly GCA_031362415.1 of Actinomycetes bacterium. Classification (GTDB taxonomy): domain Bacteria; phylum Actinomycetota; class Acidimicrobiia; order IMCC26256; family VFJJ01; genus VFJJ01. Next base: position 32,296 of record JANLSK010000299.1, on the reverse strand, counting down.
ACGCGCACTTCGTCGTCATGGTCGACGCCGACGAGCGCATCCGGTGCAGCAATCCGACGTTGGTGCGACGGCTGCTCGCCACGTTCGCCGGCTCGACCATCGGCTACGAGATCGGCATCGACAACCTGAACGACGACCGGTCGTCGGCGGGCACCGTGGAGTTCTGGGACACCCGGATCTTCTCGACCCGCCAGACGCGATGGATCGGCTCGATCCACGAGAAGGTCCACTACATCAATGGGCTCGACGGGATCGAGGGAGCTGAGGGCGAAGCCGTGGCGTTCAAGGGCCATCGGCTCTCGGCACTGAGCATCGAGCACCTGGGGTATCTATCCGAAGTCGTCGAAGGGCGTGACAAGACGGCGCGGAACCTCGAGATCTGCGAGGCGGCCTATCTCGAGGATCCGACCGGTCGCACCGCGTTCGAGCTGGGTCGGGCTCTCGTGTACGCCGGCCAGACCGGTACCCGGGCTCTCGCCTGCTTCGAGGAGGCCTTGAGCCGGCCCGGCCTGGCCACCGACATCCAGGCGATGACCCACGGGTTCGCGGCCAAGATGCTCGTCGGTCTCGATCGGTTCGAGGACGCACTCGAGCACGCCAACCAGGGCGTCGAGCTCTGGCCTGCACTCGACTTCCACACCGAGGTCCAAGCCCGGCTGTGCGAAGCGCTCGATCGACCTGAGGTGCTCGTCGGCGCCATCGAGCGCATCCGATCGAGCCCCCCGCTGGCCCCGCTGTTCACGGATGTGAACGGGACGGCGTCGACCCTCAGCCGTCTCGTGTGGGCCCTGGCCCGCACGGGTCGGTTCGACGATGCCTACCGCGAAGCGCAAGCGCTGCTTGACGAGCGTCCCCAAGGCCTGGCCCACTGGGAGGCGCTGCTTCGGGCCGGGCAGCGCTCGATCGGGATCGAGGATCTCCTCCCCCGGTACAGCGCTCTGGCCTTGCGAAGCGTTGGACCCGGAGCCGTCGACGCCGCGGTGGAGGTGCTGGCCTCGGACGCGCTCCTCGTGTTCCTGCGGAGCTACATCGAGGCCGGCGGTCGTGAGCCGAATGCGCTCACCGCAGCCCTCACGGCCTCGATGGTCGGGCGCGACTGGAGCTGGTTCGAGAGCCTGCTCCCGTTGGCTCGACTGCTCGATGACAGCGCCGTGGGGGGCATCGTCCAACGGTTGGAGGCCCTCGGCTACGCCAAAGCCGCCGCCGATCTGCGCCGGGCCGTCGACGGCACCGGCGATGCCGCTGGGGCGCCCCGTGCCGTCGAGCGGGGCGTGACGCTCAGCGATCTTGTGCCGTCGGAGAGCCGCGTGCTCGAGCTGACTGGTACCGGCGCGGCAACCGATTCTGTCGCCGAATCCGTCGCTGGCGACCGAGGCGGTCTCGCCGCCGGCTCGATCGACGTCGTCGTGCTCGAACCTGCGGCGGGTGACGGCGTGTTCGACGCCGTATCCGCGGCCGAGGTGGTGCGGGTCCTCGACGGGGCTGGGCTCGTGGTGGCCCGGGTTGCAGCCGACCGCTCCGATGCGGCCTGTGCCGAGCTGGCCGCGGCCGGGATCACCGTCGAGCGTCAGGCCCGCGACCACCGGTCCGACGGGTCGGACGCGTTCGGTTACGGGTGGTTCGTGGTCGGTCGGCCGTCGTGGGACGCGGCAACCATCGAGCGGGCCATCGACGCGATCGCCGAGTACCGGGTCGAAGCTGATCTCGCCCTTGTGTTCATTGGTGATCCGGGGCCAGCCGGGCCGGTGGGGGTGCGGGCCTCGCTGCCGTCACGGCTGGGGCTGCGGGTGCTCGGTGTCGCCCCCGATACGGCCGGGGTCGCGGCGCTGCTCGCCGATCTCGAAGCGGATCGTCCCGTGCTCGTGGTCACGGCCGACATCGTGCCGGCGGCCGAGTGGATCCAGTCCCTGTGGGACGGCTGGTGCGAGTACCGGGTACCGGTGTGCGTCCGGGTTGTCGATCCCGACGGGCGCGTCGTCCATGCTGGTGCCGACGGGTCGGGCACCGTCTTCGCCGCCGGAGCCGTGTGGGGTCGGGCACCCATCGTCACGGTCGACCGTCCCCGCGCCGGGCTGGCCGCGCCGATGATCGCGACCGCGGGCGCGCTGCGAGCGGCCGGTGGTGGGTCCATTGCTGGCCGCTATCTCGGTCGGGCTGCGGCCGTCAGTCAGCTCCCGGCGCCGATCGACACGGCGGGCGCACCCCTGGCACGCGTGTTCGGGCCGGCCGTCGTCTTCCTCGGCGACCGCTCGGTCGTCGACCTCCCCGATGCTGAACGCGACGGGCTCCTCGCCGCGGCAGGAGTGCTGCACGCCGCCGGCCTCCAGCCCGTGTACCGGTGGGAAGACATGGGTGCGCCGTGGCTGCGCCCCGATCACTCGCCCTACGAGGCTGCCGGTCTGCTCCTGTTCGGCGGTGATCCCCACACCGATGCCCCCGACCGCAAGGCCTGGGAGCAACTCGTACCACGTCCGGCTGGGGTGGTCGGCGCCGTTGCCGCCAAGGCTGTCGTGCACTGCAGCGCCCGCAGCCTCGAGGACGACTTTGCGGTCTGCACGCTCGCCGCGCTCGACGCCATCACCGCCTACGCCGGCGACGATCGCACCCTGGGCACGCTCACCCAGCGCGTCGACATCGTGGCCACCGGGGTCGACGCGGCCCTGGCGCAAACGATCGTCGAGCGGATCGGTGCGCCCCGACCGGAGCACGTGGCCCGGCATGCGTCGTTCTCACGTCCGGTTGCGCCTCGTGACGGAGTGGTGTCGGTCGTCATCCCCGTGTGGAACAACTGGAAGCTCACACGGGCCTGCGTCGACTCGCTCGTCGAGCACGCCGAGGCCCCCCTCGAGATCGTGATCGTCGACAACGGCTCGACCGACGGCACCGCACGGGGTCTGGCCGAGCTCGCCGAGCGCAGCGACGTGAACGTGATCGTGGTCACGAACGAGAGCAACCGGGGCTTCCCCACCGCCGTCAATCAAGGGATCGCCGCCTCGTCGGGCGAGCTCGTGTGCGTGCTCAACAATGACACCGAGGTGACGCCCGGGTGGCTCACGGAGATGCTGGCGGCTCTCGAACGTCCGGGAACGGGCATGGTCGGACCGCGATCGAACTCCATCTCCGGGCTGCAGATCATCCCCGACGCCCCGCCCATGCGTGACCGGTCGGCGGTGAGCGCCTGGGCCCGGCGGTGGTCGGCGGAACGGGCGGGGCGCTCGTGGCCGACGGCGCGCCTCGTGGGCTTCTGCCTGCTCGCTCGGCGCGAGCTGTTCGAGCGGCTCGGTGGCTTCGACGAGGGCTTCGGGATCGGGAACTTCGAGGACGACGACCTGTGCGCCCGGGTCCGGGCCCAGGATCTCACGCTTCGTGTGGCTGACGGCTCGGTCGTGTTGCACCATGGCAGCGCCACGTTCAAGGAGCTCGGCCTCGACTTCGCCGCAGTCATGGCGACGGCTGGGAAACGCTTTGGCGGGCGCGGCGGTCCTTCCGGAGGCCTCGTCCACGGTGTTGTCCTCTCCGACGGCGATCCGAGTCGAGCGGCGGTGAGCGCCCAGAGCTTGCTCGCCGTGGCCGATCGCGTCACGGTGCTCGAACGGGCCGGTCTGGGAGCAACCGAGATCGTCCTGGGCGAGATGGCGTCGAGCGTGCGCGCGGTCGCCGTCGACTGGAGCCGTCCCGACGACGCCACCGCCGCCGTGGCCGGCATCGCGGAGCGCTCGGTCTTGGTACTGGGCGCCGGGGAGCGCCTCGTTGCGCGCGATTGGGGAGCCTCACGGTCGGAGATCGAGGGGCTGCTCGACGACGGACGGTTGGCGGCCGAGCTCCGGCTGGGCGCCACGGCTTCGGAGGTTCGCTTCCACGTGGCGCGGCCCGATCTCGTGGCCGCGATCGGATCGTCGTCCGACGTGCGACTTGCGTGCACCAGCCTGCTCCCGCCCGCCCCCGACGCCGGCGCGGCGTCGCGCGGCGACGCGCTCCCTCTGGCGTCGACCGCGGTCGTCGTCGTCACCTACAACTCAGCCTCGACCATCGGCGACTGTCTCGACAGCGTGCTTCGCCACGACCCGTGCGATCTCGTGGTCGTCGACAACGCCTCGACGGACGGGACCGCCACCTGGCTCGCCGAGTACGCGCTGCAGCATCCGGGCGTGCGGGTGATCGCCAGTGACACCAACGTGGGGTTCTCGGCCGGGTGCAACCTGGGAATCGAGAGCTCGTCGGCCGAATACGTGGTCCTCCTCAACCCCGACACGGTCGTCACCGAGCACTGGCTGCGCAGGATGCAGTCCCACTTCGACGCCCCGGGCTCCTTGGTGCCCGTCGGCGCGGTCGGCCCGGTGAGCGACACCGTCGCCGGGGCCCAGAAGTGGGGGTGGTATCTGTCCGATGCCGAGCACAAGGTCGCCGACCCGGACACCGCAGCCGCACGGCTCGTTGCCGAACGGGCCGGACAGTCGATCCCCACCCGGCTCCTCATCGGCTTCTGCCTCATGGTCCCCAGGGCGGTGCTCGACGAGGTCGGCTGGCTCGACCCTGAGCTGTTCCTCGGCAACGACGATCTCGACCTGTCCTGGCGGCTGCGCCGGGCCGGATACGACCTGCGCGTCGCCATCGACACGTTCATCCAACACGAGGGCCAGGTGTCGTTCCGCTCGGAACCGCAGCCTGTGACCAAACGGTTGGTAGAAGAGAGCACCGACGCCCTGGCCCGCAAGCTCCTCGCCCACTACGGACCGGGGCTCGTCCCCACGTCCGAGGAGCTCTGGGGCATGGCCTGGTTCACCCCGTCCTTCGACCTGTGGGGAGCCAGTGCGAGGCACCCCATCCTCCCGTTCCCAGCCGTGCTCCCCGACGACGGATCGACCCCCACTTCGTCGCCAGCCGGGAGTGAGCGGCGAGGTCTGCGTGTCACGACCGACTGACCTGGGGGAGGGTTCAGGATGTGACGCGCGCTCTGACCCCGATGTTGGCGAGCATCGACGGATCCAGCTCATCGGAGATGGCACAGAGCGCATCGATGAGGTCACCGGTCCAGTCGAGCATCATCGAGTTGGGGACCGTCTTCAGGAAATGGCCGAATCGCGATTCCACCGAGAATCCAGCTGCGACCAAGTCGGACGTGAGCGTGTCGAACCCGTAGACCCGTTGATGGCCCACCATCAGGTCACGAGGCGACAGATCGTCGAGGCGCTGTTGGAGGCCCATCCGCACCGCCAACTGGCGGTGCAGCGACTCCCGGTTTGGAACCACGACGATCAAGGCACCAAGGGGCGCGAGCCATCGGTCGAGTCGTCGAAGCAGCATCGTGGGCTCGTCGACGTGCTCGAGAACGTGCAGCGCGAGCACGGCGTCATACGGCTCGACCGGCGCGAAGTCCTCGAACATGCTCTCGTGAACCGTCAGACCCGGATGATCGATGCGCGCCCGCGCGCAGAGCGCAGGTGAGCCCTCGATCAGATCGAGCATCACGCCGCGGGCCCTGAGCTCCGTCGTCATGAGGCCCGTGCCGTACCCCATCTCGAGGACCCGCTCGGCCCCGTCGAGCGCCGCAACGATCTGGTCGACACCAGCGAGCTGAACCCGTTCCTCCAGACCCACGTCAACCGGTCCATCCGACAGGTAGTACGTCTCGGCGTATTCGTCGAGCACCGATGCGCTCAGCTCCATGCTGGGCGCCGTTCGGAAGTTGCGGCCGCGGCCCACAGGCCCTGCACGATCTGCTCGTTGAGGGAGTCGGCTCCGAAGGCCGCGGCTCCTCCGACCACAAGGGCGGGAAACGCGAGCTCCTGCCACCGGTCGTGTGCAGTGCGGAACGCAGCGAGGTTGGTGAACGTCGGATCCGTGAACGACGGCGCGGCGATCTGGTGAACGGTCTCCACGTGCCTGCCGTCGTGCACGACACCGAGCCGCTCGAGATGCTCCCCTGTCGCGGCGGGTAGGGAGGCGAGGTCGGAGTCGTGACGCCACTCGATGGTGAGGGTGCGCTGCCCAGGGGCGGCAGGCCCCGCGTCGCTGAGTCGGTACACCGGACAATCGGTGTCGGCAACGGTCATGACCCCTGGCGCGGCGATGAGCTCGCCTTCGGGCACGTCGACCCAGCTCAACACGGTGCGGGTCCGCTCCAGCTGCAGGACGATCCCCGCGGCAGCGAACAGCTCCTCGGGTGATGTCCCCAGCACCAAGGGTCCACTGATCTCCACGCGGCGCTCCGACCCGATCTCGATCGCAGTTCCACGGGTGCTGGCATGGAGACCGGTGAGGGAGCCTGCGCGGTCGATGTGAACGGCTCGGCTGCTTCCGAGACGGTCGAGCAGCTGGTCGACGACCCGCCATGTCGCTGCGCCACTGACGGTATGGAACGGACGGCCGGGTCGATAGGAGGGCCCGGTGCCTGCGGTGGCCTCGTGCAGCGTCACGGGGTGGAAGACGGCTGCCCAGACCTTTCGGCGAAGAGCAAGGGGCACATCGTAGAGCCCGCCGGCGCGCAGCTTGCGGGCGGGTGCGCTGCCGAACGTCCCGTGGAACGTCGGGCCGTGATTCATGAGCAATGCATGGGAAGACTCGTGCTGCCATGGATCCCATGGCGTCGCGCCGCCGAGCACACCCTCGCGGCCGAGTAGGCCTACGGCGTCGGCAGACTCCCGACCGATTGCGGCGATCTCCCCATCGGTGAGCAGCTCGCGGAGTGACGTCAGGTCAACGGTGAAGTTGAAGTCGTCGGCGACGGCTCCGCGCAGGCTGAGACGGGGCGCGGGAGCTCGAACGAGGCTCTCCCCGAGAAGGTCGGCAAGGTAGTCACGGACCAACGCCTGGAATGCGAGGTGCCCGGTAGGTCCGGGGACGTATTCGGCAAGTGATGCGGGTTCTCGGCCGGTGCTCCCGTCCCCGTAGTCGAGCTCGAGGAGCCGGGCGCCGAGTGGCAGGCGGCGTCCCTGATGCGCGATGCCCCGGAAACCGCTGCCGAGGTGGTCCGAGACGAGGAGCGTGACCGTGTTCCCCGCAACAGCAAGTCGTTCTGCGCAGACGAGGCTCGCGATCGAGCCCCCTACGATCGTCACGTCCGACATGGGGTCCTCCTCGGTGATGCCAGCGCCAGATAGCCCGCTGGCGAGGTCGGGGCGGGACTGCTCAGATCACCGTCGGCGCTCGCTGGCCGCCCGATCCAGATCCGCGTTCGGTCGTCGGGCTGATCGGCGAGGCGATGCTGCTCGACGACCGAGATCTCGGGCACGAGCTCGGGATCGTGACCGTGCTCGGTCAGCGTCGTGGCGACGAACTGGCCGATCTCGCCGGTCGAGGAAGGGCCTGTCTCATCGACCACGATGACGAGCGAGCTCGTAGCACTGTTGTCGAAGGCCCGGACAAAGGCGACGACCGACTCTTGCAACGAGCGGAGATCTGACCAGTCAGGGCGAAGGACCAGCTCGAGGGCGAGTGGCACGGGGAGCCGATCGGCAGCGAAGCCGAATTCCCGAGGGCCGAGCCCAGTCCCTTCACGGTGCCCGAGGAGAGCGAGCAGGTCGCGCAAGGCCATGTCCAGCATGTCCATCAGGTCGGGGTGATCGACGATGGAGAGCTGTCGCGCCGCCTCGGCCAGAACGGAGGCCACCGCAGCCCGAGTCGATCTGGTGTCACCGAGATAGCCGAGGCTCGGAGCGACCTCGAGCAGCCTGACCCAGTCCCTGACCCCGATGACCGGGGTTCTTGCCTGGGCCGAGCTCTGCCCGGGGTGGAGGCGAAATGAGCTGAGGGTCTCGGCTTCGTACCAGAGATCGCCACGACTGAGGAGCTGCAGCCAGAGCCAGATGTCGGCATTCACGGTGAAGGAGTAGCTACCCCACCACCACAGCGATGTCATCGCGACGAGCTCGCGCCGCAGGAGCACCGTCGAGACCTCGCCGATCCGGTTGCAGGTCGTCTCGAGAATGAGATCGCCCACCATCTGGCCGTTGAGTCTTCCGCTGACCCCGATCAGCGGTGCCGTGGATTGCCCGTCCGGCAGTGGCCACCCGTACTGGTCGATGAAACGCCGCCGCGAGGTTGCCAGCGCGAGCGACGGGTCGGCGATGAGAGGCTCGATGAGGCGCGTGACGGCGTCGGGCTCGAGGAGATCGTCCTGCAGGAGCGGCTTGAGGAATTCGCCGCGCGCGGCGGCGTAGAGCTCGCGCTGGTTGAGCGCGGGGCCCAGGTTCGACGGGCGTTCGAGCAGACGGATGCGTGAGTCGGCCTGGGCCGCTGAACGCAACAGGTCGAGGGTCCCGTCGCTCGAGCAGTCGTCAGCCACGATGATCTCGAGGTTCTCCCAGGTCTGATGCTGGGCCGAGCTCAGCGAGTCCTGGAGGTACCGAGCGCCGTTGTACGTCGGCATGACGATGCTCACGAGCGGGGGCAAGGTCATGATGATCCGGCTCTCGTACCGAGCACGAGGAGGTTCATCGCGCAGTGATCGGGTAGGTGGCGGGCCGCCTTGACGAACCCCTCGACGATCTCGTCGGGCAGTGTCTCCATCAACGAGTTCGGGAGCGGCTTGATGAGCACACCCTCCCGATGGTGCACGTCGAGCCTCGCGGCCGAACCCATGGCCGCGAGCTCATCGGCGAGATAGAGGCGCTTGGTCGAGAAGCGGAGCCCGCGCTCCGACACGGCGTTCACGTGATCGATGAGTCCCATCTCCAATGCCACCAGGCGGTGCAACGACAAGGGATTCTGATGGGTGAGGTGCAGACGCCCGCCCGGGGCCAGCGCCTTCCGGCAGCGAACGAGGAACTGCTGCGGATCGTCGAGCTCGTGGATCAGGTTCGCCGCGACGACGTGGTCGAACAGCCCACCGGGAAGCCCATCTTCGACGTCGGCCTCGACGACCTGAACACCGGTGAGGCCTCGCTCCTCGAGCCGGTCGAGATAGGTCCTCGAACGGTCGACCGCTGTGACCCAGGCTCCAGCCGAGGCGAGGATCTCGGTCATCGCCCCTGTCGCACAGCCGAGCTCGAGCACCCGGTCGCCCGGCGCGATCCACGCGGTGATCCGATCGGCGCTGGCCCTGGTGTACCAACGATCGAAGTCGCGGTCGGGGTCATAGAAGGCCGAGTAGTCGAAGGTCTCGGTCTCGGTCACGACTCACCTCGACCAGTGCGCGCCGTCAGGTCGAGACGCAACGACGGGCGCGCCCCGATGCTCTGCTTGAACTGGATCAGCCCGTGGTTGGGTCGGCCCTGCTCACTCGAGATGCCCAGATCGAGGAGTGTGACGCTGTCGGTCAGAGAACGTTCGACGACGTGGAACGCCAGCGCGTTCATCGGCGAGTGCTCGAGCCTGTGGTCGTCGCCCCAGGCCACGACGTAGTCGCGGCTCGGTGCAATCCGATACACGAGTGCTGCGGCCACGGGTCGCGTCCCGTGGTACAGGATCTGCATGCGAACCCGTCCGGGGAATGCATCGCGGACTCGCAGCACGTACGGGAACGGTAGACGCATCGGTCGCTCTCGGGCCCGACGGTTGCGCTCGATGACCCCGTATCCGGCCGCCCATTCGGCGTCGGTCGACGCTTCGATGCTCGTGCAGCTCAGGGCGATGCTGTGGCGCAGCGCCCTGCGGGCCGGCTTCTTCAGCGTGGCCACGTACCCGTCGGTGTCGGTGTGGTCAGAGAGCTCGATCTGAAAGTTGAGCTCGCACGCCGCGACTGTGAATCCAAGGTTCAGGGAGAGGAACTGGATCGTGGGCTCCGACGCGGTGTAGCAGTCGGCGCGAGCGCGCACGTTGACCGTGGTGACACCGAGCATGCCGAGGCTCCGCAAGGAGCCCCTGATGAGCTGCTCCAGGTTCGCCGCGGTCTCGGCGTCGCGAACGAGGTCGATTCCCCCGAACGGCGCACGGTGCCCGGAGGTGAACGTCTGACCGTCGACCACGCCGGCGAGGCTTCCCACGACGCGGCCGTCGTCGGCGACGGTATCGAGACGGACGTACCGCTGCGATCCCTCGCGGTTGAGCTCGTGGTATCGATGGGTGTTGAAGAGCGACAGGTGCGCCGGCTCACCGGCGTCGTGCGACGCGACGATTGTCGACGTGGTTGTCGACGGGCGCTCATCGACGAGCATCGGATCAGACCGCCTGCGTCGCCAGCATCGTGCGGTCGAAGGCCATGATGGCGTGGGCGACCCTCTCCACGTGATGGGTGCGGAGATGTGGTCCCATCGGCAGGCTCAGGACGTGCTCGGCGAGCGTCTCGGTGACCGGAAGTTGCGTATGGACGAGGTCGGCGTAGGCCACCTGGCGGTGCGGAGGCGTCGGGTAGTGCACCAGCGTCTCGATCCCCTGGCGCAGGAGGTGTTCCTGAAGCCGCGTGCGGTCGGGCGTCTGCACCACGTACAGGTGCCAGACGTGGCTCTCGCTGGCGCCGTCGCCATTCGGGTGCGACTCGGGCAGGCCGAGACTCGTCCATTCGAGCGCGGTCGCGTACAGGTCGGCGGTGAGCCGTCGACGCTGGTTCCACTCGTCGAGATGGGGGAGCTTCACCCGCAGCAGCGCGGCCTGAAGCTCGTCGAGCCGGCTGTTGCAGCCCAGCGACTCGTGCACGTAACGCTCGACCGAGCCGTAGTTGCGGAGCTTGCGCACCCGCTCCGCGACTGCCCGGTCGTTCGTGGTGACCGCACCCGCATCGCCGAGCGCTCCGAGGTTCTTCCCGGGGTAGAAGCTGAAAGCCGCGGCGTGACCGAACGATCCGGCGCGGCGCTTCCCGATCCGGGCGCCGTGAGCCTGGGCTGCGTCCTCGACCAGGGCGAGACCGTGACGGGCGGCCAGGGCGCCCAGGCCGTCGACGTCGGCCAGGCGCCCGTACAGGTGCACGGGCATGATGGCCGCGGTACGGCTGGTGACGGCGGCCGCGCAGGCCTCGACCGTCATGTTCAGCGAGACCGGGTCGGGGTTGACGGGCACCGGTGTGGCCCCCGACATCGTGACCGCGAGCCATGTGGCCACGAACGTGTTGGCGGGCACCACGACCTCGTCGCCGTGGCCGATACCGAGCGCCCGCAAGGCGAGATGGAGCGCGTCGAGCCCGTTGCCGACCCCGATCGCATGGTCGACGCCGCAGTAGCGGGCGAACTCCTCCTCGAACGACGCGGTCTCGGGGCCCAGCACGAAACGCCCTCCGAGCATGACCCGTCGAGCGGCCTTGTCGAGCTCGGACGTGATCGGGCCGTGGATGGCCTGCAGGTCGAGGAACGGGACCCTCATGGCTGTGGGTCCGATCCGGCGCGGGCCGGGAGGCGATCGACGGCGCCGCGCCCCGGCTGCTTCGCCACCTTGTCGACGAGCGTCGCGGCGAGGAACTCGTCGTAGTCGCGGTAGTAGTCGTTCGCGTCGTAGTGCTCCGACGCCAGCACGAGACACACCGAGCCCGACGAGAAGTTCTCGAGGTCACGCCAGCACATGGCCGGGATGTACAGGCCGTAGTACGACCGGTTGAGGAAGATCCGCTCGCGGGTCGAGCCGTCGTCAACGACGACGTCGAAGCTCCCCGATGCCGCGATGAGCAGCTGCTGGAGCTGCTTGTGGGCGTGCCCGCCCCGGTTCGTGCCGCCGGGTACGTCGTAGAGGTAGTAGACGCGGCGGCATTCGAAGGGAATGTGCTGGCCCGCCTCGATGGCCGTGAGGTTGCCCCGGGGGTCGGTGATGCGGGGCAGCTCCACGAGATGCGCCCGCGACGGGGGATCGTGGCGCGCCAAGGTCGTGGGGAACCCGATCGAATGCGGTGCCTCCGTGTCGAGCCTCTCGGGGCCGAAGTGCAGCTTCACCCCGAGATGGTCGGCACCGGAGCGGCTCGGGTTGAGGACGGCTCGGTCGCAAGCGGGTGCAATGGGACGACGCGTCGCGACGGACGACCGGCCGCGCTCAAGACCGTCGGCCGGCGTGTCGATGCCGGTCCGGTCGAACCATGGATGGAATCGCCACGACGGATCGTGGCAACCCTCACACTCTCTTGGGGTGGTGGATGTTCCATCTGTCGTTGTCGATACGCGCTGTGCGCTCGGACACCGAGCCCGGCAACCCCCGGCTGATCGCCGCGGGCGTCCCCGCGCCCCGTCGGCCCCATGGGGGTCACCGGTGAAGGCACGCGAGAAGGCCGTCACCGTCCTCAAGGCGATGCCGATCGCGCATCGCGTCGTGATCGTGGTGGCCGGCGTCATCTTGGTGTTCGCCACCCGCATGTTCCTCGGCTGGCTCAGCACGCCGTCGTACACCGTGTTGGCCTCGGGGCTCGACGACAAGGAGCTCGCCGAGGTCATCAACGAGCTCGAGACCATCGGTGTCGACTACAAGATCGAAGCTGGCGGCAGCCGGGTCGTGGTGCCCAGGCAGGACCTGGCGACCACCAAGGCCAAGCTGGCCGAGGCCGGCGTGGGTGGCGGTATCGACCCTCCCGGCTACGAGCTGCTCGACAAGCAGGGCCTGTCGGTCTCCGACGCCATGCAGCAGGCGAATTTCCGGCGGGCACTCGAAGGCGAGCTGCAAAAGGCCCTGGGCCAGATCGACGGCATCAACTCGGCCACGGTGCACCTCGTCGTGCCCGAGACCACCCTTTTCGACGAGGACCAGAACCTCACCACGGCCGCCGTTCTCCTCGACACCAGCTCCACCCTGTCCGAGAGCAAGGTCGAGGCGGTCATGTACCTGGTGTCGCAGTCGGTGGAAGGGCTCTCGACCGACAACATCACCATCAACGACACGGCCGGCCGGGTGCTCATGGCCCCCGGTGGCGGCGCCGGCGGGCTGGGCTCGAGTAGCGACAACATCGAGATGACCCGCCAGTTCGAGAGCCTGCTCGCCGCCGACGTGCAGCGTCTGCTCGGTGGGTTCGTCGATGCCGAGGTGGTCGTCAAGGCCGACCTCAACTTCGACACCACCCACATGGAGAGCGAGATCTACGACCCGCTCATCACCGGTGTGACGTACGTCGTTCGAGAGGACAACCGTATCGAGGTGTCGGGAACGGGTGTGACCGTGCCCAACGGCATCGTCGGTGTCGACGGCGGCCAGGTATCGACGACGACCTTGTCGACGATTGCCGGGGAGACCACCACGTCGGGGGGCTTGGAGTACGCGCTCGACGAGAACACCACCGAGTTCGGCATCTCCCGTCTGGTCTCGACCATCGACCAGGCCCCGGGCAAGGTGGAGGCGCTGCACGTGGCGATCGTGCTCGACAGCGGCGTCAACACCGGCGTGGCCCCGGCCAACGAGGAGGACGTGAAGGCCATTGTGGCTGCGGCGCTCGGAATTCACATCAGCGAGGAGGGCCAGGCCGACACGATCGAGAACGGCCGACCGGACACGATCGAGGTCAAGCTGTTCGACTTCCCCGCCGTCGACGAGGCCGCCGCCGCAGCCGAGGCCGAGGCCGCCGCCGGACCGGCCGCGGCCGGATCGAGCCCGACCAAGCTCGTGCCCCAGGTGCTCGGGGGTCTGGTGCTGTTGTTCGTCGGCTTCTCCATGTGGCGCATGACCAAGAAGCCCAAGGTGAAAAAGGCCAAGAAGAAGGGCGACGACGAGGAGGTGCTGGCCATCGGGCCGGGCACTCGTCCCCTCGTGCTCGGCCCCGGCGGCACCCTCGTGCCCCGGGCCCTCGAGTCGGGCGAGATCGACCTCGACATGGCCGAGCTCGACATGGCCAACCAGAAGATGGAGAGCCTCCGCGACGACGTGATCGACCTCGTGCAGCGTGAGCCCGAGGCCATTGCCGTGCTGCTGCGGAGCTGGCTCGCCGACCGGCGCGTCGAGGCCCGCTGATCCGTGGCCCGTCCTCGTACGCAGGGCCGGGAAACCTCCCCCGAGCACCGCAGGGTGCCCGTCCCCGAGCACGTCCACCACCACCAGGCTGGGTGACCCATGGCAACCGATGTCGAGACCCCGAATTACAACTCGCTCGTGCCGAAGCAGAAGGCCGCGACCCTGATGATCGCCATCGGGCCCAAGAACGCGGGGTCGGTGCTCAAGTTCCTCACCGAGGAGGAGGTCGAGCTCCTGGCCACCGAGATCGCCCGGATGGGTTCGGTTCCCCGCGACGTGCAGAACTCGGTGCTCGAGGAGTTCTACGAGGAGGCGATCGTCCACCGCTACGTGCTCGAGGGCGGTGTGGAGTACGCCAGGGAGATCCTCGAGCAGTGGCAGGGCACCCGGGGCGAGGAGATCCTCGAGCGCCTCATGCAGTCGATCCAGATCTCGCCGTTCAGCTTCTTGTCGCAGATCGAGCCCGACCAGCTCCTCCAGTTCCTGCAGGACGAGCATCCCCAAACGGTGAGCCTGGTGCTCTCCCACCTGCCCCACGCCTACTCGGCCAAGGTCCTCGCCGGCCTCGGTGAGACCAAGCAGGGTGAGGTCGCCATGCGCCTCGCCACCATGGACCGCATCTCGCCCGACGTGATCCGTCGGGTCGAGGACACCCTCAAGCTCCGTCTCGGATCGGTGACCCACGCCGAGCTCACGGCCCAGCGCGACGGGGTGAAGGATCTGGCCGAGATGCTGAACCAGGTCGACCGCACGACCGAGCGGGCCATCCTCACGGCACTCAGCGACACCGACCCCGAGCTCGCCGAGAAGGTCCGGGCGCTCATGTTCGTGTTCGAGGACGTGGCCACGCTCGCCGATCGCGACATCCAGGAGATGCTGCGCGGGGTGGAGACCAAGACTCTGGCCCTGGCGATGAAGGGGGTCAGGGAGGACGTGCGCCAAGCCATCTTCCGCAACCTCTCGGAGCGGGCGTCGATGTCGTTGAAGGAGGAGATCGAGATCCTGGGCTCGGTGAAGATGAAGGACGTCGAGGAGGCGCAGTCGAAGATCGTGAACGTGATCAGGAACCTTGACGAGGCCGGCAAGATCGTGCTCCGCCGCAGCGCCGAGGGCGGGATGATCGAATGAGCCGACTGGTCAGGTACGCGTCGATCGGCGATGCGCCCGTCGAGCTCTGTGAAGCCCAGCAGGACCCGCTCGCCGCCTACGGCTGGGATCTCGGTGCGTACACGGCCGACCGGGTCGAGCAGGGCCGCCAGGATGGCATGCGCATCGGCTACGACCTCGCCATGGCCGACCACCAACACCTGGCGACCCTCGTGCAGGGCGCCCTGGTCGGCGCGGTGGCCGAGATGGGCCGGGTGCGTTCGATCGACGCCGATGCCGTGGCCCGACTGGCGATGGAGATCGCCCGAGCGGTTCTGGGCCACGAGCCGCACGACGGCGCGGTCTCGCTGCTCGCCAAGGTGCGCGACGCCCTGGCCAATGTCGACGACCGACCGCTGACGCTGTACGTGCACCCCTCCGACGCCGAGTTGCTCGGCGAGGCGCTCAGCGACGTTGACGGGCTCGGGCTCGTGGCCGATCCGACGCTCGCTCCGGGGGACGCCCGGGTGCAGGGACGCTGGTCGGACGCCGACCTCACTCGCTCGGCGGCGATGCTGGCCGTGCAACGGGCACTGGGCCTGTAGCGCCCTCGGTGCCGGCTTCGCCCCGGTTGTCGGCCGTGGGCGCCTCGACTTCGATGTCGCCGTCGTCGGTGTCGGTGTCGTTTTCCTGGGCCGTGGGCGCTTCGGCCGCGGTGTCGCGGGCTTGTTCCCGGCGCCCCACGAGGATCAGGGCCGTGACCGAGACCACGAACAACACGATGCTCGTCCACACGTTGATGCGCAGCCCGGCGACCTCGGTGGCGAAGTCGATGCGGATCAGCTCGATCCAGAAACGGCCCAGGCAGTAGAGCGCACCGTAGAGCGCGAACACCTGACCGCCCTTGAGCTTGAAGCGGCGCTCGGCCCGGATGAGCACGACCATCACCAGCAGGTTCCACAGCATCTCGTACAAGAACGTGGGGTGGAAGGTGTCGTTCGCCTCGTAGCCACGAGGACGGTGCTCGAGGTCGATCTCGAGGCCCCAGGGCAGATCGGTGGGCTTGCCGAAGAGCTCCTGGTTGAACCAGTTCCCGAATCGCCCCACGGCCTGCGCCGCGGCCAGTCCGGGGGCCACGGCGTCGAGAAGGTCACGCAGCCGGAGCTTGTTGTGGCGTGCGAAGAGCCAGATCCCCACGATCCCGCCGGCCACCGCACCCCAGATCGACAGGCCGCCCTTCCAGATCTTCAATGCCCGCACGAGATCGTTGTCGTACTTCGCGAAATCGGTGGCCACGTGGTAGATCCGGGCCCCGATCACGCCCGCGGGCACGGCCCACATGGCGAGGTTGGAGAAGGTTGCGGGATCGCCGCCGCGGGCCGTCCAGCGCTTCCCGGCAATCGCGACGCCGGCGATCACACCGAGTGCGATGCACAACCCGTACATGCGCAACGTGAGCGGTCCGAGCTCGATCGAGTTCCTCGACGGGCTGGGGATGGAAGCGATGAGAGCCCAGGGCTCGAAGCGGTGCACGTGCAGGAAGGTACTGCCTGCGAGACGCTCGTCCCCTGTCGCCTCCCGATCGCCGTCCGGTCGTAGGAGCGCAGCGACCCAGGAGTCTCAGCGACTGCACCGACGGTGAATCGGCCTCCGCCATTCGTTGACCGGGCGATCACTTCACGAGGCGGGAGAGGCGGCGGTCGGCGAGGAGCTTCCCACCGGTCTGGCAGGGCGGGCAGTACACGACCTCGTGCGAGGAGTACGAGATGCGCTGGAGCTCGGCGCCGCACGTGGGACAGGGCGAGCCGTGGCGGCCGTGCACGGTGAAATGGTCGCCCAGCTTGGCGGGGAGGCCGCCGGTCCTCATGCGTTCACGTTCGAGTCCCTCGGCCAGCACCTCGTGCACCGTGACGATGAGGTGCTCGCGTTCAGCGGCCGAGAGCTGTGAGAGGGCGGCGAACGGTGAGAGCCGGGCCCGATGCAGGATGTCGTCGGAGTAGCCGCGGCCGATACCGGCCACGGTGTGCTGGTCGCGTACCAGGGTGTGGATGCGGCGGGTGTCGTCGCCCCGGCGCACGACCGCCGCGAACTCGTCCGAGTGCGCCTCGGGGCCGAGCGATGCCAGCGGCCCGTCGTCGCCGGGCGCCAGCAGCCACCAGCCGGCCTTGCGCTCGGTGCCGAACTCTTTGACCAGGAGCGACGGGCGACCGTCGAACCGGAACCGCACCACCGCCCCCCGGGGCTTGGTGGTCTTGGGCGGGCTCTCGATGTCGACCCGGCCCCCTTGCGACAGGTGCACGAGGATGCGGGGCCCGTCGAGCTCGAAGACCAGGAACTTTCCCCGACGGCCGACGCCTCCCACGGTGCGCCCGACGAGCGACTCGGGCGTGGGCGCGAACGTCTTGAGCGCCGCGAACTGCAACGCGGTGGCGCCCTCGAAGGTCGAGCCTCCGACCACGGCGTCGAGCCGCTCGGCCAAGGCCTGCATCTGTGGCATCTCGGGCATGGTCTCTCCCGGCCGGGCACCCGCATGAACCGCTCGGGTCCAGGGTACCGTGAAGGTCCATGGCCAAGGCGGTGCCGGCAACCGAGCTCGAGATCGACGGTCGCACCGTCCGCATCTCCAATCCCGACAAGGTCTTCTTCCCCCAGGGCTCGATCACCAAGCTCGACCTGGCGCGCTACTACGTGCGTGTCGGTGCCGGCGTCGTCCGGGGCGTGTACGAGCGGCCGATGACGATGAAGCGTTATCCCAACGGGGTCACGGGCGAGTTCTTCTACCAAAAGCGTGTGGCGAGCGGCCCAGCCCGGCCCGAGTGGCTCCAGACCGCGGTGGTGCACTTCCCGAGCGGGCGATCGGCCGAGGAGCTCGTCGGCGCCGATCTGGCGCATGTGATCTGGGCCGTGAACCTGGGCTGTCTCGATCTCAACCCGTGGCCCGTGCGGCGCCGTGACCTCGACCGTCCCGACGAGCTGCGAGTGGATCTCGATCCCCAACCCGGCGTTGGGTGGAGCGACGTGATCGCCGTCGCGCTGTGCGTACGCGAGGTGCTGGCCGACTTCGGGCTCGTCGGCTTCCCGAAGACGTCGGGATCGCGCGGGATGCACGTGAACGTGCGCATCGAGCCTCGCTGGGGGTTCAGCGAGGTGCGACGGTGTGCGCTGGCCTTGGCGCGCGAGGTCGAGCGGCGCCTGCCTGACATCGCGACATCCAAGTGGTGGAAGGAGGAACGGGGCGAGAAGGTGTTCATCGACTACAACCAGAACGCCCGCGATCGCACGGTGGCCTCGGCCTACAGCGTGCGCGCCGTTGCCGATGCCCGGGTCTCGGCGCCCGTGCACTGGTCGGAGGTACCCGACGTGGACCCGGCAGACCTCACGGTGGCCACGATGCCGGAGCGCTTCGCAGCGATCGGTGATCCGGCGGCGGCCATCGACGACGTCTACCAGTCGCTCGAACCCTTGCTGGAGCAGGTGCGCCGCGACGAGGCCGGAGGCGACGGCGACGCGCCGTGGCCCCCGTCCTTCCCCAAGGCGGACGCCGAGCCGGCCCGGGTCCAGCCCAGTCGCCAGCGGTCGCGTCCCGCAGCCGACCCGCCCGCCGACTGAGCGCCCGTGGCGCTGGAGAGCGACGACCGCTCCCGGCTGGCCCGCAGCCCTTCTGGGGCTCGGCGGCGGTCAGCCGTGGTCGCGAAAGAACGCCCGCACGTCGTCGACGAACAACCCGGGCTCCTCCATGGCCGCGAAATGGCCGCCGCGCGGCATCACCGTCCACCGGCGAACGTCGTAGAGCCGCTCGACCCAGGCCCGGGGCGGCACGAAGCCGTCGGCCGGGAACCGGGCGTAGCCCATGGGGACGGGCACCGGGCGATCGGGCAGTGACGCCCCCGGCCCCGCCCGCCGGGTCTCGCGGTACAGGCGCATCGACGAGTTGATGGTGCCCGTCACCCAGTACAGCGTGATGTTGGCGAGGAGCTGGTCGTCGGTGAAGCTGTCCCGGAGATCGCCCCCGCAGCCCGACCAGGCCCGGAATTTCTCGACGATCCACGCCGCCAACCCGGCCGGCGAGTCGTTCAGCCCGTAGGCCAGCGTCTGCGGACGGGTGCCTTGGATCGCCTGGTAGCCCATCTCCTCGGTGCCGGCAGCGCGCATCCGGGCTAGATCGGCCTGCTCGGCCTCCGACACCCCCGCCATCGGATCGCCGCCTCGGGGCTTGGGCGCGATCACCATGTTCAGGTGGATGGCGCTGAGCCGTTCGGGCACCTGGAGGCCGAGCTGCGACACGACCATCGAGCCCCAGTCGCCGCCCTGGGCACCGAAGCGGTCGTAGCCCAGGCGCTCCATGAGCACCGCGAAGGCCCCGGCGATGCGCGCCGGGGTCCAGCCCGCTTCGGTGGTGGGTCCCGAGAAGCCGTAGCCGGGCAGTGACGGAATCACGACGTGGAAGGCGTCGTCGACGTGACCGCCGTGGGCCTGGGGCTCGGTGAGCGGCCCGATCACGTCGAGGAACTCGATCACCGAGCCCGGCCAGCCGTGGCACAGCAGGAGCGGACGGGCCGTGGGGCTCGACGAGCGCACGTGCAGGAAATGGATGCGTTGCCCGTCGATCTCGGTCAGGAACTGGGGATGGGCGTTCAGGCGGGTCTCGACCGCTCGCCAGTCGAACCCGGAACGCCAGTGCTCGCACAGGCTCTGGAGATGGTCGAGGTCGGTCCCGTCGATCCAGGCCGGCGACGGTGACCGGTCGGGCCAGCGGGTTCGGGCCAGGCGCTCACGGAGATCGACGATGACCGCCTCGGGAACGTCGACGACGAAGGGCTCGATCGAAGTCATGAGCGGATCGTAGGGGCCCGGTGCCGGTGCCGGCTCAGTGACGCGGTCTCTGTCCGCGCCCGACGATCGATCTCACGCTTCGATGCTGGAATTGCGCTGAGCGTGTTCGATGCTGTTGTCTGTCGGGCGACGGGACTCGGCGGGCAGGTCGGTGATTCCCGGCGGCAGGGGATGGCAGCGACATCGGGGGAGGGGTCGGTGCAGATCATCGGCGGGCGCGCCCAGGCATGCTCGGTGGCTCGAGGGGGCCCGTGGTCGCACCTGGCCGCGAGCATTGAGGACGCCCTGCTCGTGGCCGAGGCGCACGGTCACCGCCGTCGGGGTCTGGAGACCTTGGCCTCGTTGACGTTGGTCACCATGCTCCGCGGCGATCTCGGTGCGGCGGCGATTGCGGCTCGACAGCTCACGGTGCGCGGCGATGATCCTTCGGTGTCGCCCGTGCGCCTGTGGGGGCACGGACTGCGGGCCGAGGTGCTCGTGCGTCAGGGGCGTCCCGACGAGGCGCTCGAGGTGCTCGATCTGGCCGAGGCATCGGCGGGGCGTACCGGTCCGTGCGAGATCCTCTGGATCCATGGCCTCCAGGCCGCGGCGCTGCGACTCACCGGCCGCCACGCGGAGGCCGTGGCCGTGGCCGAGGGCTGTCATCACCTGCTCCGGCGCGCCTCACCCGAGCGCTGGTTCACCATCGCCGGGACGGTCGCCGTGGCCGAGACCGAAGTGCTGCTCGGCTCGAGCCGGAGCTCCGAGTCGCTCAAGGCCCTCCGACGACTGGCCCGGAGAGCTCCGGTCGCCGAGCCGTCGCTGTTGGTCCTCTCGGGTGCTCGGGCCCGGGGACGGGGTGATCACCGGTCGGCCCTCCGCCTGCTCGAACGAGCCGTGGCGGAGGCGGTGGCGCGTGAGCTGCCGTATGAGCAGGCGCTGGCGCACCGAGGCCTGGGAGCGCTCCTCGAAGCTCGTGATCCGGGCGCCTCGGCCCGCCACCACCTGGCGGCGCGCGAGCTCACCGAGCGCATCCGGGGCACGGCCTGGACGCCCGACACCTCCGGCGCTGCCTGACCGCCGCCGGTCTGGCTGCCTGGCTTCTTGGCTGCCTGCCTCGGTCCGACCGACGACCGACCGCTGCCCGCCTCAGCCGGACCCGGCCCGGCGTGAGGCCTGGCGACTGTCGAAGGCGTCGAGATCGACCCGGAACGTCGTGGCCGCTGCGACCTCCAGGGCGAGACGCTCGTCGACCGTTCGGCCCCGGCCCTCGTCGTAGAGCTGCTGCATCCCCAGCACCGATGCCTGATCGGCCCCGGCGATGGCGCCGGCGAGCGAGAGCGCGAACGGCATGAGCTTGTCGTGAGGCACGAGGTGGTCGGCGAGGCCGATGCGCAGCGCCTCGGTGGCGTCGACCGGGCGACCGGTGAGCGACAACTCCCGGGCCTTGGCCACGCCCACCCGCTCGGGCAAGAGCGCCGTCATGCCCCAGAAGGGCATCAGCCCGAACTTGGCATGGGTGTCGGCGAACACCGCTCGCTCCGACGCCACGACGATGTCACAACTCACCACCATCTCCAGCGCCCCCGTGTAGCAGAACCCGTTCACGGCTGCGATCACCGGCTTGGTGATGGCTCGGATGGCCGAGGCCGGGTTGCGCAGCGCCGCCGCCGGGGCCCCGACAGGCTCTGCGGCTACGGGTGCTGCAGCGCGGTCGGCGGCGGGCACGGCGTCGCCCGCCTCGCCGGCACTGATCTCCTTCAGGTCGACACCGCCCGAGAACGCGGGATCGGTGCCGGTGAGCACGAGCACGTCCACATCGTCGGCATCGTCGATCTCACCGCACACCCGGATGAACTCCTCGCGCATGGACCGGTTGACCGCATTGCGGGCCTCGGGCCGGTGCAGCGTGACGGTGCGGATCCCGTCGACCGTGCTCACCAGCACGTTGGGATGGCTCATGGCTCGTTCCTCCGGGGGCTGGGCCCGATCACCACGTGACGTCGATCCGTTGCGGGCCTCGGAGCTGGAGGGTGTTGCGCCATTCGAACGCGCCGGTGGCCGGACGCAGGTGCGGGAAGCGGGCCAGCAACGTCTCGATGCCCACGGAGATCTCGGTCCGGGCCAAGGCCGCGCCGATGCAGTAGTAGGCGCCGAACGAGAACGCGAGGTGGTGGGTGACGTCGCGAGTCACGTCGAGACGGTCGGGATCGTCGAAGCGCTCGGGATCGCGATTCACCGCCCCGAGAAAGATATAGACCATTCCGCCCGGCGGAACCTCGGCCGGACCCACGGTCATCCCGTCGAGCACCACCCGGTGGTTGATCTGGACCGAGGCGTCGTAGCGCAGGAACTCCTCGACGGCGTTCTTCATCAGCTCGGGCCGTTCGACCAGCAGCGCGAGCTGGTCGGGATGGCGGAACAGCGCCACCTGCGCGTTGCCCAGGAGGTCCTGGGTGGTCTCGTGGCCTGCCTGCAACAAGAGGATGCAGTTGGCGATGAGCTCGGTGTGCGAGAGCTTGGTCCCCTCGGCCTCGGCTTCGAGCAGCGACGAGAGCAGATCGTCGGCCGGGACCCGTCGGCGCTCCTCGGCGAGCTCGGCGAAATACTCCATGAACGCCTTGGCCGCGGCGTCACCTCGGGCCGAGACCTCGGGAGTCACCGTCTTCTCGCCGGCCCGGGCGAAATCCCACGCGAGCTGGCGGATGATCGGGAAGTCGTCGTCGGGGATCCCCAGGATCTTGGCGATCACGTTGAACGGGAGCTCGTAGTTGTACTGGTCGACGAGCTCGGCGTGGTCGTTCGCTTCGATCCGGTCACACAGCTCGTTGGCGACCCGTTCGGCGATCGGGCGCCACCGGGCCATGGCCCGGGGTGTGAACGCCGACTTCACCAGCGTTCGCACCCGTTGGTGGGGTTCGGGACGCTGCCAGAGCATGACGTTGCGCATGACGCTCGTGAAGGTGCCGTCGCCGTGAGTGAACGCCTCATCGACCACCTGCGGATCGTTGACGACCCTGGGATTCTTGAAGATCTCGTCGGTCTCGGCGAAGCCGGTGAAGGCGTAGGCGCCGTGGAACAGCTCGGGACGGTTGCGGTACACGGGCGCCACCCGCCGGAGCTGGTGATACAGCGGGTACAGCTCACCTCTGCGGGCCGGATCGACGAGGCGGGCCATGATCTCGTCGCCGTCGGTCGGGAGTCCGGGCGGGTTCCAGTCGACCGGCTCGAACGTGGCCGGGATCCCTGGCGCCTTGATGGCACTGACCATGTCGCCTCCGAGGGTGGGGGTGCTGGCGGGGATGATCCCCCGACCAGGAGGTCGATGTCGAGCCCGATCTCGGAGCTCAGGTCTTCCAGGTGACGACCGTCCGCCCGATGGTGGCCCGGGTCTCCATCTCGTCGAGCGCGCTGGGGAGCTCGCGAAACGACGCCACCCGACCCACGACCGGGCTGATGCGCCCCTGGGCCAGGAGGTCGATGAGCTTCCGGTGGACGGCGTCACCGACGGAGCGAGGCCAGGCGTTGACACCCGCGATGGCGAGGCCGCCGACGGGGTCGGACCGGTAGGCGAGGAGCACGCCTCCGGTGGAGAAGTTCCCGAAACACAGGGTGCGCGGCAGCACGCCCGGGAGGTCCTCGGCCTCGATCCCTCCGGCGAAGCCCACGATCACATGGCGACCGCCGCGGCCCAGGCACCGCAAGGAATCGACGGTGACCGCGCCGCCAACGCCGTCGAACACCACGTCGACCCCGCGGCCCCCGGTGGCCTCCAGCACGGCGTCGACGAAGCTCTGCTCACGATGGTCGACGACCACGTCGGCGCCGAGCTGGCGGCAGCGCTCGACCTTGGCGGCGCCGCCGGCCACCGCGATCACCCGGGCGCCTGCGGCCGCGCTGAGCTGAACCGCCGCCGAGCCCACACCCCCGGCTGCTGCGTGCACGAGCACGGTCTCGCCGGGCTGGGTGGCTGCCCGCTCGAACAGGCCGAGATGGGCGAGGTGGAACGGGAACAAGAACGCGCCGCCCTCGATGTCGTCGAGCATCTCGGGCGCGTCGAACGTCATGTCGGTCGAGGCCCGCGCGTACTGGGCGTGTGCTCCCGTGGCGCTCACCGCCGTGGCCACGACCCGGCGTCCAACCCAGGCCGCATCGTCCGGGCCGGACCCGGTAGCGATGACAGTGCCCAGCATCTCCATCCCGAGCGTGTACGGCAACGGCGGGTCGATGGTGCGATAGCGCCCGTGGCAGCCGTCGACCTCGTTGTAGTTGAGCACCGTGGTGGCCACCTCGACGAGCAGCTCGCCTGGCCCGGGCACGGGCATCAGGGTCTCGTCGAGCCGTAACGCCTCCGACGGCCGCCCGTGCTTCACCACCCGCCAGGCCAGCATCCTGCCGTCCGCCGTTTCCGCCGTTTCCGCCGTTTCCGCCGTATCGCTCATCCCGGGAGTCTCTCGCAAACATCGGTTCGGGCGACGGCGTGGTGTACCTCGGTGGGCTTGTCCTTGTGGCTATCGGGTTTCGTCAGGGTCGGGCTCGTGCTCGCCGCCTGGGCTGGCCGGGTCTCGGCCGGCGTGCGCGTGGGCGTGGCGGTGGTGGACGTCGCTGACGTGCTCGTGGGTGTGGGTGAGGGGCTCGTGGCGATGCTGGTGGCTGTGGGGCTCGTCGGTGGGTTTGGGGCCGCCGGGCGGATGTGTGTGCTGATGGTGCTCGTCGTGGCGATGGCGATGCTCGTGCTGGAGGGGCTCGTGGCGGTGGTGATGACCATGGCGATCGGTGATCATCGCCGCCAGCCCGATGGCCATCAGCCCGCCGGCCACCACGTCGAACGCCGAGAGACGATCGCCGAGCACGGCGAACGCGACGACGGCGCCAGCGAAGGGAGCCACGGCGAACACCGCCGCCTCTCGCGCCGCGCCCAGCAATCGCAAGGCGTAGGCGTCGGCGACGACGGAGATGCCGTAGCCCACAGCGCCGATGGCAACGAGCGCGCCCAGACGGGATCCGGTCGGCCACGCCGCGCCGCGCGTCATGGCGATGGATACGTTGACCGTGGCCGCCACCCCGGTCTTGACGGCCACGATGGCGAAGGGGTCTCGGACGGTGAGCGTCTGCGTGAGGTTGTTGTCGATGGCCCAGGCCGCGCATGCGGCGACGATCAACAGGGCGCCGATGGTGTCGGCGTCACCGATCGGTCCGCCGGCTGCGGTGAGCACGACGGCCCCGCCGAGCACGAGCGACGCGGCCACACCGCTGCGCCGCCCGAGGTGCTCGCCGAACGCGAGCACTCCCACCACGAGCGTGAGTGGTCCCTCCAGGTTCAACAGGAGCGATCCGCTCACGCCCGACACCCGTTGCAACCCGGCCATGAGCAGCACCGGCGCAATGATCCCGCCGAGAATCACGAGCCCGGCGAGCGGCCCGCGATCTCCTCGCTGGAGGCGGGCCTCCCGGCTGCTGCGGCCGCGTGCAATCGCAACGGGCGCAATGGCGAGGAACGCTCCGGCGTAGAGCAGACCAGCGACGAGTTGGGCATCGAGGTGCTCGCCCGAGTGCTTGGCCAAGGGAGCACTGGCGCCGAAGGTGACGGCGGCGGCCGCCCCGGCCAGGTACCCGGCGCGACCCGGGCCTCGAAGAGCCGGTAGGCGCAGATGGTTCATGCGGCCCCTGCGTCATCGACCGGCGTGGCGTGCGTACGGGTGTGCGACTGCATGCCCGGCTCTCTCATGGCTCAGCTGGCGGGTTGCAGGATGAGGCCGCTGTGGCCGCCCGCCACCATGATCGTCTCCGGGTTCGACAGTTGGTTCGCCGCCGTTCCCCGGATCTGACGGACGCCCTCGAGGATGTTGTTGAGACCGTGGATGTAGGCCTCGCCGAGCAGACCGCCGTGGGTGTTGACGGGGAGCTTTCCGGTGAGGTCGATGTTGCCCTCGGCGATGAACGCCGCCGCCTCGCCCGGACCGCAGAATCCCAGCGCCTCGAGTTGCAGGAACACGACCGGGCTGAAGTTCTCGTAGAGCATCGCGGCATCGATGTCGTCGGGGCCCAGCCCGGCCTGTTCGTAGAGCTGGCGACCGAGCGCTTGGGCCTCGGGGAACTCGGCCAGATCGCCGTGGTAGTAGTTGAACATCACGTTGCCCTCGTTGATGTGGGCGTCGGCGACGGCGGCCACCCGCACGGCACGATTGGGGAGGTCGGGAGCCCGGTCGGCGGAGGTGACGATCATGGCCACGCCGCCGTCGCTCTCTTGGCAGCAGTCGAGCAGGCGCAGGATGGGCTCGACGATCCACCGCGAGCTCTGATGGTCGTCGAGGGTGATCGGCCGATCATGGAACCAGGCATTGGGATTCGTGGCTGCGTGGCGCCGGGCGACGACGGCGTAGCGACCGAAGTCCTCGTTGGTGAGTCCGTAGCGGAACATGTAGCGCTGGAATCCGAGCGAGTACGTCTTGGCCGGGGTGTCGAGTCCGAAGGGCAGATACCAGTTCCATCCCGGAGGCGTGACGCGAGCGTTCGGCTGTCCGAACCGCCGGCCCGAGCGTTCGTTGAAGGCGCGATACACGAGCACGGCCTTGGCCGCTCCGCCATGCACCGCAAGGGCAGCGTGCTGGATGGTCGTGTGGGCGCCGGCCCCGCCGTGGGGAGTGCGCGACCAGTAGCGCAGCTCGGGGATGCCCAGCGAGCGCATCAGCAACAGCTCGTCGTTCGTGTCGAGGGTGAAGGTGACCATGCCGTCGATGTCGGCCGGGGTCATGCCGGCGTCGGCGATCGCGCTGCAAGCCGCCTCGGCCGCCAGCTGGAGCTCGCTGCGACCGCTGTACTTCGAGAACTCGGTCTGGCCGATGCCCGCGATGATCGTGCTGCCCGCAACCGCAACTCGGCTGGCGCGGCTCATGTCGGCCTCCCCGGCGGCGTGAAGCCCTCGCCGCTTCGCGCCCGGAACTGCGGCAACAACACGCCGTCGATCTCACGGAAGCACACCTCGACCGGCATCTCGTTGCGCACCTGATCGAACGGCACGTCGATGAGGTTGGCCACGATGCGCAGGCCTTCGGTGAGCTCCACCAGAACCACGACGCGCGCCTGATCGTCGGGCTCGCTGGGATGTCGGGAGATGATCCAGCTGTGCACGTAACCGGTTCCTTCGGCGTCTTGCACACCCCAGTCGGTGGCATGGCAGCGGCCGCACATCGGAACGGGAGGGTGACGAAGGGTCCCGCACGCGGCGCACGCTTGCAGGAGCAGCCTGTGCTGCTTCACCCCGTCCCAGAAATACTCGTCATCGGGCTCGACGTTCGGTGGGATCACGCGGGTCATGGGGCGCCTCCCATGGCGTTCCCCGCCTCGGACCCGTCACGTGCGGACCCGGAAGTCGTAGTTGCGGCGCGAACGGCGGCCGAGATCCCGTCGATCAACAGGTCCCGCTGAATCGTGTCGCTCCTTTTCGTCGTGCTGAAGCTCGACGCGATGAGGTTGCCTACGAGGTAGCCGCGTAGCGCCGTGAACGCGTAGTTGACGAGCTCGGGTTGAGCAGCCGACTCGCCCAGAGCCTTGACGCACAAGGGTCGCCAGGCCCGGCTCAACCGCTGCGCGTGGCGTCGCACCGCTCGCCGGGTCTCGGTCGAGGTTGACGGGTTGTTCGCCAGATCGAGGCCGATCTGCATGGTGACGAGGTGCTCGGGCTGGCCGTAGTGCTGCTCGAGGACGCCGAGAACCTCGTGGAGGCGCTCCTCGAGCGTGGCGCCACGGATCTCGGCGCACGCGACCAGGTGCTGGAGTCGCTCCCAGCGGTCGTTCAGCACCTCGAGCAGCAGGGCTTCCCGGGAGCCGAACTGGTGCTGCAGTACGCCCCAGGTGACGCCGGCGCGCCGGGCGATCTCGTTCGAGCTCGACTGGTAGTACCCCACCTCGAGGATGCTGGCGATCGCCGCCTCGAGCACGCGTTGCCGGGTGAGCTCGCCATCGCGTCGGCGCACGCGGGTCTCGCTGGCCGACGGTCGCCGTGCACTCGGGCGCTTGGTGGTGTTGACGGTGTCGGTCATGGCCGCTCGATCGGGGCGTCGAGGACGGCGCGTTCGGCGACCATGGCGTCGATCTCGGCATCGGTGTACCCGTGCTCGTGCAGCAGTTGACGCGTGTGCTCGCCGCACATGCACGGACCACCCTGCACGACGCTGGGGGTGTGGGAAAAGCCGACGAGCAAGCCGGGATCCTCGAAGCGCCCGACGCCGCTGGCCCAGGTCTCGGAGACCAGATGCGCAGCTCGGGCGTGGGGATCATCGAAGATCGATCGGCAGAACGACTCGTCGACCACCTCTGCGGGGACGGCGAGGTCGTCGAGCGCGCTGCTCCATGCCGCCGCCGATCGTGACCGGAAGCCGGCCTCGAGGCTGGCAACGAGCTGAGCATCGTTGGT
This sequence comes from Actinomycetes bacterium, assembly GCA_031362415.1. Taxonomy (GTDB): domain Bacteria; phylum Actinomycetota; class Acidimicrobiia; order IMCC26256; family VFJJ01; genus VFJJ01. The sequence continues at coordinate 4,197 of JANLSK010000299.1, read as the reverse complement.
GTCGGTGCTCGGGGAGGCTGCGTCCGGCGAGGCTGCGCCCGTCACCGCTTCGATGAGGCTCGATCGGTGCTCGGGTGTGAGGGCGGCGACGAACAGCCAGCTGTCGTCGGCGCAGGGGTAGAGCCGGTAGTACGGCGACAGGCCGTACTGGTCGCCGTCGACATGACCCCACTCGGCAGGCGTGCCGTCGGCGGCGATCCAGGCGTAGGAGGTGTGGAGCAGCCCGGCGTTGACGATCGACGTGCTGACGGCCTGCCCGTCGCCGGTGCGCTCCCGGTGATACAGCGCCGCGGTGATGGCAACGGCGGCGAGGAGCGCGTTACCGGTGTCGCCCATGTTCGAGCGACTCCACAGCGGCGGGTTACCAGCGTCGCAGGCGCCGTCCTCCCACTCGGTCCCGGTGAGGGCGGCGGCGGTTTGGTCGGTCCCGGGAAGGTCGGACCGGGGCCCCTTCTCGTACCCACGGGTGTTGCAGTAGACCAGCCGCGGGAAGCGTGCGTGCAGCGTGTCGAAGTCGAGCCCGAGCCGAGCCGCGGCGCCGGGACGCCAGTTCACCGTGAACACGTCGGCCTGCTCGATGAGCCGGTCGAGCGCGGCGCGACCCATGGGGTGCTTGAGGTTCACGGCGATGCTGCGCTTACCCCGATTGGTGCCGAGGCCCATGTGCGTCCCCGACCAATACCCGTCGTGCATGGCCATGACCTTGATGACGTCGGCCCCCAGATCGGCGAGCACCCGACCGGTGAACGGTCCGGCGACGCCCAGCCCGAGGTCGAGCACCCTGATTCCGGCGAGCGGATGGGCCAGCGAGACGCCGGTGGCCGTTCCCGCGTTGCCGACGGACCCCTCGGGTCCCGGCGACACCGTGATGGCGGCAGCCTCGGCGAAAACGTCGGCGGTGTGAGCCCCCGACCGCGCCGACGCAGCGGTGACGCCGCCCGGTGTGGACGAGAACTCCAGCACCGACCCGACATGACGGATGCGACCGACATCGGGATCGTCGACCTCGACCACGCAACCGTCGGCGAGGAACGCCTCGTCGGCCAGAGCCTCGGCGGGCGAGCGCACCAGCGCGACACCGATCCCGGCCAGGGCGCCGGCCTCCACCCAGTCGCTCGACGGGAACTTCGTGAACGCCTCGGCCAACAGTGGGTGCAAGAAGATTCCGGTGAGAAACCCGTCGGCCTCCATCGAGATCCGGTCGGGATCGTCGCGGTACGCGGTGTCGAGCACCACGTCCTGAGGACGGTCGGCCTCGGCGGCGCCGAGCACCCACTTCGGGCGGACCGTCCAGTGATGCACCCAGCGGCCGTCGGCGCACTGGTAGATGCCCTCGATCGAGCGCGAGTCGATGGGCCACATCCAGTACAGCGTGGCGTCGGGATTCTCGACCCGCTGCCAGTTGAGCGAGATCGCGGCGAGGGCGCCCTGCAACAACGAGGTCTCGACGTGCTGGCCCCGACCAGTGACCTCGCGGGCGCGCAGCGCGGCGGCGATGCCCAGCGACGCCACGTAGTTGGCCCCGATGCTGGGCCACGGCGTGCGGGGAAACACGGGGCCCGAGCGGTTGGCACCGCGTACGAGCCCGTCGGGAGCGTCGTACTCGGGGTGAGGGCCGTCGCGGCCGACGATGTACTCGAGCGCAGTTCCCCGGCGGCCCTTCTGGTCGTACAGCAGACCGGTTCGGGCGGCGACAAGTGCGTCGTACCCGGGACGGTCGGCGTGGTCGGGATGGCTCCCGTACCCCGATATCGAGCAGGTGACGAGCCGCGGGTTGATCGCGGCCAACGCGTCGTGATGTATGCCGAGGTGCTCGGTGGTGCCCGGAGAGAACGTCTCGACCACGATGTCGGCGCGAGATGCCAGGGCGAGGAAAGCCTTGTGGCCCTCGGGTGAGCGGAGATCGATGGTCGCACTGCGCTTGCCCCGGTTCCAGACGCGGTAGCCGGTCTGGTCGGCGAAGGGGTCACCCTGGGGACGTACGATCCTCGTCACCCGGGCGCCGTTGTCGGCGAGCATCATCGTGGTCATGGGTCCGGCGATCCCCCAGGAGAGGTCGAGCACCACCAACCCGTCGAAGACTCCGGCCATCGTCCACTCCTTGTCGCCGCATCCGCTGGGCCGTGCCGCTGCTGCGCGTCACAACCTCCACACGCGTGCGGCGTTGCCACTGACCACGAGCGCCCGCTCGACAGGATCGGCGCCGCCGAACATCTCGTCGACGACTGCTTGCGAGTTGGGCCAGCTCGACACCGGGTGCGGATAATCGGACGACCACATGATGTTCTCGACACCGAGCCGTGCGTGGGCGTGGTACAGAGCGTCGGGCTCGTCGACGAAGGTGAGAAACACGTTCTTGCGGAAGTAGTGGCTCGGCAACTCGGTGATGGCCGGGAAGTCGTAGCCCTGGCGGAGCACGAAGTCGTCGGCGATGTAAAGCCACCACGACACCCACCCCAGCCCGGGCTCCACGAACACGACCCGCAGATCGGGAAAGCGTGCGAACACCCCGCCCATGATCCACATCCCGAGCGGCTCGGCGGCCGACATCGCGACCAGGGGCACGAAAATACCCTTCTGGGGTGTGGGATCGCGGCGGGCGAGATCATCGAGCGCCGTGTTCATACCGATGTGGCAGCACACCGGCAGGTCGACATCCTGGATAGCGGCCCACAGCGGGTCGTACCGCGTGTCCCAGTAATCGGGTAGGCCGAGCTCGGCCGGAAAGACGGGGAGCTGCAACGACTTGCAGCCCGTCGCCGCAGCCCATCGCACCTCGGCCACGGCGGCGTCGATGTCGTGAATGGGGATCTGGTACGACACCACCAGGCGACTCGGAGCGGCCGAGGCGAAGTCGGCCAGGGCGGTGTTGAACGCCCGGGTTGCTTCCTTCCAGCCGTTCTTCACCAGATACAGGTATCGAAACGCGGAGACCTCGCAATACGTGGCCGAGGCCTCGACGCCGTCGGCATCCATGTCGGCCAAGCGCTCCACGGCGTTGGTGTGACCCGGCCGGCCGTTGGCCGGGTGGCGGCGACCCACGCCCATCCCGACAGGCTTGTCAGAGGGCCCGAGGTTCTGTTGCTCACGCCAGAGCTGATTGGCCTCGATCGACAGCACGTTGCCGGCCGAGCTGATGAACGAGGCGATGCCGGCGTCGTAGTCGTCGTGGAACTTGGACGCGAGATGCGCCTTCACCGCCCCGTGGCTCAGATCGACGTGGTCGTCGGCCGAGATCAACCGTTCCTTGGTCGTAGCACCCATGACTTGCCCCTCTGCTCTGGCCCTGCACTGGCTCTGCGCCGGCCATCTTCGCTTGTACCTAGTGATCGCTATGTTTTCAGGCGGCAGGCCGGGTGCGCAAGCGCGAACCGGCCCCCGTCGAACAGCAACCACGCGGGCCGGGATACCCGGACACCGGGCGCCTCGGCCGTCGAGTCGCTCGCCGGCGTCGCGTGCGTCTGATCGTGCTTGGATCGCTCGCGCGACGGGTAGGGGTACGGGGTCACCGGATATCTCGAACCTGTCGCCCAGGAGGTGGCCATGCCCGCGCAACCGCCGCTGCTGCACCCGACGCCGCCTCTGCTGTCCCGATCAGCCTCCGGGAAACTCGTGGCCGGCGGACTGAGCGCGCATCGGAACAACGTCGAGGGGTCGTCATGACCAAGATCGAGCACCAGCACCAACGCGAGGACCAGTATCAGTACCAGCGGGAGACGTCTCGCGACCGAGCGCTCATGGCGGAGGATGCCGGCTTCGGTCGGTTCTCTCTTCTGGCCGTGCTCGCAGGCACCGTGTGCGCCTTCGGCGTCTTCGGAGTGGTGTTCGCCCTCACCGCCGCCGTGTTCGATGGCCTCGACATCGGGACCGACCTGAGCAGCACCGACTGGCGTCGACTCGACCGGGCCGGCGGTCTCGTCGCTGGAGGTGCGCTGGGCGTGGCCTACCTGTTCGGAGGCTACGTGGCCGGACGCATGGCCCGACGGGCCGGGGTGGCCCACGGAGCTGCCGTGTTCGTGCTCGGTGTGGCCTTCGCGATTGGTGCCGCTGCCGCGATCGACCAGGGCTCCGATCCGCGACCGGTTCTTGACGATCTGCGTCAGCTCGGAGTGCCGACATCGCGGGGCGAGTGGTCGGAGCTGTGGACGATCGCAGGGGTGGCGGCCGTGCTGGTGGTGGTGGTCGCCTCGGTGCTCG
>JANLSK010000287.1:0-31697 GCA_031362415.1 Actinomycetes bacterium | reverse complement strand
GGCGAGGCCGGCGGCCACACGGGCGAGATCGCCTCGATGGTGCTCGTCCCCGAAGTGGTCGACGCCGTGGCGCCCGTCCCCGTGCTGGCCGCCGGCGGGATCGCCACTGGCCGACAGTTCGCCGCGGCGCTCGCGCTCGGCGCCGAAGGCGTGTGGTGCGGCTCGGTGTGGCTCACCACCGAGGAGGCCGAGACCCACCCGGTGGTGAAGGAGAAGTACCTGGCGGCCACGTCGTCCGACACGGTGCGATCGCGATCGAAGACCGGCAAGCCCGCCCGCCAGCTCCGCAGCGCCTGGACCGACGAGTGGGCCAACCCGGCCAACCCGGATCCGCTCCCGATGCCCTTGCAGCCCATGCTCATCGGCCTGGCCGAGCAACGCATCGCACGGGCGGCACACACCAACCCGGGTGCCCGGGCGCTCGTCAACTACTTCGTGGGCCAGGTCGTCGGCCAGATGAACGAGGTGAAGCCCGTCCGCGAGGTGATCGTGGACATGGTCGAGGAGTACCTCGAGGCCGTAGGCCGTCTCTCGGCGACCCTCGATGACTGAGCCGGGCGCCGGGCGTCGGGCCTCCCCAAATTTTGTTCAGAGATGCTCACCCGGTGAGCATCTCTGCACGCTGAACACGGGCTCACGTGCATACTGACGCAAATGTCAGTTATCTTGTCCAGCGATAGCACGTCACGCCGATCCAGGGGGTGTCACAGTGGAACGTTCCGGCCGAGTGTCCTACTTGAAAAAGCATCGTTGGTCGACCACGGGGGCGGTGCTGCTCTCGGTAGCGCTACTGGCGACCGCCTGCGGAGACGACGACGATGACGTGGCGACGCCCGTCACGGACGCGACGTCGGCCGCGGTCACGACCACCGAGGCTACGGCCGCGGCGACCACGACCGCGCCGCCAACCACCGACACCACGACCGGCGGGGAGCCGGCCACGACCGCGGTCACCGTGCCCACACCGGCCACGTTCCCGGCCGCGGCCCAGTTCGCCGACCTCGAGCGCATCGACGCGCCGAGCCCGTGCCCCGAGATTCCCGGGGTGAGCGACGACACGATCAAGGTGGGCATGATCGTGCCGCAGTCGGGCCTTCGGGCCACGTCGTTCGCCACCTCCGAGATCGGGGTGAGGGCTCGCATCGACAAGGCCAACGATGAAGGCGAGCTCGGCGCCCGAACGATCGAGCTGGTCGCGATCGATGACGCGTCCGACGCGGCCCGCAACTCCGAGGTGGCCCGCACGCTCGTCGAGGGCGAGAACGTGTACGGGATCATCGAGATCTCCGACCAGTCCGACGGCTCGGCCGACTACCTGAACGAGAACCAGATCCCCGTCGCTGGTTGGCACGTCGGCCGTCCCCACTGGGGCCAGCAGAACAACTTCTTCGCCCTCCGGCTTCCGGGTGCGGCCGAGCCCGAGGCGAATCACACCACCCGGACAGGCGAGGTCCTGAAGGAGCTCGGGGCCACCAAGGTGGCCACGGTCGGCGGTGGCAACCAGTCGTCGGCGTCCTTCGTCGGCCGCGAGAACAAGTCGATCGAAGCTGCCGGGCTCGAGGTGGTGTACACCTCGACCGAGATCCAGCCCGGTCAGACCGAGTTCACGGCGATCGTCGACCGGATCAAGGACTCGGGAGCCGACGGCTTGTTGACCGGTGTCGACTTCCTCCAGAACACGGCGCTGGTGAAGCAGCTTTCCGACGCCGGGGTGGAGCTCAATGCCGTCTTGTTCCCCGGCGGTTACGACCCGCGAGTGCTGGCGATCGAGGGCATCGAGGGTGCGTCGTTCGGTTTGGAGTTCTACCCGTTCGAGGCCACGCCGACGCCGCCGGCGTTCATCGAGTTCGACACATGGATGCCCGAGGACGGCACCCGCAACCAGGTGAACTACATCGGCTGGCTGTCGGCCGAGATGTTCATCCAGGGCATCAAGGAAGCCGGCGTGGAGTGCCCGACCCGGGAGGCGTTCATCAACAACCTGCGCCTCATCGAGGACTACACGGCGAACGGGGCCTTCGACCCCATCGACCTCATCTCCACGTTCGGCGCTCCATTCCCGTGCACCTATTACGTCCGGGTCGAGGAGGGAAAGTTCGTTCCGCTCTTCGACGGCAAGGCGAAGTGCGGAGAGCCGCTCACCATCGAGTGAGCGAGTAGGTCATCGGGGAGGGGGCGGCGCCGATGCCGGGCCGTCCCCTCCGCTCTTCGCGCTGGAGGTTGCGTCATGTGGCCGTATGTGATCGGCGGACTGGTGCTCGCGGGCGTCTACTCGATCGCCACCCTGGGCCTGATCCTCACGTACACGTCGTCACGCGTGTTCAACTTCGCGCACGGTGCGATCGCCTTCTTCCTGGCGATCTTCTTCCACTGGCTGGCGGTCGACCACGGCTGGAACCCCAAGCTGGCCGGCGCGTTCGTGGTGCTCGTGTGCGCGCCCTTGTTCGGCTTGTTCCTGTGGTGGGCGCTGTTCCGGCGGCTCACCGAGGCCACGTCGACCATCAGGCTCGTGTCCACCATTGGACTTTGGGTGGCGTTGCCCGCGATCGGTCGCATCCTCTTCGTGGGCCGAGAGGAGATCTTCGACCGCACCGGTGTCGGCCCGACGCCCGCTGCGAGCTGGATCAGGGTCGCCGGCACCGTCATCGACTCCGACGAGTTCCTCGTGCTGCTCGTTTCGGTGGTGGTCGCCGTGTCGATGACGATCGTCCTGCGCTATACCCCGTACGGGCTCCAGGTGCGGGCCACCGTCGACTCGCCCCGGATGGCGGGTATCAGCGGCATCAACACCAACGTGGTCTCGGCCGGTTCGTGGATGATCGGCACGACCCTGGCCGGCGCCGCGGGCGTGTTGCTGGCGCCTCTCAAGGGTTATCAAGAGCTCAACTTCACCCCGCTGGTCCTGGCGATGTTCGCCGCTGCGGTGATCGCCCGGTTCCACAGCCTGGTGATGGGTGTCGTGGGCTGTCTTCTCATCGGTATGACCCAGAGCTTCATCCCCTCGAAGTGGGTGCGAGACGACTTCCTCTACCGGGTTCTGCCCGACCAGAGCCAGGACGTCCTGATCTCGAAGCTCCCCGACAGCGTGCCGTTCATCCTCCTGCTCATCTTCTTGCTCTGCTACCGCGGCGTCGATCGCGAGCGCTTCGCGGTCGACACGCGAGCGGCCGCGACCGACGGTCCACCGCCGACGGCGCGGGATCTGGACGGTTGGCGGCGCTTTCGCACTCCAGCCATCCTCATCCTGATCGTGCTCCTCGCACCGGTACCCCTGGCCGGGCGCTGGGAGGCCATCATCGCCAAGGGCTTGGCTGTGGGAATCGCCTTCCTCTCGTACACCATCGTGGCCGGCGAGGGGGGCATGGTCTCGCTGTGCCAGGTGGCCTTCGCCGGCATCGGCGGGGCCATGACCGCGCAGCTCGCCACCAACGACAGCTGGACCTGGCTCCCGCAGGTGAACGGGTTGTTGGCGATCTTCCTCGCCGCCCTCATCGTGGTGCCGTTCGGTCTGCTCGTCGCCTTACCGAGCTTGCGTCTCGGGGAGCTGTACCTCGCCATGGCCACGCTGGCCTTCGCCGTGCTCACCCAGAACCTGTTCTTCCAGTCGGCGTCGATCAACAACTTCGACGGGGGCGTGAAGGTGCCCCGCCCCCACGTGTTCGGTGTCGATTTCAAAGGCGACACGCCCTTCTATTACCTGCTCGTCGTCCTCTTCGTCCTGGCGGCGATCCTGGTGATGAACGTGAAGCGTTCGACGACCGGGCTCAACCTGGCTGCGACGCGATCGTCCGAGATCGCCACGGCGACCCTTGGCATCAGCGTGGTCCGCAACCGCCTCATCGCCTTCGGGGTGTCGTCGTTCCTCGCCGCGTTCGCCGGGGGGCTCTCGGTCACCTACGTCGGCATCGCGCTCCCGGCCCGCGAGTTCGACGCGCTCATCGGCGTGGTGTGGCTGGCCATTGCGGTCACCTGGGGGGTGCGGTCAGTGGCCGGGGCGCTCCTCGCGGGCCTGTCGTTCGCGCTGTTCCCGCAGATCTTCGCCGAGTTCGAATGGTTCATCCTCGTGCTGTTCGGGCTCATCATGCTGGGGATCCGCTCCAACGTCCGCCGCGTCGTCGTACAGCGGATCGCTCTGGCCTTGTGGGCACTGTTCTGGCTGGGCGCGTTCCTCGTGTGGAACGGGAATCTCAGCGAGGTGCCGCTCATCGCCGACAGCATCCGCGAGATTCCCACGACGCTCTTCGGTCTGGGCGCCATCGGCCTGGCCAAGGAACCCCGGGGCATCGTGTACGACGTCGCGCACCGAAGCCGCGCCGGTCGAGCCGAGCGGGCCGCTCGACGCTCGGCGGGGCCGAGTTCGGCTGACGAGCCGGAGATGGTGATGCCGTGATCGACTCGGTGGCTGGCCCCCTTCTCGAGGCCCGAGGTGTCACGGTGGCGTTCGGCGGACTGGTCGCGCTCAGCGACGTGTCCCTGGCCGTGCCGCCGTCGACGATCGTGGGCCTGATGGGCCCCAACGGCGCCGGTAAGACCACGCTCTTCGGTGTGATGTCGGGACTGCTGCGACCCCGGAGCGGCACGGTGTCGATCGGCGGCCACGACGTCACCCGGTCGTCGCCGCAGGCCCGGGCCAAGCGGGGTCTGGCTCGCACGTTCCAGCGCCTGGAGCTCTTCGGCGAGCTGACCGTCCGAGAGCACCTCGTTGTGGCCCACCGGGCCCGGCATCGGAGGCTGAACCTGGCTGTCGATCTCCTGGGCCTGGGAGCCCGTCCCGGCCCGGGCGAGAGCGATCGCGTCGATGCCATCTTGAACGATCTGGGGCTCGCCGCCGTGGCATCGCACAGCGCAGCGGCGCTGCCGTTGGGCACCGGACGGCTCGTCGAGGTCGCCCGGGCCATGGCCTCGGAGCCCAAGGTGCTCTTGCTCGACGAACCGTCGTCGGGCCTCGACACCCGCGAGACCGAGCAGCTCGGCGAGGCCCTGCGCCGACTCCACGGCGGGCAAGGTGTGTCCCTGCTGCTGGTGGAGCACAACGTGGAGTTCGTGCTGGCGCTGGCCCAGCAGGTGACCGTCCTCGACTTCGGACGGGTCATCGCCGAGGGGACCCCAGCCGAGATCAGGGGCGATCACGCCGTGCAGGCGGCCTACCTCGGAGTGTCGGCATGAGCGAGCACGTCGACGGGCGTTCGACATCGAGCGGCGATGTGATGCTCGATGTCAGCGATCTGGAGGTCAAGTACGGCGAGGCCCGAGCGCTGTCCGGCGTGTCGTTCGCCATTGCCGGTGGACGGGTTCTCGCCGTCCTGGGCGCCAACGGGGCTGGCAAGAGCTCGCTGGCGGCCGCCATCGCCGGCGTGGTCAAGCCGTCCGGCGGCCGGATCTCCTTCGACGGCAAGGAGATCACGGGTTGGCCCTCGCATCGGGTGAGCCAGGCCGGCGTCGCCTACGTACCCGAGGGTCGGGGCATCTTCCCCCACCTCTCGGTACTCGACAACCTCCGCACCATGCTCCGTCACGCTGTGGCACCCGACGAGCGGGCGGCAGCACTCGACCGGGCCGTGGCGACGTTCCCCATCCTCGGTGAGCGACGGCGACAGGCCGCCGGGACGCTCTCGGGAGGCGAGCAGCAGATGCTGGCACTGGCTCGCGTGCTCGCCGCGCCGCCACGCCTGCTCATCGCCGACGAGATGTCGCTCGGGCTCGCTCCTCTCATGGTCGACGTCGTGTTCGACGGCCTGCGCGCGGCCCGGGACGCCGGCGTGACCGTCGTGCTGATCGAGCAGTTCGTCGATCGGGCGCTCGAGTTGGCCGACGAGGCGGTCGTGCTGCGGCGGGGCGAGTTGGTGTGGACGGGTGCCGCTGCCGAAGCCCACGATCAGGTGCTGGCGGGATACCTGGGCGCCGAGTCGGTGTCCTGACCTGGACGCCCGAGGGGGGCTACGGCCGGGGGGCGGTGCGGCGGCGAGGGGCTCGGGTCGAGGTGCGGGGGGCCTTGGGCTCGGGCGACGCTCCTGGCGATGCGGCAGACGACGGGGCAGACGACGGAGCTGCAGACGGAGCCGGCGCTGACGGCGCGGTGGGGGCGGGCTCGGCGACGTTGCCGCTGGCCTCGATGAAGTAGTCGTCGGCCTCGTCGTCCCAGTCCATGTCGACGAAGCCCCGGGCCCGGGCCGCGGTGCAGAACTGCAGGAAGCCGGCGTACCCGAAACGCTTCTCGGTGAAGTCGGGCTCGCGCTTGCGCAGCTTGTTCTTGAGCCCCGACAACAGGGGAGGGCCGTCGCGGCGCTGGTGTTCGAGCACGACATCGCGCAGCAACCGGAAGGCCGTCTCTTCCTCGCCGGTCTGCTCGGGGAAGTCGACTTCGGGATCGCCCTGGGCCGAGCCGGGCCGCAGCGAGATGACCTTGTGCTCTTCGAGGTGGCGCAGCAGCTCGCCGAACACCCGGAAGCCGTGGTCGCTCTCGTCGAACGTGGGGTCCTTGCGGAGCAATGTGCGCTTGAGCACCGATGCCGACACCGGCCCGTCGACGCTGCGCTTGATGCCGGTCAGGGTCTGGGTGATCAGCTTGGCGATCTCGGTGTCGGAAGCTGCGCCGACCCGCGCTCCGCTCGCCGGGACCACGGCGTCGGACGACGAACCGTCGTCGGGTGCGGCGCCCTCGGCTGCTGTATCGGTCCCTACCGCGGCGGCCTTCCTCGGCGGCGAGCGCCTCGAACGGGTCTTGGGCTTGTCGCTGACGCCTTCGCTGGTGTCGGAGCCGCCCCCGGTGCCGCCGGAAACGCCGGTACCTCCACCGGTCTTGGCTGCGGGCGCGCTCAGGTCGACACCTTCGAGGCGCTCGTAGAACAGGAACTCGTCACACGCCGGGGGAAGCAGCGCCGATGTCGACGACTTGAGGCCGATCCCGATCACCTTCTTGTTGAGCTCGCGGAGCTTGTGCACGAGAGGTGTGAAGTCGCTGTCGCCGGTGCAGATGGCGAACGTGGTGATGTACTCGCGCTCGAACGAGAGCTCGATGGCGTCGACGGCCATCTTGATGTCGGCCGCGTTCTTGCGGACGGCTCCCATCCGCTGCGGGATCTCGATGAGCTCCACGTGGTTGTGCGTGAGCATGCGGCGGTCGTCGCTGAAGTACGACCAGTCGGCGTAGGCCCGGCGCACCACCACCCGCCCCCTGGCGGCCAGGGCGTCGGCGATGGGGCGCAGGTCGAACTTGTGGCCCCGCAGCCCCTCGCGGGCGCCGATGGCAAGGTTCTCGTAGTCGAGGAAGAGGGCGATACGTTCGTCGTCAGGAATCATCGACTCCGAGCGTAGGCTGCGGACCGATCGATCACAGGGAGTGCGGCCATGGCGTACATCCGAGTACCCGACGGTGACGGAACCGAGGCGAGGCGGGTCTGGGCCCTCCGCCCCGAGATGGGCGCCGCGGTCACCGGCCTCACGAGGTCGATCGGCCGGCATTCCATCCTCGAACCGCGGGTCTCGGAAGCCGCTCGCATGCGCATCGCCCAGATCAACGGGTGCTTCGTCTGACTCGATCACCGGGTGCCGCAGTTTGCGGACCGAGGCGTCGACGAAGAGCAGTACGCGCACCTCGGCGATTGGGCCATGTGGCCCGGCTACAACGACCGTGAGCGGATGGCCGCCGAGTACGCGGAGCGCTTCGCGCTCGACCACGAGAGCATCACGCCCGAGGTCGTCGCCCGGATGCGGGGCCTGTTCTCCGACGAGGAGATCCTCGATCTTGGTATCTCGGTGGGATCGTGGATGGCCTACGGCCGCCTCACCCGGGTGCTGGGCCTCGACCGCGACTGCGAACCGACGGAGCACGAAGCCTGACGGGTTCGCCGCGCGTCGGGCCGGGGCGGCGCGACGGTGGGTCGCGCGCCGGCCACACTAGAGGCATGTCCCGGATCCCCTGTTGCTTTCGCGCGCGCCGCGTCGTAGCGCTTGCGCTGGCGAGCGCCCTGGTGAGCTCCCTCCTGCTCGCGACAACCTTGGCGCACGCCGACGTCGCGCCCGGCGGTGTCGAAGCGGCCGAGGTGGAGATCGTTGAAGACGGTCAAGCTGTACGCCCGCTGGCAGTGGCGGCGACCGACGTTGTGGCCGTCTTCGGGGCCCGGTCGTTGGGCTCGCCGGCCGAGCTCCCGCTCCGGTTTCCCTTGGTGGCTATGGCGTCCACGCCAACAGGCAATGGCTACTGGCTCGTTGCGGCCGACGGTGGGATCTTCTCGTACGGCGACGCCGGCTTCTTCGGTTCGACCGGCGACCTGTCGCTCAACCAGCCGATCGTGGGAATGGCCGCCCATCCCGGGGGGAAGGGCTACTGGTTCGTCGCGGCCGACGGCGGGATCTTCTCGTTCGGGGGCGCTCGCTTCTTCGGTTCGACCGGCAGCCAGGCCCTCAACCAGCCGATCGTTGGAATGGCCGCAACCGCAACGGGCAACGGGTACTGGCTCGTTGCTCGCGATGGCGGCATCTTCGCGTTCGGCGATGCCCGATTCGTTGGCTCCACGGGCGGAACCGCTTTGCTGGAACCGATCGTGGGGATGGCCGCCACGCCGTCGGGTAACGGATACTGGCTGGGCGCTCGCGATGGCGGCGTGTTCGCGTTCGGTGACGCGGGCTTCCTGGGCCGCCCCGTCACCCAGGGCATGGTCGTGGCCATCGCCGCGGCTCCCGGTGGGTACGCCACCGTCGACAACGTCGGCGTCGTCTCGACGTTCGGCACGACCGCCAAGGCGATCATCCCGACGGTCGAGCTGGGGGGCGACTGGCCTGTCGGCATCGGCGTAGCTCCGACCGGTTCCACCTGGGTGGTGCTCGGACGCGGTCGCGAGACTGTCACCGTGGGCGCGGCGAGACAGCTCGACAGCGCCACGATCCGCTCGGCCGTCGCCGCGGCCAATGACGTGGGCGGGTTCTCGGCCGTGGTGCACGGAGGGTCGATCGGCCTGTATCGCGTGATGCGAGGGGGTACCGTCGTGCAGTCGGCACCGCCGGGGATGCGCTACCCCATGGCCTCGCTGGCGATCGACCCCGCGGCCGCCGTCGAGTTCATGAGCCCCGAGGTCGGCCACATCCTGAGCACCGGGCAGGTCGTGATGGGCGAGACCTCGGCGGCGCTGCGGGGCGCGCAGGCTGGCGATGTGATCGAGTTCCTGGGGTGGAACGGCGCCGTGCACTCGGCGACGATCGGGCTCGTTGCCAACGACGCCGACGTGGGCTCGATCGAGCTGCTCTTCGCCGACGGGGTGGCGGCCTCGTTCGGATTCGTGCGCCCGTCCTCGGTGCGGATCTGGGGTTATCGGTCACGCGCGGCCGTCGAGTTCGTGCTCGGCCGTCGGCTCGGCTCGACGCCCGGTATCCGGGTCCGGCGCTCGTGGGACGCACCGAGCGCCGATCGGGTTCTCGACACGGCCGACCTCAAACGGCGGCTGGGCGAGTTCGCCTTCGCGGGTGGCGGCAACGCCATCAGCCCCGAGGCCGGATGGGTCGCGGCGAACATCGTCACCGAGCCCGTGCCGCTGATCGGGCTGCTCCGATGTCACCGGACGATCATGCCCGCACTGCGCGGCGCCCTCCAAGAGGTGGCCGACGCCGGTCTCGCCGGAGCGATCGATCTGGCCGACACCCGTCGTAACGGCGGCTGTTACGTGCCCCGCGAGGTCCGCTCGCCCGGATCGAACAGTGGCGGCAGCCTTTCCCGGCATTCCTGGGGGATCGCCGTCGACATCAACCCGCGCACCAACGCCTTCGGCGCCACGCCTCGCATCGACCGGCGGGTCGTGGCCATCTTCCACCGTTGGGGCTTCGCCTGGGGTGGCGGGTTCACCATCCCCGATGGCATGCACTTCGAGTGGGTGGGCGAGGCTCGGGAGTAGCGCCCGCATCGCGCAGCCCCTGGTGGGCCCTCGTCGGCTGACGGGAACGGCGCGCCAATGGGTAACCGGGGCCCGCGGACAACCGACATGAAGAGGCTTGTTCTGCGTGGGTCGCGCCACGTGTCAGCATGGGACCGAATCGACACGAACAGGAAGAGGAACGCAATGCAGCTCGGGATGATCGGTCTCGGCCGGATGGGGGCCGGACTCGTACGCCGGCTCATGCGCGACGGCCACGAGTGCGTCGTGTACGACGTCGACCCCAAGTCGGTCAAGGCTCTGGTGAAAAGCGGCGCTACGGGCTCGTCGAGCATCGCCGACTTCGCCAGCAAGCTCCGGGGCCCCAAGGTGGCGTGGGTGATGGTGCCGGCCGCGGTGACCGGCGCGTCGGTGATGGCGGTGGCCGAGCACTTCGGTCGCGGCGACATCATCATCGACGGCGGGAACTCCTATTACCGCGACGACATCGACCGCGCCGAGGAGCTCAGCCGATCGGGCATCCACTACGTGGACGTGGGGACGAGCGGTGGAGTCTTCGGTCTGGAGCGGGGCTTCTGTCTGATGATCGGAGGCGAGGCGAAGATCGTGAAGCATCTCGACCCGGTCTTCCGCACCATTGCCCCCGGCTCCGACGCGGCACCCCGCACGCCGGGCCGCAAGGGCAAGACCACGACCGCCGAGAACGGGTACCTGCACTGCGGGCCCAACGGGGCCGGGCACTTCGTGAAGATGGTCCACAACGGCATCGAGTACGGGATGATGGCCGCGTACGCGGAGGGCCTCGGGATCCTCAGCAAGGCCAACGTGGGCAAGCAATCGCACGAGCACGATGCCGAGACGGCGCCGATGCGCGACGCCAAGTACTACCAGTACGAGCTCGACATGCCGGCCATCACCGAGTTGTGGCGGCGGGGCTCGGTCGTGGCCTCCTGGCTCCTCGACCTCACGGCCAAGGCCCTCGTCGCCGATCCGCAGCTCGACGGTTTTGCCGGACGCGTCTCCGATTCCGGCGAGGGCCGCTGGACGCTGCTGGCTGCGGTCGACGAGGGTGCTCCCGCTCATGTGCTGAGCGCTGCGCTGTTCGACCGCTTCGAGTCGCGAGGCGAGGCCGACTACGCCAACAAGGTGCTCTCTGCCATGCGCAAGGAGTTCGGCGGGCATCACGAGAAGAAGGCTTGAGCTTGATGGACGGGCGCCGTGCCGGCTGAACGGGGGAAACGGGCCGACGTTCTCGTGTTGTTCGGTATCACCGGCGACCTGGCGAGAAAGAAACTGTTCCGAGCCGTGTACGACCTGTTCCGTCGGGGCCGTCTCGAGATTCCCGTGGTGGGCGTGGCTTTCGAGCCCTGGACCGACGATCAGCTTCGGCTCCGGGCCCGCGAAGCCCTGCAGGGACACGACACGTTCGACGAGTCGACCTTCGAGTCTTTTTCTCGTCGACTCAGGTACGTGGGCGGCGACTACCAGGATCCGGCGGTGTACGAGCGGCTGGCCCAGACGATCGAGGGCTGCGTTCACCCCGTCTTCTACCTGGCGATCCCGCCGGTCCTGTTCCCCAATGTCGCCAACGGACTGGCTCGAGTCGGGCTCTCGGTCGGCAGCCGAATCGTGATCGAGAAGCCGTTCGGTCGCGACCTTGCCAGCGCCCTCGAGCTCAACGCCACGCTCCACGAGCACTTCCCCGAGGAGGCGATCTATCGGATCGACCACTTTCTCGGCAAGGAACCCGTCCAGAACCTCATGGTCTTCCGCTTCGCCAACGCGTTGCTCGAACCGTTGTGGAACCGGCACTACGTGGAGTACGTGCAGATCACCATGGCCGAGGACTTCGGCGTGGAAGGGCGGGGTGGTTTCTACGACAACGTGGGGACCATGCGCGACGTCGTACAGAACCACTTGCTGCAGATGGTCTGTCTGTTGGCCATGGAGCCGCCCGTCTCGGCCGACGCCGACTCGCTGCGCGACGAGACCGTGAAGGTGCTCAAGTCGATGAAGGCCTGGCGGCCCGAGAACCTGATCCGGGGTCAGTACCGGGGCTATCGCGACGAGCAGGGTGTCGACCCCGGCTCCGACACCGAGACGTACGTGGCCCTGAAGCTCGAGATCGACTCGTGGCGCTGGGCCGGTGTGCCCTTTTACATCCGGGCCGGCAAGGGCATGGCCCATACCGTGCAGGATGCGCTCGTGGAGTTCAAGGCCCCGCCCCGGCTGATGTTCGCCGACTCGTCACATCCTCAGCCCCACCCCAATCACCTTCGGTTCCGCATGAAGCCCGACGACGCCATCACCCTCACCATGCAGGCCAAGGTCCCCGGCGGCGAGCTCGTCAGCCGACCCGTCGATCTCGAGGTCATGTACGAGCACGAACTCGGGGGCGAGGGGCTCGAGCCCTACGAACGCCTCCTGAACGATGCCATCGTCGGCGATCCACGGCTCTTCGCCCGCCAGGACGCCGTCGAGGAAGCCTGGCGCATCGCCGACGGTGTCCTCGACGATCACGGACCCGCCTTCGCCTACGACCGCGGCACGTGGGGTCCCGTGCAGGCCAGCCTGCTCCTGCCCGACGACCACGACTGGGTCGACGTCGTTCAGGGCATGCCCCGATGAGCGCCGTGCTGGCCGTCGATCTCGGGGGCACCAACATGCGAGTCGCCGTCGTCGCCGCCGACGGCACCATCCTCGATCGCCGCACCGAGCTGACGCCCAAGGGCGACCAGCGTCCGACGGCGTTCTTGTCGCTGATCGCGGCCGAGCTACGAGGCGCTGCCGCCATCGAGGCCGGGGTCGACCACGCCGTCATCGGGCTGCCCGGCCGCATCGACCACCGGACCGGCGTGCTGGAGATGGCGCCGAACCTCCCCAAGAGCTGGGTGCCGGCGCTCGACGAGAAGGCGCTCGAGGCGGCGCTGCACGTCGACGTGCTGCTTGCCAACGACGCCGATCTGGCCGCGGTGGGTGAGGCGTACTTCGGCGCCGGACGGGGACACGACGACGTGGCCTACGTCACCGTGTCGACGGGGGTCGGCGCCGGCGTCGTGTTGAACGGCAAGATCGTGCACGGTCGCCGTTCACTGGCCGAGCTCGGCCACACCATCATCGACATCGCCGCCGCCCGACGCGACGACCTTCTCCATGCCACGGTCGAGAACCTGGGCTCGGGCACCGCGCTCGGGCGCAACGCAGCGGAGGCCGGGCTCGGTGTCTCGGGACGGGCGCTGGTCGAGTTGGTTCGACGGGGAGATCCGGTTGCGACGGCCGTCTTCGCGCGTACCGTCGAGGCCGCGGCCATCGGCATCACGAACCTCTGTCACCTCTTCAGTCCGGAGGTCGTGGTGGTCGGCGGCGGGTTGGGCCGCAACGGTTCGCTCGTGCTCGACCCGGTGCGCACCGCCATCGCCCGCTTCGGGCCCGTGGGACTCACCGAACCCATCGAGGTCGTTGAAGCCGCGTTGGGTGACGACGCCGCGCTCATCGGCGGCGCGGCATGGAGGCGGGCGTCGTGATCTGTCACGCCACGGTGCCCAGTAGTCATGCCTTGACTACTGATTACTGTCCGTATTCCCGTCACACCCTGAGGAGTCCGCGATGAGCGCGCAGATCCAGCGGCCCGAGCTGGTGCTGGTGCGCCACGGCGAGACCGAGTGGTCGAAGTCGGGCCAGCACACCGGCCGGACCGACATCGCGCTCACCGAGCTCGGTGAGCGCCAGGCCATGCACCTGGGCGACATGCTGGCCCGGCGCGACTACGCAGCCGTGTACACGAGCCCCATGCAGCGAGCCCTCGACACCAGCCGCCTCGCCGGCTACGGGCGGTTCGCCGAGGTCGACGACGATCTCCTGGAATGGAACTACGGGATCTACGAGGCCCGCACCACCCCCGAGGTCCGCGAAACACTGCCCGGGTGGAGCGTGTGGACCCATCCGATCATCGACGGTGAGACGGTCGACGATGTCGGCGTGCGCTGCGATCGCGTCATCGCCCGCGCCCGATCCATCGACGGCAACACGATCCTCTTCGCGCACGCCCACCTCTTGCGGATCCTCACGGCGCGCTGGCTGGGCCTGCCGGCGGGATGCGGCCGGCTGTTCACCATGGGCACGGCGGCCATCAGCGTCCTCAGCTACGAGCGTGAGACGCCGGCACTGGCCATGTGGAACGAGACCTGTCACCTGCAAGGGATCGAGGCCCCACGCTGACCGGCTCGGGGGCTCGCGGGGAGGCCATGCTCCTTCACGTCGCCGACTCGCCTGCGCAGGCCGCCCACGACGCCGCCGCCTTCGTGGCCGACATGGCTCGCCTCGGGGTGGCCGATCGGGGCCACTTCACGCTGGCGGTGAGCGGAGGGAGCTCGCCCTGGGCGATGTTCGAGGTGCTGCGCGGACTCGACGTGCCTTGGAACCGGCTGCACCTGTTCCAGATCGACGAGCGCATCGCCCCGGCCGGTCACGCCGACCGGAACCTCACCGGGCTGCGCGAGACGCTGCTTGACCACGTGCCCATCCTGCCGGCCCATGTGCACCCCATGCCCGTCGAAGCCGCCGACCTCGACCGGGCCTGTGGTGCCTACCAGCGTGCGCTCGAGATGGCCTGTGGTACCACGCCGGCTGTTCTCGATCTCGTGCACCTCGGCCTCGGCGACGACGGCCATACCGCGAGCTGGCCGCCCGGCGACCCCGTGTCGACCGTCGTCGACGCCGACGTGGCCCTGTCTGCTCCATATCAGGGCCGCCGCCGCATGACCCTGACCGTCCCCGCCGTCAACCGGTCCCGCCAGATCCTCTGGCTCGTCACCGGCGCCACCAAGGCCGGAGCCGTGCGCGGCATGCGCTCCGGAGATCCGACCGTCCCCGCCTCCCTCGTCCGCCGCACCCCCACCGTCGCCCTCTTCACCGACGCTGACGCGCTGCGCGCCGAGGAGACCGAGCCGTTGTAAGGGTTCAGCCGGGGCCAGCGGCTCTGGTCGATGACCATCTCCCGGGGTTGCGGGGAGCTCAGGTCACGATCGTGACTCGCCCGGCGATCGGGTCGACGTCGACCATCGCCCCGTCGGGCAGGTCGAGTGCACCGGCGGCCCCGACGACGGCCGCGATGCCGAGCTCCCGGGCGAGCACGGCGGCGTGCGAGAGCGCGCCCCCGTCGGCGGTGACCACCGCCCCGGCTATGGCCAGCACACTGTTGAACGCGGGCGACGTTGCCCGCACCACGAGGACGTCACCCGGTTCCATGGCCTCGATCGCTTCTTCGGGAGTGTCGCCCCGGCGCACCCGGCCGCGGTACACGGTCTGGCCGATGCCGACACCGACGAACGGATCCTGCTGCAGGCGACCGCTCATGCCCAGCTCCTCCAACGCCGTCGTGATCATCAGCACGATCTGGGCGAGGGGGCGAGGAAGCGCTTCGAGCGGAGGCTTCGGCTCGATCGGTCCGAGGGTCGCGGGGGGAACGAGGCGGGCCAGGGCCAGGCGCGCATCGCGGCGGGCGGCCAACTCGTCGGGACTCGGCCCCTGACCGCCGGCGACCTGATGGCGAATCTCGTCGGGGTCGAGCTCGAGCGCGTGCTCGGGCCGATGGGCACGCCCGGTTGCAACCAGGCGTCGCCCCAGCTCCAGCAGGGCCAAGCGGATGAGCCCGACGGGCCACTCGAAGACCGTGGGGCCGTTGTCGTCGCGCATGTCCATGACATCGCGGGCGTCAGCCAACACCAGGTCGAACTCGACCTGCTGGCTCGTCGGGACGAGTGCTCGGACGGTCGCAACGGCATCAGCTCCATCGCCCGGGCCACCATGACCGCGGTCGCCGTTGCCGTTCGGCTGATCCGGCCCATCGTCGGCCTGGAGGATGCTGGCCAGGACCGTCTCGGGGAGCTCGCCCAGCGTGAGACCGTCGATGTCGTACCGGGTGACCAGCGTGCTGGCCCGATCGGCGAGGTAGGTGTCGAGGAGCGCGGCTGCGCTCGGAGACGCCGCTCGAACCTCGTCGAGCGATCCCGGTTGGCGCCCTGCGAGCGCGCCGCGGATCGCCGCCAGCTCTTGCCTCGGTGCATGGGTCGATGGCGAGGCGCCGGCGAGTGCCGTGACAGCGACCGACGTCGGAATCCCGACCGACTTCGTGAAGACGATGTAGCGAGCCACCGCGCCGGTGTCGTAGCCGTGCAGCCAGAAGTGCAACTCGCTCATGGCGATGGCGTGATCGAGGAGCGCCCGAAGGTGCTCGATGAGCGCAGCGTCAGCCAGGGCTGCGAGCGTGACCGAGTCGAACGCCCGGTTCTTGGTCACGATCTCGGGCTTCAGCTCGGTTTCCCAACGCCTGACCACCGCGGGTCCAGGGGGGCGGGCCAGGTTGGCGGTCGCGGTCCGGGTCCGCCGGCGGAACTCAGGGTGCAGGCGAGCCGCGATCTTCAAGACGATCGTCGGCGGCAGCTTGGTGGTGGTCTTGTCGGCGCCGACGAGCGGGACGAGTCGCGTGTACATGAACCCGTTCACGAAGCGCGCCCGGAGCGTGGAGATCGGCGCGCCCAGGTCCTCGGCCATGCGGGCCATGCCCCGCTCCATCCCGACCTCCATCAACCACATGGAGATCGGCGTGGTGCCTCCGGGGTAGTGCGATCGATCGAGCTCCCAGTGCCCCGGTCCCGGTGCTTCCCATGTCGTCGTGTCCGTCATCATGGCTCCCTTCGCCGTCCTGCCCCGTTGGATCACCGGGATTGTCGTTGTTGGCAACGTGCCACGTCGGCGCGGAGGGCGCCAGGTGAGCCGTTGGATAGGCTTTGAGCCAGTCCTCGACGACGGTGACGGTGTGGTACCGCGTCGGCCGCGCACGACCACGGAGGCGAATGATGGCGAAGTCGCTCGAAGATGCCCGCAAGAAGCTCGATGACGAGTACGGGCAGGTGCGCCGGCACCTCGACAACATCCATCAGGCCTTGAACAAGGTCGAGGAAGCCGGCCCGGAGGACGATCTCTTCGACCTGCTCGACAAGCTCGAGAGTGCGGTGAAGGAAGTGCGCACCGGTGGGCTCATCGGCCATGGGGCCAAAGGCCATCGCAAGGCTCGTGAGGAGTACCTCGAGCTGAAGCAGGGCTGAGGCCCCGGGGCCTCGCTCGCCACCTCGCCGGTCCATGCACCGCTACGACGAAGCCACCGACGAGCTGGCGCGGGCGGTGTTCGGGTACGCGCTCGAACGCGTCCGCATGGACCCTCCCCCGCTCGACGGGACGCGCTCCGACCGCGAGCTCGCGGCGGCTGCCGGTCCCACGGTCACCCCGCATGGCATCGGGGGGCTCGCGGCTCTGCGGATCTTCACCGACGTGCTGGCCCCGGCGACGCTGTCCCAGGACCATCCCCGCAACCTCAGCTTCGTGCCCACGGCCCCCACCGAGGCCGCCATCTTGTTCGATCTGGTCGTCGGCGCATCGTCGATCTTCGGCGGCTCGTGGCTCGAAGGCGCGGGCGCGGTCCACGCCGAGAACGAGGCGTTGCGCTGGCTCGCCGACCTGGCGGGTTTCCCGGCAGGCTCGGGGGGAACGTTCGTGAGCGGCGGATCGGCCGGCAATCTGAGCGCGTTGGTGACGGCCCGGCACACGGCTCGGCGACTGCGGGCCGGTCCCGCGCCGCAACGATGGACGATCGCCACCTCAGGAGGTGTCCACTCCTCGGTGCGGGCGGCGGCCCGGGTCATGGACGTCGACATCGTCGCCGTTGCCGTCGACGAGCGGGGGCGGATGACGGGTGGAGCGCTGCGAGCCCGCCTCGACGCCATGTCGCCCGACGAGCGTGACGGCCTCTTCGCCATTGTCGCCACGGGTGGCACGACCAACGTGGGGGTGGTTGACGATCTCGCGGGCGTGGCCGAGGTGTGCGGGGAGTGGGGCCTTTGGCTGCACGTCGACGCGGCCTACGGCGGTGCGGCGTTGGCGGCGCCGAGCGCTCGATGGCGCTTCGCTGGGATCGAACGGGCCGACTCGCTCGTGATCGACCCGCACAAGTGGCTCTTCGCCCCCTACGACTGCGCGGCGCTCGTCTACCGCGACCCGGAGCTGGCGCTGGCCACGCACACCCAACACGCCGAGTACCTCGACGTGCTCCACGAGAGCCGCGCCCCCGGGAACCCGTCCCACGACGAGGGTTCCGGCGCCGGGCACACGACGCGGGGGGATCCGTCGGAGCCACCGAACCCGTCGGATCTGGCGTTCCACCTCACCCGACGGGTCCGAGGCCTGCCGTTCTGGTTCTCGCTGGCAACGCACGGGACCGACGCGTACCGCGACGCTGTCGAGACCACCTTGGCGACGGCCCGCGCTGCCGTCCGGCTCATCGACCGTCGCTCCTACCTGGAACTGGTGCTGGAGCCCGAGCTTTCAGTGGTGGTGCTACGCCGCCTCGGCTGGGCCCCTCCCGACTACCACGCGTGGTCCCGATCGCTGCTGGCGCAGGGCATCGCCTTTTGCGCGCCCACCACACTGCACGGCGAGACCGTCGTGCGGCTGTGCATCGTGAACCCCCGCACGACCCCCGACGATCTGGCCGTGATCTTCGACTCGATGGCCTGAGCCACACCGAGCCGGAGCGTCACACCAGGGCGAAGCAGGCGCCGAGCTGAGCTGTGAGCTCGGTCACCTCGGCCAGCAGCTCGTCGAGCGCGGCCGAGTCGGGCGCGCTGCCCGGGCCCAGGAGCCCTGGGGCCACGAGCCCCGGGGCCACGACGGCCAGGAGCTCGTCGAGGGGCAGTCCGCAGTCGGGGGCTGCTTGCGCGCCCGAGCCGATCGCATGGGCCAGCGCGTCGCCGGCGATCACGATGCGGGAGAGCGGCGCCACGACCTCGCGGGGATCGGCGTGATGGTCTCCGACCGCGGCCACGACCCGCTCGGGGAGGCGCCAGGCTTCGAGTACGACGGCGCCGGCACGGGCATGGTCGAGACCGAAGGCTTCACGCTCGGCGTCGACCATGGACTGCGAGCTGGCCCGACTGCCTCGCTCGGCCATGCGGTAGCGCCGTTGGTCGGAGCGAAAGAGCAGAGCGGCTCCGAGATCGTGGAGCAGGCCAACGGTGAGAGCCTCGCCGGTGTCCATGCGGAGCCGACGGGCGACGGCCGAGCATGCAGCCGCCGTCGCCATCGAGTGCTCCCAGTAGTCGTTCGGCATCGCCCCGTCGTGCTTGGTGAGCACACCGGCGGCCATCCCCGCGGCGAAGGCCCGCACCACCGACAGCCCGAGGACGACGGTGGCCTGGGTGACGCTGCTCACCCCTCGCTGTACCCCGTACAGGGGCGAGTTTGCGAGCTGCAGGATGCGCGCCGCAAGGGAAGGATCGGTCTCGATCACCTCGGCCAGGCGTCCGGCCGAGATGTCGGGGTCGTCGAGCAGTTGGAGCAGCCGAACGGCGGCGCCAGCGCGCACCGGGAGCGTGCGCAGTTGCTCGCTCAGGATCTCGGCTTGATCCACGGGGTCCTCGGGTCGCGGCAACGGCTCGGTCTCTCCAGCGAATCTTGAGCCTGCGTAGCCCACGTCGGCTGAAATGGGCGTCTTCTTGAGGAGTTGTCCGCGCACGTCATGGCTGGCATATCGACCGGTCGGCTGAAGATCGGTCGAATGGGCTCCAGGAACCGAAGGCGGATGCCGACATCCCGCACGAGGCGGTCGGAGCACTTCCGCGCCGGTGGACGATACGGACGGGAAGAGGGCGTGGCGTCGTGGACCTGGGGTGGCTGGCCACTGAACGGCGTCTTGCCGCCTTCATCGAGGGATGGCCCGACGGCGTGATCCTTCTCGATCGCGCCGGTATCGTCCGCTACCAGAACGCCACGGTGGAGACCCTCTTCGGATACGTCCGCAAGGACAGCGTCGGTCGAAGCTTCACCGAGGTGATTCATCCGGACGATCGGGCCCGAGTCGTCAGCCGGTTCCACGAGGAGATGGAGCGGCCCGGCGGTAATCGGCTGGCCCAGCTCCGGATCCTCCACACTGACGGTACCTGGCGCCATGTCGAAGGGCACACGCTGAACCTGTTCAGCGATCCGGCGGTCGAGGGGATCCTCGTGATGATCAGGGACGTGACCGATCGCTACGAGGCCCAGCGACTGCTGACCGAAGGCGAAGCCCGGTTCAGGGCCCTGGCGACCTTCACCCCCGTGGGCATCTTCTCGACGAGTGCCGATGGTCGGCTCGAGTTCGTCAATCCAGCGCTCGAGCGACTTTACGGGTTCGCGCCGGGCTCGGAGCTCACGGTCGAGGACATGGCTGCCCGGGTCGAGCCCGAGGACATGCCGAGCCTGCGGCAGGCCATCGCCCACGCCCGCGCGTCGGGCGCGGCGCTTCGTCACCAATATCGGGTCCGCAACGCAGAGGGCCAGATCCGATGGGTCAGCCTCGGCCTCGCATCGATCAGCGACGAGAGCAGTGGGTTCGCCGGCATGGTCGGCATGATCAGCGACGTCACCGATCGCATGCACGTTGAGAACGAGCTGCAGTACCTCGCCACGCACGACTCGCTCACCGGGCTCCCCAACCGGTCGCTGCTCGTCGATCGACTCCGGCAGGCCTTGTCCCGGCTCGACCGGCGCGACAGCGGCCTCGCCGTGATGTTCCTCGACCTCGACGGTTTCAAGGCGGTGAACGACACGTTCGGCCACGAGGCGGGCGATCAGGTGCTCGTGGCCACGGCCCTGCGTCTCGTCGACGTCGTGCGCTCGGGTGACACCGTCGCTCGCCTGGGTGGAGATGAGTTCGTGCTCTTGTGCGACGAGGTCTCGGGAGCCGAAGAGCTGGAGCAGATCGCCGCCCGCGTGACCGAAGCCGTCAACCGTGCGTTCGCTCTGGCCGACGGGGAGGTGCACATCTCAGCGTCGATCGGTATCGCCCTGGCCGTGGGCGCCGACGACACCGTCGAAGCGCTGCTACGTGATGCTGACATCGCGCTGCACCACGCCAAGCGCCGAGGCAAGAACTGTCACGAGATCTTCGACGAGCCCATGCGCCGACGGTCGTCCTCGGGACTGCTCGCCGAGGACGACCTGGCCAGC
This sequence comes from Actinomycetes bacterium, assembly GCA_031362415.1. Lineage (GTDB taxonomy): Bacteria > Actinomycetota > Acidimicrobiia > IMCC26256 > VFJJ01 > VFJJ01. The sequence goes on along the minus strand of JANLSK010000287.1, from coordinate 10,794 downwards.
GCGGTCGAGAGCGGACGCTTGGCGTTGCACTGGGAGCCGATCGTCGCCCTCGACTCCGGCATCGTCGTCGGGCTCGAGGCCGCCCCTCGGTGGCGCGGCGCGGGGCGCGACGAGCTCCCCGGAGATGAGGCGCTGGGGCTCGCTCCCCCGGCCAGCCTCCTGTCGTCGTTTCACGCATGGATCCTTGGTGACACGGCCCGGCGAGTGGTTGTCGTTCCCGGGACGTCACCGCCGGCAGGGGCGTTGGAGCGGCGGATCCACGTCAACGTCGGGCCCCGTCTCCTCGGACACCCGCGGGTGGTCGACCTCGTGCGTCGGGCTCTCGAGTTGGCCGAGATCGGTGCGGCACAGGTGGTCTTGGAGGTGAGCGAGCGCTTGCTCACGGAGCAGCCGCCCCACCTCGATGCCAGGCTCGAGCAGTTGTCGGCTCTCGGTGTCGGTCTCGTCGACGGCGAGTTCGGTACCGGATACGCCTCGCTGGCGCGGCTCCGGCGCTTCCCCGTCGAGGGTCTCAAGCTGAGCCGAACGCTCATCGCCGGCGTGGCTCGGGACGTTCGCCAGGCTACGACGGTCAGGTCGCTCGTCGACATGGCCCATTCCATGGGCTACACGGTCGGCGTGACCGGTGTGGAATCGTACGACCAGGTCGTCACGTTGCACACACTCGGCTGTGATCTCGCCCAGGGCCCCTACTTCGCCGATGTGCTGGCACCGGTCGAGCGTCAGGGGCGGGTCCAGCCTTCGGGGAGCAGCACATCGCCGTCGACGGTCCGGTAGTACACCTGCCAGTGCCAGTACCCGAGGAACGCCCGCTCGTCCTCGAGCATGGTGCGGGCGTACATGGTGACGGCCAGCACGTAGGCGTTGCTCCGGTTGTACGCGAAGATCGCCCGATCCATATTGTCGGGGCCACCGCGCGCTGCCAGGTAGTTCGCCGCCGCATGGATGGCGTCGCGGGGATCGTCGATGTCGCCGCCGAGCCCGAACTCAGCCCAGGTCGACGGGAGGAACTGCATGGGCCCCTGGGCGCCGGCGGTGCTCAGACCCCGGATCCGGCCCATGCGGGTCTCGATGAGGTTGATGGCCGCGAGATAGCCCCAGGGGATGCCGAACCGCTCAGCGGCTTCGTGGTACATCGCCAGCAGCTCCTCGGGCGGGACTGGAGCCACGATCACCCAATCGGGGAGCTCGGTCTGGGTGGGGGTCGTGGCCGACAGGTGGGCTCCGGCAAGAGCGTTGCGCTGCACGGCATCGCGCAGCCGACCCTCCGGCACCTGGGTGACGGCCTCCTCGATCCACTCCGGGTGTTGGCGCAGGAGACGATACGAGCGCTGCTGCAGCGCTCCCCAGGCGGCCAGATCGGGCTCGGTGGTGGCGGGGTCGCGTATCCCGGCTTCGGTGGTGGCGATGAGCTGCCCGAGAGCGCGCCCATCGGGGACGGTGTCGGGGAGTCGGTGCCCCAGGAGCTCGAACGGCCCGGGAACGGCCGGAGCGGTCGAGCTGGGCGTAGCGGTCGGGCTGGCCGGGGCTTGGGCGACCGCTCCGGCACTGAGGCCCGACTCGACCGCCGATTCTGTCGCAGATTCGGTGGGGGATCCGGCGCCTGATTCGACCGCCGATTCGTCCGCCGACTCTGTCGCCGATTCTGTGGCCGAATCGCCCGCCGGGATCGGCGCTGACGGGTTGGCGCCGCTCGCCGGGGACCGTTGGTCGTCTGAGCATCCGAATGCAGGGCCGGTGATCGTGGCCAGGGTGACGGCCATGAGCAGGCCAGATCGCAGGCTCCGACGGGGCACGTCATCAAGCGTAGGGCGCACGTCGCCCGACGGCGCGTCACGGGACGGGCCGACGGGTCGAGCTCACGGGCCGACCGCGCGGGACGTCCCGGCCGTGGCTCTGGAACTCGCCAGGGCGCAATCTGGGCGAGGTGGCACCAGCTGCGGGCCGTTGTGGCCGATACTGGTGGGGTGGCGCCGGTCGTGGCGCCGTGAGTCCCGGAGGTGACCGTGGTCAGACGAGCGCTGGCGGCCTGGCTCGTGAGCCTGGCCGTCGCCAGCACGGTCTTCGCCAATTTCACGTTGTGGGCTCGGGCTCAGCTCCTCAACAGCGAGCAGTTCGCAACCACGACCACGAGCGTTCTCGACAGCTCGGCCGTCCGTGACGTTCTGGCCACTCGCATCACCGACGCCATCATGCTGCAGGTCGATCCGCAGTTCGCCGCCCAGCGGCCGGTGATCGAGCGGGCCACCGCCGATGTCATCGCCTCGCCCGCGTTCGCCGAGGTGTTCGGTGCGGCCGTGGCCAGCGCCCACGAGTCGGTGTTCGACGACACCGACGACGGTCTGGCGTTCGACCTCGCCGGCGTCGAGACGCAGATCCGCCAGACAGCCGACGAGCTCAACCCCGGGCTGGGAGCGCTCCTCCCGTCGGCAGCCCAAGTGGGCCCGGTCCAGCTCGTCGATCCCGGTGATCTGCCTGGTCTCAGCCGCTATGGCGGATGGGCGCGAGCGGCGGCCACGCTCACGGTGGTGCTGGCGATCGGGTTGTTCGCGGCCGCTTTCGTGCTGTCGCCCAATCGGGCGGGGACACTCATCATGGGTGGTGTCGGGGTGGCCATCGGCGCGGGCATCACCCTGGCCACGATGTCGCTGGGGCGAGCCGCGGTGGTGTCTCGGGTGCACGACGGAGCATCGAAATCTGCGGTCCGCACGTTGATCGCCGCCGTCACCGACGATCTCCGATCGCGAACGATCCTGCTGATCGTCCTCGGGCTCATCGCCGCCGGGGTCGGCATCGTGCTGACGATCGCCCGTCGAGCGGCCTGGTTCGCCAACTCCGGCGCAGCCTTCGCCGCGCGTGGTGCTCGGCCGGGGCGGGCCCCATCTGCTCACCAGCCCGGTTCGGGAGCACCGGCGCCGCGTCCCGTCGGCGCTGCCGCCAGCGGGCCCACGGGTGCTGGCGGCCGGGGTTCCCGGCTGTGGCGGGGCGATTCCGTGGCCTTGTCACGTGAGGGATGGGACGCCTACGAGCACCAGCCAGCCGCTCCGCCGACGGTCACCTACCGACCTCCCGCCGCCGCCGCTCCGCAGCAGCCCCAGCAGGCCCCGCAGTACGCCCAGCCCCAGTACGCCCAGCCCCAGCCGCAGTATGCGCAGCCCCAGCCCCAGCCGCAGTACGCCCAACCTCAGCCCCAGCAGTTCGGCCAGCCCGATCTGTGGGCGGCCACGACCTCCTCCGCGGGTCCACCGGGCCAGTGGCTCCCGCCCGCTCCCTCGCCGAACCCGCCGCCCCGACCCGCGCCGACGAGCGCACATCGGGCTCCCATCGTCCCGCCGGCGCAACGGCCCCGTCCCGGCAGCGGCGGCACGGTCGGTGCCGATCAGGTCATCAGGGATCGTCTCGAAGGCCAGCAGGGCTCGCCTCCCCCCGGGCGTTGACGGTCACCACGCACCGAAGGCGCGACAACGCCGCGGCATCGCCGCGGCGTCGGGGCTGCTTACAAGATGGTGTTGGTGCTGCGATTGTGGTGGTGCTGCGGTAGTCAATCGTTGACTACCGAGCCACTACCTGCGGCCCACCAGCGGTCGCTTGCCGTGGTTGGCCTTGCTGCGACGGGCGCGCAGCCTGCGCTTCTTGGTCTTCTTGCTCATGGCCGGGCTCCGAGACGTGACGGTTGGGCGGAGCCGGCAGGATAGCCGCCCGCAGGCGCGACCTCGCCACCCGGCATTGTCGAGGCGCGAGTCCTCTACCGTCGAGGTATGAAGATACGAAGACCGCGCGACGCTGGGTCGAGCCGCAACGACGACCTGTGGGCGCTGGCGATCGTCGCAGCGGCCGTCGCCCTGGCTCGGTGGCTTCGACCGTCGGCAGTGACCCCGCCGGCTGCGAGCGCGTCGGCGCCCGCCACCGAAGAGCCAACGGATCGGTCCCGGTGGATTCAGCCTCCGGTCGTCGATCCCGACTCCCCGAAGCGCTACCTGGTGATGCTCGACCGAGCTCAGGAGCGCCGTCGCCGCCTGTCGTTCGTGGCTGGTGTGGTCAAGAAGTTCAGCGACGATCGTGCGGGAGATCTCGCCGCCCTCGTGGCCTATTACTCGTTCTTCTCGATCTTCCCGCTCATCCTCGCTGCGGTCACGGTGCTCGGTTTCGTGCTCGAAGGCCGTCCCGAGCTCCAGAGCGACCTCGTCGATTCGGCGTTGGCGCAGATACCGGTCATCGGCAGCGAGATCACCGAGCCGGGGGGGCTCACCGGCAGCCCTCTGGCGCTGATCATCGGCGTGGGGGGTGCGCTCTTCGCCGGTATGGGCGCCATGTACGCCGCCCAGACGGCGATGAACCGCATCTGGTACGTGCCCCGGCGCGACTGGCCCAACCCCCTGAAGCGGCGGCTACGGGCCATGGGGGCGTTGGGGGTGGTCGGGCTGGGTTCGATCGGGACGGCCGTGGTGGCCAACATCGCCACCCGGCTCCCGGGGCTGGCTGGGGTCGGACGGGTGACACTCCTCGGCGGTTCATGGATCGTGAACATCGGTGTCTTCGTTCTGGCCTTCCAGGTGCTGACCAGCCGTCGGTTGCGCTGGCGTGAGCTGGTTCCGGGGGCCACGCTGGCCAGCACGCTCTGGTTCGCGCTGCAATTCCTCGGCACGTGGGTGTACAACGCAGCACTGCGAGACGCAGCAGAAACGTACGGGACATTTGGAACAGTTATCGGGCTCTTGTCGTTCTTCTTCCTCCTGGCCCAACTCACGATCCTGAGCGCCGAGCTCAACGTGGTGAAGGCGTGGCGGCTCTGGCCCCGGAGCCTCACCGGTCTCACGCCAACCGAAGCCGACGAGCGCGTGTTGGAGATGCACGTGGAGGCCGTGCTGCCCAAGGGCGTGAGCGTCGGGCAGCTCTCTTCCGGCTGGTCGCAGCGCCCCCGGTAGCCTCGGGCCAATGGCTATGGAACGTCTGGGTCTGCTCGGTCTGCCCAACTCGGGGAAGTCGACCCTGTTCAACGCGCTCACCGGCGGCGAGGCCGTCGTCGCTCCGCACCCCTTCTCCACCACCGAGAGCACCGTGGGGATCGCCACCGTGCCCGACGACCGTCTGCAGCGGCTGTCGGCCATGTCGGAGTCGAAGAAGACCGTCCACACCGGCTTCGAGATGGTCGACATCGCCGCGCTCGTGAAGGGCGCAAACACCGGTCAGGGCTTGGGGAACCGGTTCCTGGGGTCGCTGCGTGAGGTCGACGCCATCCTCTTCGTGCTGCGGGCGTTCGAAGACGCCAACGTCATGGGCGACACCGACCCGGCCGACGATCTCGAGACCCTCGAGTTCGAGCTGGTGGTCGCCGACCTCGACATGCTCACGGCCCTCGTCGAGCGGCGGCGCAAGGCGGCCAAGACCGACAAGTCGTTGGTGGGCGAGGTCGAGGTGTTGGATCGGGCGCTGCCCTTCCTCCAGGCGGGCACGCCGTTGTACCGGGCCGACGGCCTCTCGCCCGACGACATCGACGTGCTGCGCAAGGCCTTCGTGCTCACGGCCAAGCCCACCCTGGTCGTGATCAACATCGGCGACGACCAGATCGAGTCGTCGGCTGCCATCGCGGCACCGTTCGGTCCCGATGCCGTCGCCGCCTGCCTCCAGCTCGAGATGGAAGCCTCGCGTCTCGACCCGTCCGAACGCACAGAGCTGCTCGAGGGCCTCGGCCTCGGCGAGGGTGTCGTGCCCCGCGTGGCCCGCTCGGCCTACCACCTCCTCGGTCGACGCACGTTCCTCACCACCGGCGACAAGGAGAGCCGAGCCTGGACCTTCCGCGCGGGCGCCAAGGCCCCCGAATGCGCCGGCGTCATCCACTCCGACCTCCAGCGCGGCTTCATCAGGGCCGAGGTCATCCGCTGGGACGAGCTCCTCGACATCGGCTCCTGGTCGAAGGCCAAGGACGTCGGCAAGCTCCGCGTCGAAGGCAAGGACTACGTCGTCGACGATGGCGACGTGCTGGAGATCCGCTTCAACGTGTAGCAGGGGTTTCGCGGGCTGCGGCGATTCGGCTGCAGTGCCTCTGAACTGGCCTTTTGCGTCCTTCTAGGTGTGCCCAGTTTCGCCCTCTTCGTTTGGAGGAAGGACCTGAGAAGGACCAATCCGGGACCAAGCCGGTCGCGACCGGTCGTCGCACGGGTCAGTAGCCGGAAGGTCCAGCCGGGCCACTCGGCCACCTCGACGAGTTCCAGCGCCCGCTTCTTGAGACGACCCTTGATGGGCTGCAGCTCGTAGTCGAAGACGCCCAGACGCCCCTCCAACTTCTCATCGACGATGTGCACGTCCATGATCTCGCCGGTCTCGATCTCCAGCTCCACCTCGACGGGCACCCGGTACGTCTCGTACACCACCATCGCGGCCTCCTTGTCTGTCGACGGCAAGCCTCGCTCGAGGGTGTCACAACGATCCGAAGCCGGGACGATCGTGAAGCCATATCTGGGACGATCATGTAAAGAGCCTTGGGACGATCATACAAGTTGAAGCGAGACGATTCGTCGGTTTGCGCTAGGCTGGAAGCGTGATCCCGACGATCGAGCACGTGGAACGGTGGGCCGATCCGTTCATCGACCGGCTGCTCGACGAAGAGCCGGCGATCCTGCTCGAAGGCCCCCGTGGATCCGGCAAGTCCACGCTGCTGCGCTCGATCGCCCAGCGACGGAACGCGCTCGTGCTCGACCTCGACGATGACAGCGTGCTCCAGCTCGTTCGTGAGGACGTCGGCTCCGCACTGGCGTCGCCGGGGCTCGTGGCGATCGACGAGTTCCATCGCGCTCCACAGGTGCTCTCCTACGTCAAGCGCGTCGTCGATCGACAAGGTGGCCCAGCGCGGTTCCTGCTCGCCGGGTCGGTGAGCTCGTTCCTGTTGCCGCCTGGGACCGAGACGCTCACGGGTCGAGCACATCGGCTCTCGCTCATGCCGCTCGCCGTGGCCGAGATCTTCGGTGCGACGCATCGATGGTTGGCCGAGCTGCTCAGCGACGGCGAGCCGCGCAACTTCCGCACGACCCTCGAACGAGCCGACGTCTTCGATGTGGTGGTCGCGGGTGGCTACCCGGCGGCCCTCCGCCGTTCGACACCGGCGCAACGAACACGCTGGTTCGCGAGCTACCTGGCGACCGTGGCCGATCGCGACTTGCCCGACCTCATCGACGTTCGCCACTCGGGGGCGGTGTCACGGCTCTACCGGCTCATCGCCCAACGGACCTCGTCGATGGCGGTCAACACCGAGCTGTCACAGGCGCTCGACATCGCTCAGCCGACAGCGTCCACGTACCGGCGGCTGCTGGAGCGCCTGTACCTGACGACCGAGCTGCCCGGATGGACCGTCGGAGTGTCGGCCAAGACCGGGCACCGAGCGAAGGTCCACGTCACCGACACCGGGCTCGCCGCCGGTGTCCTGTCGCTCTCGGCGCAACGCCTCGCCACCGCCGCGATGGGTGGTGCGTTCCTCGAATCGTTCGTGGTCGCCGAGCTGACGCGGCAGGCGACCACCATCGACGAGGCGCTCACGTTCGCCCACTTCCGCGATCGCTCGGGGGTCGAGGTTGACGTGATCGTCGAACGCCCCGACGGCAGCGTGTTGGCCATCGAAGTGAAGTCCGCCCGATCCGTGAACCAGCGCGACGCCAGTGGCCTGACGTTCCTTCGGGATCGTCTCGGCGACCGTTACCAGTGCGGCATTCTGTTCCACACGGGTCCGCTCACCGCACGCCTCGGTGAGCGGGTGTGGGCGGTCCCGGTCGCCGCACTGTGGGACGGAACAGCCGGAGCCGCGAGCTCCTCGAAGGACGACAGATCGTGATAGCACCAACCCAGGACAAGCGCTCCGGGGTGGGCGCCGACAACACGGAGCCTCCCGGCTCAGATCTCGCGGCCGCTGTTGGGATGATGCTGCGAGACGAGCGCCGCCGGCTCGGCCGGACGCAGCGGGACGTCGCGGCACGCGCTCGGACAAGTGCTGCGACCATCTCTCGCATCGAACGCGGTGACCCTCACGTGCGGATCGCCACGGTCGGCCGGATCTCGACGTCGCTTGGCATCGAGTTCACCGTCAGGTTCTCCCGTCGAGGCCGCGCCGCGACCCCCGAGGCGTGAGACATCGATGGACCAGTCAACTGTCATCTACGAGACCGTCCACGGGAGCACTGCCTACGGGCTCGCGCGCGCCGGCTCGGACGTCGACGTGAAGGGCGTCGTCATCGGTCCCTCAGACCCCACTCAGGGAACGTCTCGTCGAGCGGGATCTCCGATGCCACCACGTGGTAGCCGAGGGGTTCAAACATCCCCCGCAGCACGCGTTCGCCCCCACGACACGGGAGCACAGGGAGCCGAACCGTCAGCGGAATCGGCTGGTCGACGAGCTCCGGCCGATCCTTGCTGCGCCCGGTCATCGCCGTGCTGAACAGCCTGTTGAGCGCCACCGACATGAACGACGACACTGCGTACGGCCGGTCATTGACGTACTGGGACAACGAGAACCCATTGCCCTGCGGCCCGCCTCGGCGCCCGCGAACCAACTGCACCGGGTCGATGTCGACGATGAGGGCGGCCGCGCACCGCTCCGCAGTCGCCTCCGGGTAGCAGACACGAGCCAACCCGAACGACAGCTCCTTCTCATGCACGCGGTCTGGGTTCTTGTGGAGGAGGAAACTGAGATCAGTAGCAGGAGAGGCCGACGATGTGATCGTCAGCAGCATTGATGCTCCGCTCTGAGATTCGCCCACTCCGACACGTCCCCAGCGTAGGCGACGCACCCGATCGAGGTGGTCGGGCTTCCGCTGTCGGCCTCACCGCCCTACTCCAACGGCGTCGGTTGAGGAACTTTGAGCACGTTTCTTGCTGCGCGTAGGCGATTTCTCCCTCTGTAAGCCCGTGTCGGCGCAATGCGTCCCCAGCGGATCGCCGGCCCAGCCCGCTCCACGAGCGAGGCCGGCGAGAGCGAGGGAGAACCGCATGAGTGCCATCACCGACAATGACCGTTCCTCTGCGTCGAGGACGTCACCCGACTCTTCAAGATCAGTCGCACGAAGGCGTACAAGGAAGCCCAGCTCTACATCGAGACCGCTGGCAAGGCCGGCATCCCAGCCGTTCGCATCGGCCGCTCGATCCGCTTCCTGTCGGAGCCGATCGAGCGCATGTCTGCTGGCCGGATCCCCGCATGAACGCCCGTCACACCACGGCCGACGCACCCCGGCCGAACGTCGCACACGCACGCACTGATGAAGGTCACGAACTTGCACCACAGGTGCGCGTGGGTGCCGCCTCCCCGCTCGTTACGGCGGTCCGGCCATGCTGAGCATCGGCAAGCTGGCCAAGGGCCAGGAGGGCTACTACCTCGATGCCGTCGCCCGCGGGGTGGAGGACTACTACCTCGAAGGCGAGGCTCCCGGCCGATGGCTCGGTGCCGGCACCGCCCTGCTCGGGCTGGAGGGTGAGGTTGATGCCGACGCGCTCGCGGCCGTGCTCGATGGCCGTGACCCAACAACCGACACACGGCTCCGGTCATCGAAGGGTGGACGCATCCCGGGATTCGACCTCACCTTCCGCGCGCCGAAGTCCGTGTCCGTCGTCTTCGGACTCGCCGAGGCCGACATCGCTGCGGTGGTGGCCGAGGCGCACGATCTCGCGGTTGATGCCGCACTCGGCTACCCGGAGCGGCACGCCACGTGGACCCGGCGAGGCCATGGTGGTGTCGAACAAATCCGAGGCGACGGGCTCGTCGCTGCCGCCTTCCGTCACAGGACCAGTCGCGCCGGGGATCCGCACCTCCACACTCATGTGCTCGTCGCCAACGCCGTTCGAGGCGCCGATGGCCGGTGGTGGACGGTCGACGCCCGCCACTTCTACTGGCACTCGAAGACGGCCGGCTACCTGTACGAAGCCCACCTGCGATCGGAGCTGACCGCCCGGCTCGGCGTTCGCTGGACGAAAGCGATCAAGGGCATCGCCGACATCGACGGTGTGCCCCTCGATGTCCTCGGCACCTTCTCGACCCGCCGTGCCGAGATCGAGGAGCGCCTCGCGATCGGTGGCTGGTCGTCGCCCCGCGCTGCCGAGATCGCAGCACTGACGACCCGCAAGGCCAAGCAGCACGACGTCGACCCGACGACGCTGCGGAGCCGGTGGCGGGAGCAGGCCGGAGCGATGAACTTCGGGCCGCGGCAACTGGCCGCCGTGATGGACCAGCAACCAGCCGAGCATCGAGGCCTCGCCGAGGTCCGCGCGATCGAGGCAGTGCTGCTCTCGCCTGCCGGCCTGACGAAGCACGCGTCGTCATTCGACCGGCGAGACGTGCTGCTCGGCGTCGCCGAAGCACTCCGCAACGGAGCATCGGTCGCGTACCTCGAAGCGATCGCTGATCGGCTGCTCTGCCACCCCGAGGTCGTGGCGCTCGCCGGCCAGACCAACGACGTGATCCGGACCGACAGCGGCCGAGTGATCTCGCGAGCCTCGACCGGCGCCCGGTGGACCACGCGCGAGCTGCTCGCCCTCGAACAGCGGACGGTCGACCGAGCTCTCGCTCGCCGTGGAACCGGTGTCGGCCTGGTCGACGCGCAGTCGCTCGCCGAGGCCGTGCGGGCTCTTCCTGACGACCAAGGTGCCGTCCTCGAACATCTGGGCTCCTCAGGGCACGGCGTCGACGTGCTCACCGCGCCGGCGGGCAGTGGCAAGACCTACACAAGACGGCACGACAGGTCTGGGAGGCATCGGGCTATCAGATCATCGGCGCCGCGCTCGCCGCCCGCGCCGCCGCTGAGCTCCAGTCGGCGGCGG
>JANLSK010000268.1:0-3587 GCA_031362415.1 Actinomycetes bacterium | reverse complement strand
CGCTTGCAGCCCGACGGCGTGCTGTCCGGCGGCGCTCAGCCCGGCGGCGTGCAACCCGGCCGACCCGGGGAAGGGAGCCGGGTCGACGGGGCCGTCGTCAGTCATCGTCGTCGCGCCCCTCGTGCTCTTCCTCGTCTTCGTCCTCGTCGTCCTCATACGAATCGTCGTCGCCGGACCCAGCCTCGGGGCCGCTCGGCTGGGTGGAGCCGCTCGTGCCACTCGTGGTGCTGGCGCCGGTGGGCTCGACGACGGCTGCGGTGATCGAGCCGTCGGATGCGATCGAAGCGCTGAACTCGAGGACCCGGGTTCCGTCGGTGAACGTGAGGTCGATCGCCGACGGGCTGCTCTGGGAACTGCTCCAGCGCCATCCCTCGTTGGCGACGACCGGGCCCAAGCGGATTCCTTCGGCCGTGGGGACGACCGCCACGATCCCGGCGGCGTCGACGGCGAACTCCTGGGGCTGGGCGCTTCCCGGCACGCTGGCCCCGGTCCCGACCGGGGTGCTCGTCGGGGTGCTGGTGGCCCCGGCGGGCTTGGTGGTCGGTCCACCGGTACCGCCGTCGGCGAGGCCCAGGTCGGCGGCGGCCGACAGCGAGCCCAGCTCGGTGTCGTCGGCGGCACTCAGGATCCCGATGTTGGCGCCGACCGCGATGGTGCCGGCCACGAGGACACCGGCGATCGCTCCCGCGCTGATGAGGGAGGTCCGGCGGGTCAGTTTGGGGGTGCGTGACGGTGTCTTCATGCCATGCACGGTACGGGTGCCGGGGTGATCGGGTGGCCAGCCCAAGGCAAACGTTGGGTAAGTGTGGGGAGGCCCGTGCGGGCGACGGTCGAAACTGCGCGATCCTGTGCCCGTGCGGCTCCTGCTCGTCGAAGACGACCCCACGATCGCGGTCCCGCTGTGCGAGGGCCTCATCCGCGAGGGTTTCGAGGTCGAGCTGGCCGCGACAGGCGCCGCCGCCCTGGCCGCCGCTCCGGCCGATCTCGTGCTGCTCGATCTCGGGCTTCCCGACCTCGAGGGCCGCGTGGTCTGCCAGGAGCTGCGGACCCGCAGCTCGGTGCCGATCATCGTGGTCACGGCGCGCGGTGACGAGATCGACCGGGTCGTGCTGCTCGAGCTCGGCGCCGACGACTACGTCGTCAAGCCGTTCGGGTTCCGCGAGCTCGTCGCCCGCATTCGGGCCGTCCTGCGCCGCACCGCCGGCAACGACAAGCCGATCCCGACTTCCACGATCACCGTGGGGGAGCTGACGATCGACGAACGGACCCGGGTTGTCACCTTCGCCGATGCGGTGATGGCCTTGACCCCCAAGGAGTACGACCTGCTCCTGTGCCTGGCGTCTGATCCCGGTGCCGTGATGGGTCGCGACCAGTTGATGCGCGACGTGTGGGACGAGCACTGGTGGGGCTCGACCAAGACGCTCGACGTTCACGTGGCGTCGCTGCGCAAGAAGCTCAGCCCCGAGGTGATCGAGACCGTACGCTCGGTCGGGTACCGCCTGAGCGACCCCGGCCCGCGATGACCGGGTGACCCGGTGACCCCGTCCCTCCATGACCGAGCTGCCCGGTGACCAGACGGCTGGTGCTCAGCTACCTCAGCGTCACGGTGCTGGTGCTGATCCTGCTGGAGATCCCGCTTGCGGTCGTGTACGCGCAGCGCGAGCGCGAGCGTGTGGCGGCCGACGTGCGTCACGACGCCAGCGTCATCGCCACGATCTACGAGGACGGCGTCGAGAGCGGCGGACCGCTCGATCCCGGGCCGGCCGAGCAGTACGAAGCCCGCACCGGTGCCCGGGTCGTCGTCGTCGACCGCGATGGCATCTCGCTCATCGACACCGAACGCAGCATCGACCGCGATTTCTCCACCCGCCCCGAGTTCGCGCAGGCGCTCACCGGGTCTCGGGCGTCGGGCATCCGGCCGTCGGAGACGCTGGGCCGCGATCTCCTGTACGTGGCCGTGCCGATCGCGTCGGGAGGAACGGTGCACGGAGCGCTGCGCGTCACGCTCGACACGGGCGATGTCGACGCCCGCATCCACCGGCTGTGGCTGGCCTTGGCCGGGGTGGCGGCCGTCGTGCTCGGTGCCGTGGCGCTCATCGGCTGGGGGATCGCCCGGTCGGTGACCCGCCCCGTGCGCCTGCTCAACGATGCGGCGGCGCGCTTCGCCAGCGGCGATCTGCGCGTCGACAGGCAGCCGGTCGAGGGGCCGGCGGAGTTGCGCATGCTCGGCGACACCATGTCCACCATGGCCGTACGCATCGACGAGGTGCTCCAGACCCAGCGCAGCTTCGTGGGTGATGCCTCGCACCAGCTCCGAACGCCGTTGACCGCGCTTCGGCTCCGGCTCGAGAACCTCCAGAGCCGCTCGGCGGGGGAGGCGTCGCCCGTCCTCGACGCCGAGCTCGACGCGGCACTGGAGGAGACCCAGCGTCTCACCACGCTCGTCACCGATCTGCTGCACCTGGCCCGAGCCGATGAGCGCCCACCCACGGCGATCGCCGACCTCGCCCGGCTGGCCGAGGAGCGTGTCGACACGTGGACCGCGGTGGCCGAGTCGATGAACGTCAGCCTCGTCCTCGTCCTCGAGCCCGTCGGGACCGGGCTCCCTGCACCTGTCGTGGCCGTGCCCGGGGCCATCGAGCAGATCCTCGACAACCTCCTCGACAACGCCCTGGCCGCGTCGCCCGCAGAGGCCACGGTCACCGTCGGCGTGTCATCGACGGTCGACGCCTGTCGACTCACGATCACCGACCAGGGGACCGGGCTCACCGACGAGCAGAAGGCCCACGCCACCCGCCGCTTCTGGCGGGGCGACACGACCCGAGCGGGTACCGGCCTGGGGCTGGCCATCGTCGACGCGCTCGCGGTGGCGTCCGGTGGCTCCGTCGCCCTGAGCGACGCGCCCGGTGGCGGCCTCGCCGTCACCGTGACCTTCCGTGCCGCACGCTGAGCCGGAGGCCAGGGCTCAGCCGGCGGCAACGTATTCTCGGGATCAGCTCCATCCACACCATTCGACGCCCGCGCACCGGAGATCCGCCCATGACGACCGTCGGACCCACCACCCCCATCGAGCTCGTCGAGCAGGCCTACGTCCGCCTGGCCGAGGGCACCGAGATCGCCCGCCGGCGCCTGGGCCGTCCGGTCACCCTGGGCGAGAAGATCCTCTTCGGCCACGCCGACAATCCCGAGACCATCGCCCTCGGCCGAGGCGACGACTACGGCGACTATCGGCCCGACCGGGTCGCCATGCAAGACGCCACGGCCCAGATGGCGCTGCTGCAGTTCATGTTGGCCAAGCTGCCCACGACGGCCGTCCCCAGCAGCGTCCACTGTGACCATCTCATCCAGGCCTACGTCGGGGCGTCCGACGACCTGAAGGACGCCATCGCCGTCAACGACGAGGTGTACGAGTTCCTCCGTACCGTCTCGTCGAAGTACGGCATCGGATTCTGGAAGCCAGGCTCGGGGATCATCCACCAGGTCGTGCTCGAGCAGTACGCGTTCCCCGGCGGGATGATGGTCGGCACCGACGTAGGCCTGGATGAGATGGTCACAGTGGACGCTGCTGGGGACGGCCGTCGTGGGCA
>JANLSK010000263.1:0-32572 GCA_031362415.1 Actinomycetes bacterium | reverse complement strand
CGGCGCCGAACAGCTGGGGGGCCGCGGGGTATCGGCCGAGAATCTCATTGAGGAGTCCGAGCTTGAGTTGGCCGAAGCCGGGGCCGCCGAGGTCCTCGTCGAGGAAGACCGCCCAGAGACCCTGGTCCTTCACCTGTTGCTGAAGGCCACGAACCAGCTCCTGCACCTTCGGGTCCGGTGACCGAACCGCATACGGGAACACGTAGTGGAGTGGTTCGACCTCCTCCTTGCAGAACTGCTCGACCCAGTCGAGCTTCTCCTGGAACTCGGGTTCGGTTGAGAAATCCCACGCCATGACTGCTCCTCGGGGTTCGGTGATCGGGTGTCGGAGTTCGTTCGGAGGGCCGGCTGCTCAGGCCCGTGGCGGGCCCGCTCTGGGCGGGCCGGCCGAGGTGTGCCTGGTGCCGGGAGGATCGACGGCCCACGGCGGGGTCGCGCCCCACTCGTCGTCGAAGACCAGCTCCCCCATGGGTCGGCGTCGTACGGGGCCGTGGCGCCCCTCGGGCCGTCCGAGGCTGATGGTGGCCGCCATGAAGACCTCGTCGGGGATGCCGAGCAGCGACCGGAGCTCGTTCTCCACCACGGCGTGCCAGCCCGTGAGCACGCCGCCGTAGCCGAGGGCCCGAGCGGCCAGGAGGATGTTCTGGCATGCCGGGTAGACCGAGGCCCCCTCGAACGAGGTGGCCTCGCGGTAGCGAACGAGGCAGGGCAGGATCACGACCGGAGTGCGGTGGAACTCGTCGACGAAGCGCTCCATCGTGCGAGCCATGCGCGCCTTGGGTGAATCGTCGAGCGTTCCCGAACCGGTGTCGTAGCCGTCGCTCCCGCGCTTGGTGGCCCAGGCCCGCCGGGCTCCTTCACCCATGAGCCGCTTGGCCTCGACGGCTTTCGGGCCGTCGCGCAGCACCAGGAAGCGGAACGGTTGCCGATTGGAACCGCTCGCCGCTCGGGTGGCCGAGAACACGATGGCTCGCAGGACATCGTCGGGGATGGGCTCGTCGCGGTAGCGACGGATGGCACGCGTGGTGGCCATGCCCTCGAGCAATCCGACGGTGTCGCGGGGGAGCGCGTCGGCAAGGAGACCGTCAGAGGGGCTCGTCTCCGGTTCGTCCACGCTCGGATCATGTCACGGCGCTGGTGACTCCCGCCGGGTCGACGACCGGGGACGACAGGGTCGCCAACCCGGGTGCGACGCGCTGGCTCGATCGCGAGCGAACGGCACGACCAGCTAGGTTCGGCCGATACGTCGACCGAGGGGGAGAGATGGCCAAGAGCGGGCTGGGTTTGAAGGGGCGCAAAGCAATCGTGGTGGGGGCCGGGTCGGGAATCGGCGAGGAGACGTCGCTCCTGCTTGCCCGCTCGGGTGCCGACGTGGCGGCGGTCGATATCGACGCCGACCGAGCCAAGGCGGTGGCGGCTCTGATCGCTGCGGAGGGCGTCCGCTCGGTCGCGCTCACCGGCGACGTGACCGTGAGAGCCGACGCCGAGCGGGTCGTCGACGAGGCGGCCGACGCGCTCGGCGGGCTCGACGCGCTCGTGAACATCGTGGGCTTCGCGGCTTGGAGCGACCTGATGTCGATGGACGACGACACCTGGGCTCTCGATCTCCAGCGCAATCTCACCCATCACCTGTACACGAGCCGGGCCGCGGCCCGTCGGATGATCGCCAGTGGCACCAAGGGCGCCATCGCCGCAGTGGCGTCGGTGAGCGGCCTCTACGGAGCCCCCAACCACGGGGCGTACGGTGCAGCCAAGGCCGGGCTGATGGACCTCGTCCGCACCATGGCTCAGGAGTGGGGGGTGCATGGCATCCGGGTGAACGCCGTCGCTCCCGACATGATCGCCACCCCTCGGGTGGCCGCCGCCATGGCCGCGTCGGGGCGCAGTCTCGACGCCGACGCGGCTGGCGACGGCGCGCCGCTGGCCCGGGCCGGGCTGCCCGACGAGATCGCCGGACCGCTCGTCTTCCTCGTATCCGACCTGGCCAGCTTCGTGACCGGACAGACCCTGGTGGTCGACGGTGGCATGCGGGCGGCTTTCCCGCACCTCGGCGGCACCCGGGCCATGCCCCGATGACGGCGTCCGACGCCCTCCCCGATTTCGACGGGTTGCTGCACTGGGGTCGGCTCCAGGAGTGGATCGTCGCCGCGCCCGCCATCCCGGGACGCGGGCCGGTCACGTCGGTCGAGCGACTCACGGGTGGATCGCAGAACAACATCTACCGCATGTCCCGGGCCGGCGGGGAGTTCGTGCTGCGTCGACCACCCGCGCACCTCCGGGCCAACAGCAACGACACGATGCTGCGAGAGGCCCGGGTGCTCGGGGCGATCGGCGGCACCGACATGGCCCATCCCCAGCTCTACGCGGCCTGCGCCGATCTCGAGGTGATCGGGGCCGCGTTCTACGTGATGGCGATCGTCGACGGCTTCTGTCCGACCGGACCGCTGCCTGGGGCGTACGCGACCGACCCGGCCTGGCGACGGTTGCTGGCCTTCGAGATCGTCGAGGGGGCGGCCCGGCTCTCGCGGGTCGACCACCTCGCTGTGGGGCTGGGAGATTTCGGCAAGCCCGACAACTGGCTGGAGCGTCAGGTCGGGCGGTGGCGCTCGCAGCTCGACGGTTACTCGCAGCTCGACGGCTACGAGGGTGCGCAGATCCCCGACGTCGATCGGGTGGGGAACTGGCTCGAAGCCAATCGCCCCAAGGACTACCGGATGGGCGTCATCCACGGCGACTACCAGTTCGCCAACGTGATGATGGCCCACGACTCGCCCCGGTTGGCCGCGGCCATCGATTGGGAGCTCTCGACGCTCGGCGATCCGCTGCTCGACCTGGCCTGGGCCCTCTCGGCCTTCGTCGAGCCTGGCGATCCGCCGGGCAAGGAGCCGGCGTTCTCGCCCTGGCTCGACATGCCCAGCCGGGCCGAGCTTGTTGCCCACTACGGCGAGCTGACCGGGCGCGACATGTCGGTGTTCCCGTACTACTTCGTGCTCGCCTGCTACAAGCTCGGTTGCATTCTCGAGGGTACCTACGCCAGGGCGTGCGCGGGGCAGGCCCCGAAGGACGTTGGCGACCAGCTCCACGCCTACACGCTCTGGCTGTTCGCCATGGCCAACCAGGAGATCACCCGCGCGTAGCCCGCTCCCGAGCCCGCGGGGGCTCTCGCCCGAGACGCCCGTGGGCACCCGCCCGGGATCCGGTGGCGCCTGCCGCCGGGTGCCCGGCTTCGCCGCGCGCGTTTTCTGCGAACTAGGGCATCCCGGGCGAGCCTCGGTACCGAACGCTGCTCAGACACGCTGCGGTGGCTGCGGGCGACGGGGTTCTCGCGTACGCAGCCGGCGAGGTGAATGCCGCCGTCGCCCCGGCAGTGGGCGCGGTGTCGTACACCAACAGCGTCGGCAACGCCGCGACCACCACGCTGTACGGGATTGACGGCGGCCTCGACGTTCTCGCGACCCAGAATCCGCCGAACGCCGGCACGCTCAACACGATCGGTTCGATCGGGGTCGACCTGGGCACCAACGGTGGCTTCGACATCAGCGGAGCGACCGGGCGGGCCTATGCGGCTTTCGCCGTGGGTGCCAACACCTTCACCACCGTGTACTCGGTGCGCCTGAGCACCGGTGCGGCCACCCCCATCGGTGCCACCCTCGCCGGTACGGTGTTCACCGACATCACCGTGCTCGAGCGGCCGGGCTACGTGTTGGCCGCCGCTGACGGTGGCGTCTTCGCCCTCGGTAACACCACCTTCCGGGGCAGCGCTGCCAGCGTGTCGATGAACGGCTCGGTCGTGGGTGTGGCCCGGGCTGCTGGTGACAGCGGCTACTGGTTCGCGTCAACCGACGGCGGGGTGTTCAACTACGGGACCGGCGCAACGTTCTTCGGTTCGGCCGGGGCCCTGCCGCTCAACAAGCCGATCGTGGCCATCGCCGACAGCTCGCGAGGCAACGGCTACTGGCTCGCCGCTTCCGACGGCGGGGTGTTCAACTACGGGACGGGCGCAACGTTCTTCGGTTCGGCCGGGGCCCTGCCGCTCAACGCCCCGGTGGTGGGCATGACCGCCACCCCGAGCGGCTTGGGGTACTGGCTCGTCGTATCCGACGGAGGCATCTTCGCTTATGGCGATGCCCGCTTCGCCGGTTCGCTCGGGGCTCTGCGTCTCAACCAACCGATCGTTGGAATGGCCTCCACGACAACCGGGCGGGGCTGCTTCCTCGTCGCGGCCGACGGTGGCGTGTTCGCCTTCGGCGATGCTGTGTTCGCCTTCGGCGATGCTGTGTGTTCGCCGGCTCCCTGGCGGCCACGCCGGGCCTGTCGGTTGCCGGGCTGGCCGGCGCGCCCCTCTCGGGCGGGTACTACGTCGTCACCGCCGACGGCCGGGTGACCGCCTTCGGCGGCGCTCCCGAGGTCGGCTCACTCAGCGTCACCCCATCCCGTCCGATCGTGGGGATAGCGGTGACCTGACGGCGGCACCGTACAAGGACACGAACAAAGGAGAGTGAGGCCATGACCGGTCGCCGCGGTCATGGCCTCACCGGTGTCGCGCACGGCCCTCATCCTGGTCACTTGCCCTGCACGCACTGGTGTGTGTTTGACTGCACCCTGTGGCGACGACGACGGAAACCATCCAGACGATCGAATACCCCTACACGCGAACGACCGGAGCGTACCTGGGGCCGTTTCTGACGGCTTTGCGCGATGGCCGATTGCTCGGCAACCGCATCGGCGGCAAGGTCTACTGTCCCCCGCTCGAGTACGACCCCGACAACGGTGAGCCCGCGTCGACCGAGATGGTCGAGGTGGGTCCGGGGGGAACGGTCCAGGGCTTCACCTGGGTCCACGAGCCATCGATCAAGCATCCGGTCTCGCACCCGTTCGCTTTCGCGCTCATTCTGCTCGACGGTGCCGACCTTCCCCTGGTGCACGCCGTCGACCTGGGCGAGGGGCCGGGCGCCAACGCCGACGCCATCTCGGTCGGCATGCGCGTGGGAGCGCAGTACCGCGACGAGCGGGTCGGGGCCATCACCGACGTGGTGTTCGTGCCCGAGAGCGCGGCCCGAGCGCAGACGATCGTGCCGGGCGACGACCCCGTCCTCATCACCACGCACCTGATCTCGCTGCAGGTGAAGGAGCGGCTGTTTCCCCACCGTCAGCGCTTCGCCGAAGGACTGCTTGAGGGCAAGATCATCGGCCAGCGCAGCCCCGTGAGTGGGAAGGTGTCGGTGCCGGGCCGCGGGTACGACAACCTCGAGCGGGTCGTGTGCTCCGACACCGACGACGTGGTGGTCTCCGACACGGGGACGGTCGCCACGTACACCGTCATCACTCCCGTGCGGTATTACGGCCAGAAGGAGACCGAGCCCTACATCCGGTGCTCGGTCCTGCTCGACGGCTCCGACTCGCCGATCATGGGTGTCGACGTTCGTGACATTCCGCCCGAGGAGTTCCACATCGGCCTGCGGCTCCAGGCGATCTGGCGGCCCGTCGCGGAGCGCGACATCTCCGATGTCGACAACCGGTTCGGCGGGAACTGGGAAGGCGTGGTCGCCCGCTGGGAGCGCACCGGCGAACCGGACGTCGACCCCGAGCTCATGAAGGACCACAACTTCTGATGCGTGCCGTAGCCGTCCCCTCGTCCCCTCCCGTCACCTCGAGCTGGGAGCTCCCGTGACCCACTCCCCCGACGACATCGCGATCGTCGCCTGCTCGCAGACGCCCTCGTACCGGGCGTTCCCCAACAGCGAGCAGGTCATGATCATGAACTGCGTCAACGATCTGTTGACGCGCACCGGCCTCGACCGCCATCGCGACATCGACTTCACGATCGCCGGCTCGTGCGACTACCTCTCAGGGATGCCCTTCGCGTTCGTGCAGAACCTCGATGGCGTGGGCGCCTGGCCGCCCGTGTACGAGAGCCACGTCGAGATGGACGGCGCCTGGGCCATGTTCGAGGGGTGGATCCGCCTGCAACTCGGTGACATCGACACCTGCCTCGTCATCGGCTCGGGCAAGTCGTCTCCCGGCACGCCCCGCCATGTCTTCCCGCTCCAGACCGACCCGTACGTGAGCGCGCCCCTGGGGCTCGACTACATCTCGCTCGCCGGTCTGCAGGCGAACGCCTTGATCAACAAGGGCAAGGCGACCGAGCGCGACTTCGCCGAGGTCGTGTCGCGCAGTCGACGGGCCGGCCTGGCCAACCCCAACGCGCAGGTCGCGTCCGACACCTCGGTCGACGACCTTCTCGCCGCTCCCTACTACAGCACGCCGCTGCGCCTGCACGACGTTCCGCCCATCAGCGACGGCGCAGCGGTTCTGCTGCTCGCCCGAGGCGACAAGGCCCGGGAGATCACCGATACGCCGGTCTGGATCAACGGCCTCGACCATCGCATCGACTCGCATCACATCGGGCTGCGGGATCTCTCGACGAGCCCGTCGGCTCGGCTGGCTGCCGAGAAGGCCGGTGTGCACGACGGCCCGGTCGATGTTGCCGAGCTGTGCGTGAGCTTCAGCCCCGAGGAGATCATCCTGCGAGAGGCGCTGGGCTTGTCGGCATCGACCTCGGTGAACCCGTCCGGTGGACCGCTCACGGGTCATCCGTTGATGGCCACCGGGCTGGTGCGCGTCATCGAGGTGGCGCAGCGAATCATGGCGGGCGAGGCCCGTCGGGGTGTCGCTCACGCGTCGAGCGGTCCGTGCCTGCAGCAGAACCTGGTGTGCGTCCTCGAAGGAGGCCAGTGATGGCTGCTCGTCCGGCTGCGGTCATCGGCATCGGTCAGACCGAGTACAAGACTCGGCGTCCCGACGTTTCGCTGGAGGGTCTGGTTCGTGAGGCCGCGCTCCGGGCTCTGGCCGACGCCGAGCTGACGTTCAAGGACATCGACGCCATCGTGCTGGGCAAGGCGCCCGACGCCATCGAAGGCGTGATGATGCCCGAGCTCTCGTTGGCCCACGCGCTCGGCGCGGTGGGCAAGCCCATCCATCGGGTGCACACGGCCGGCTCGGTCGGTGCGTCGACGGCCATCTCGGCCACCACGCTGGTCGAGTCGGGCCGCTACGAGCGAGTGCTGGTGGTCTGCTACGAGAAGCAGTCGGAAGGCAACGCCACCTGGGCGCTCTCGGGCGGCAAGTCGGGCGGTCAGGGTGCCGGTGGCTCGTTCGCCCCGTGGATCAGGCGCTACATCCAGCGCTCGAAGGCCCCTGAGCACATCGGCTGGCACGTCGCCGTGAAGGACCGGCTGAACGCGCTGAAGAACCCCTACGCCCACCTGAAGATCCCCGACATCTCGATCGAGAAGGTGCGCGAGTCGCCGATGCTCTGGGACCCCTTGCACTTCCTCGAGTCGTGCCCGTCGTCCGACGGTGCCGCCGCGGTCGTCATCGGCTCTGAGGCCGCCGTGGCCAAGGCGCCGCAGAAGCCGGCCTGGATCATCGCCCACGCCAAGCGCACCGAGTTCACCACGTTTCCCGGCCGCGACACGGTCCGTCCCCAAGCCGGGGTCGAGTGTGCCGAGGCGTTGTACAAGAAGGCCGGCATCACCAATCCCCGCAAGCAGATCGACTGCGCCGAGCTGTACGTGCCCTTCTCGTGGTACGAGCCCATGTGGCTCGAGGGCCACCTCATCGCTCCCCAGTGGGAGGGGTGGAAGATGACCGACGAGGGTGCCACCGAGATCGGCGGCGACTTCCCCGTCAACATGTCGGGCGGCGTGCTCTCGTCGAACCCCATCGGCGCCTCGGGGCTGATCCGTTGCCTCGAAGCCGCCAACCAGGTCCGGGGAACCGCCGGTGAGTACCAGGTCGACGGGGCCCAAGTTTCGCTCGGCCACGCCTACGGCGGCGCCGCCAATTACTACGCCATGTGGATCGTGGCCTCCGACCTCAACCCCGTGTTGAAGTAGCCCGATCCGTCCCCTCAGTTCGTCTCGCCCGGGTTGGTCACAGGTCGAGGATGAAACGCAGCCCGTGCTCGAGAGCAACGACCTCGCCGATCGACGCCGCACCCCTCCGTGTCGAGACGCGCCTCGTTGAGATGACGTGGATCTGATCGCACCGGGCATACGACAGGTGATCGAGGCCGCTGGGCCCAGGTGCGATCTCGACGTGGCTCCGCAGGCCGTAGAAGGTCGATCCGATCGGCACGACGACCACCAGATCGCCGGGGCCGTTGTTGAGCAGATCGGCCGACACCACCACTGCAGGCCGGGTAAAGGCCGGCTCACGGCCGACGGGGTGGCCCAGGTCGATGTCGTAGATCTCGCCGCGCCAGATCAAGCGATGGCGTCCCACTCCTCACGCTCGGCAAGGAACGCTCCCATGTTGACGGGATCCTGGGCGAGGCGGCGGTAGTCATCGTTCAACCCTCGCAGGAACTCCTGTCGTTCGAGGGCGTCGATGGCGGCGTGCACGATCTCGATGACGGTGGTCTGGCGTTCTGTTGCGAGCAACTGCAGCCGAGCGGAGTCGGGCCGACGGACGCGAACGGTGGTGGTGTCTCCGGGAGCCATGCCCATGAGTGTAGACGAGATGTAGCTCGCCGGGGTCGAGGCGCTCGGGCGGGGCTGCGCTGGTGGCGGCGACGCTGGCCCACGACGGCGGGGCCGAGGTGCTGATCGTCGAGAAGGCCGACATGATCGGGGGCACGACGGCGGCCCAGGCGGGCATCGACGTCGATGGGCTCGAGGCCACCGTCGCCGGGTACAACGAGCATGCCGCCCGCGGTGAGGACCCTGACTTCGACCGTCACCGGGTGGGGCTCATGGCTCCCGGCCAGGTCGCGCCGATCGTGCGACCGTCGTTCTACGCGGTGGCGATGTATCCGGGGATGCTGGGCACCAACGGCGGCCCCCGCCTGAGCGACAGGTGCTCGCAGGGGCTTGGTCGTCAGGCGGGACGAGACTCGGGGAGACGGACGAGCGGGATGGTCCGGTCGGTCTTGGCCTGATAGTTCGTGTACCAGACCCGGTCTTCAACGAGCTGGTCCCAGATGCGACGGTGCTCGTCCCCTTCGAGGATCTCGGGGACCGACCAGAACGACCCGCCCTGCACCCGAACGAGAACCTCGGGATTGGCGGTGCGGTCGGCCAGGTTGACGAACCAGGAGGGGTCCTTCGGTGCACCGGCGAACGAGGCCACCACGATGCGGGCGCCCTCGGCATCACGCCAGAACGGTAGGGCCACCTTGTGTTGCACGCCTGTCTTGCGCCCGTTCGTGTGGATGACGACGTGATGCATGCCGGCCTGGACCCACACGGCCGGGTCGTCGGTCGACTCCATCGCCTGCACGTGCATCTTGGTGATGACGGGGATCTCCTCGAGCGACGGCGTTTCCCACGCCTGCTCCACCTTCTGGTCTGTCGCCACGGGACGCTCTCTCTCAGACGTTGACGGGTTCCCGGCGTGCGCCGGCGGTGTACGTGACGGGCATGTGCTTGACGCCGCCGATGAAGTTCGAGCGCAGGATCTTGGGCTCGCTGGCCACGCGCATGTCGGGGATGCGTTCGAGGATCTCGCGGAAGATCAGCTTCAGTTCCATCCGGGCCAGGTTGGCACCCAGACAGAAGTGGGGCCCACCACCGCCGAAGGCGATGTGCTCGTTGGGCCAGCGGGTGATGTCGAAACGGAAGGGGTCGGCGAACACTTCCTCGTCGCGGTTGGCCGAGATGTGCCACATCACGACCTTGTCGCCCTTGGCGATGGGCACGCCACGGATCACGTCGTCGGCGAGGGCCGTGCGGCGGAAGTGGTAGACGGGCGAGGCCCAGCGCAGCATCTCCTCGACCGCGTGGTCGATCAGCCCGTCGGGGTCGGCTGCCAACGCCGCGTACTGCTCGGGATGCTGCATGAGAGCCCACATGCCCCACGAGGTCGTGTTCCGGGTGGTCTCGTTGCCAGCCACCGTCAACAACAGCATGAACGTGTCGAACTCGAACTCGGTGAGCTTGTCGCCGTCGATCTCGGCATTGATGAGCTTGGTGACGATGTCGTCGCGGGGGTCGCTGCGGCGGAGCTTGGCCAGTTCGTTGACGTACTGGTACAGCTCGAACGACGCCATGGCCCCGTCGTCGGACGCGTACTCGGGATCGTCCATGCCGATCATCTTGTTCGACCACTCGAACAGCAGCCGGCGGTCTTCCTGGGGCACGCCCATGATCTCGGCGATCGCCTGGAGCGGCAGCTCCGACGCCAGGTCTTCGACGAAGTCGCACGAACCGCGCTCGATGATGGTGTCGACGATGAGCCGCGAACGATGGAGCAGGTACTGCTCGAGGAGGCCGATCATGCGGGGTGTGAAGCCCTTGTTGACGAGCAGGCGGTAGCGCGTGTGCTTGGGGGCGTCCATCCACAGCATCAGCACGCCCCGCTGGTCGAGCTGGCCTTCCATGCGGGGAGATTCGCCGTGGGTGTAGATCGCCGTGCCCCCGACCTCCGACGAGTACGTCTCGGCGTCGCGGTTGACGGCAACGACATCGGCGTGCTTGGTGACGTTCCAGAACCCTTGCCCGCCAGGCAGATCATGCCAGGCAACGGGTTCCTCGGCGCGCAGGCGGGTGAACATCTCGTGGTGTTCGAGGCGCTGGAAGCGGTCGAAGTCGAGGAGGTCGATACCGGGGGTCTTCATGCGTGCTCCCGTGCTCGTTGCGGTGGGAAGTGGCGCGTACGAGGCGTCGCTCCCTGTGTTGGTGTGACGCTAGACGGTGATGTCGTAGAGGCGCGCCGCGTTGGATCCGGCGACCTTGCTCGCTGTCTCGTGTTCGTCCCAGAGCCAGGCCGGATCGGGGATGTGACCGTCGGCGTCGACGATTCCCGTTGTCGGTAGTGGGCCATGGGCTCGGTCGACTACTTGGCGTTGAAGCCGGCATCGACGGGGAGCTGCACGCCGGTGATGTACTTCGACGCGTCGGAGGCCAGGAACAGCACGGCGTCGCTGATGTCGCGCGGGGCCAGGCTGGCGATGGGCATGAGGTTGGCCAGGTTGGCCCCGAGGTCGGGGAACGACGTGAGGAAGGCCGCCATCTGGTCGTTGTTGATCATCATCGTGTCGACGGGGCACGGGTGGATGGTGTTGACCCGGATCATCGAGGGCGCCAACGACTGGGCGAAGCACTTCATCAGGCCCACCACGCCGAACTTGCTCGCCGCATACGACTCGCTCCCGAGCATGCCTGGTGATCCGAAGCCCTTGAGGCCGGCGCTCGATGACGTGATGATGATCGAGCCGCCCTGGTTGCGCTCCATCATTCCCGGGGCACAGGCCCGGACGGTGTTCCACACGCCCTTGCAGTTCACGTTCATCGTGGCGTCCCAGCAGTCGCTGAGGAAGTCGTCCGTCGGCTCCAGGCTCATGGTGGAGATGCCGGCGTTGGCGCACACGATGTCGATGGGGCCGAGCTCGGCGATGCCTCGCGCCACCGCCGCACGGAGCTCGCCGATCTCGCGGACGTCGGCCTTCACGGCGACGATCCGCCGGTCGAGCTCGTTGACGAGCCGCTCGGTCTCGGCCAGGTCGGCCTCTGACGCCATCGGGTAGGCGACCTCGGGGATGTCGACGCAACAGTCGATGGCGATGATGTCGGCGCCCTCCTCGGCGAGGCGGACGGCGTGCGAGCGGCCCTGACCCCGCCCGGCTCCCGTGATGAAGGCGACTTTTCCGTCGAGCTGTCCCATGGCGATCTCCCTGCTGAGGCTGACGAGTGGTTGGTCGGTCATCCTGGCCGATCGTCGACCGACACCGCCACGGGACCGCTTCCGCCTCGTTTCGCTTGACCATCGAACGCACGTTCGATACGATGGTGGGTGATCCGTGGGAGCTCGATGAGCGGGCACGGGGAGGTACTGGTCAACCCGGCTGGAAGGTCTTGTCGATCTCACGCGGGGGCGTCATCATGGCAATCAATGAACGTGATCGGTACCGTCTCTTCGAGGCCGCGGAGCAGCACCTCGGTTCGGATGCGGCTGAGACGCTGATGGAACTCCTTCCGCCCGTCGGGTGGGCCGACGTGGCCGTCAAGCGCGATCTGGACCAGATGGAACTCCTTCTCCGCTCCGACCTCGACCAGACCCGCATCGAGTTGAAGTCCGAGATCCACGCTGTCCGGCTGGAGTTGAAGTCCGATATCCAGGAGCTGCGGTCGGAGTTGAAGTCGGAGATCCAGCAGGTGAGCGTGGGCATGAAGTCCGAGATCGGTGGCTTTCGGGCTGAGATGTACCACGAGCTGAGTCAGGTGCATCAGGAGCTCGGGCGGGTACACCAGCGCATCGCCGATCAGACCCGGACGCTCGTCCTCACGATGATGACGATGCAGCTCGCCACGATCGGGGCGACGGCTGCGATCGTGGCCCGTTTCGCCTGAGCGACGCTCGCCGCTCGCGTCAGCGCCTCATCGCACCACGAGCGGCAGACGGGTCCAGCCGATCTGGAATTCCGACGGGGGCCGCTCTCCGCCGGCTCGGTCGACCTCGTAGCGCGGCCATCGCCGGAGCACGCCGGCGACGAGTGCGACCCCCACAGCCCGGGCCGAGTGGGCGCCGATGCAGAAGTGGATGCCATGACCGAACCCGAGCTGGCGCGGAATCGTCCGATGGATCCAGAACCGTTCGGGCTCGTCGAACTCGCGCTCGTCGCGGTTCGCAGATTGGAGGAGCACCAGCACGCGCTGGCCCGCTCGCATCGGCTGCCCAGCTATCACCGCGTTACGAACCAGCGTCCGTCCCACGAACTGCAACACGCCCTCCAGTCTCACGATCTCCTCGAAGGCCCGGGGAACGAGCCCGGGATCAGCGACCAACTCGGCGCGCTGGTCGCGATGGTGCTCCAGCCGCACGAGCCCACCCGCCACGATCTTCGGAAGCGTCTCGACCCCCCCGACGAACAGGGTCACGAGTTGCGTGGCGATCTCCTCGTCCGACAGTGGCACCCCACTGCCATCGTGGCGGCGCAGCATCGTGATGACATCGGGGACATCACCGTCGCCGGGCGACCGATGCTCGCGCACGTACCCGCTCAGCACGTCGTGCAGCTCCCGGTGGGCAACGGCTCCGGCGGAAGTGATGCCGGGCTGGCCCGGTTCCCGTCGGGCGAACGCGTTCACGAGCGCGCCGAGGTGCGGTCCGTCGAAGCTCGGGAGCCCGAGGAACGCCAGCGTCGTGCCCACGGCCACGGGCGAGGCCAGGTCGGCGATCACGTCGAAGTCGGCACGGTCGTCGAGCGAGGCGATCTGGGCGTCGACGATGGCGGTCACCTCGACGCCACGTCGCTCGCTGGCCCGGGGCGTGAACGACGGGAACATCGCCTGGCGCAGCGCGGTGTGCGTCGGCGGGTCGACCATCGAGAAGCTCGGCAGGGGCCGGGCGACGGTCGCGTCGGGCGGCCCGTCGAGGTGCCTGAGCAGGCGATCGCGGTGGAACACCGGGCCCTCGACGATCGAGAAGCGCTCGCGGTCGTGGAGCACTTCCCAGCAGTCGGCGAAGCGCGAGAGTGCCCAGGCGTCGTACTGCTCGAGACGATGGACGGGCGACTCGACGCGCAGCCTCCGGTAGATCGGATGCGGGTCGGTCATGGCCTCCACGGAGAACGGGTCGTACTCGACCATGAGCGGGAACGTACAGCATTCGCGGGGGCTGGTACCGCGCCGATCGTTCGACTGGGCAGGCACAGGGGAACCGGGTGGCGAGGTCGTCGCCTGCGGTGTTCACTGTCCCTGACGGGACGCTCCGCCGCCAAGCCAAGGACGGGTTGACCACGATGGGACTGCACGATCGGACGCCTCCCAGCGCCGAGGAGTACGACTCCTGGCGGGAGCGGTTCTGCAACTGGGGCCGCTGGGGCTCCGACGACGAGTTGGGGACCCTGAACCTCATCACTCCCGAGGTGCGCGCCGGTGCAGCCACGCTCGTCCGCTCGGGCCGTAGCGTGAGCATGTCGCGGTCGATCGACACGTTCGCCGGACCGGCCAATCCCTATCCGGCGCACCATTTCGTGGCCTGCACCGACTCGGGCGGGATGCTCGACTATCTCGGGATGTTCATTCACGGGGTGACCCAGACCCACATCGACGCCCTGTGCCATCTGGCCACTGCCGACGGCCGGTTCTGGAACGACCGGCCGGTCGGGGCGCACCACATGCCCGCCGAGCACAGTGGCACCATCGAGTTCTGGCGCGATGGCATCGTCACCCGCGGTGTGCTCTACGACATCCCTCGGCTCCGAGGAACGGTGTCGGTCGAGCCTGGGAGACCCGTCCACGGCTGGGAGCTCGTCGACGCCGCCGCGGCTCAGGGTGTCGTGCCCCGTTCGGGCGACGCCGTCATCATCCGCAGCGGTCACGACGCCTACTGGCGGGCCCGGCCCGACGAGCGCCCCGGGTTCTTCTTCCCGGGCGGGGTGCACGCCAGCGCCGTCGAGTTCCTCTACGAGACGGGGGCCTCGCTCCTGTGCTGGGATTGGCAGGACGCCCCCGTGGCCGACCAGGGCATCCCGAACCCGGCGCCGCACGCCGTGCCCATGCACGTGCATCATCTCCTCTTGCCGTACATGGGGATGCCGATCATCGACAATGCCGACCTCGAAGGGCTGGCCGACGCCTGCGCTGAGCTCGCCCGCTGGGAGTTCCTGTTCGTGTGCTCCCCACTCGTGATACCTCGGGGGACGGGCTCCCCGGTGAACCCGCTGGCTGTGCTGTAACGGCGCAGCCGGCCGTGCTCCAACGGCGCAGCCGGCTGGGCGGTGACGCCGCAACCCGCGTCGTCACATCCAGGACGGCCAATCGTCGGCGAGCGTCATCGACCAGCGGGGCTCGCGCTTGGCGAGAAACGCGTTGACCCCCTCCTGGGAATCGGGAGCGCCCATGACGTGAAGGTGGAGATCGGTCTCGAGCTGGTCGATGATCGCCCCGTCGGGCTGGGGGTCGAGCCACAGCAATCGTTTCGAGATTCCCACCGACACCGGGGCGGTGTGCACGGCGATGTCGCGGGCGATCTCCAGGGCCCGGGGAAGCACGTCAGCCGCATCGAGCGCCTCGTTGGCCAGCCCCCAGCGCTCGGCATCGGCGCCCGAGAACTGGCGGCCCGTGAGCAGGATCTCGGCCGCTCGGGCGTGGCCGACGATACGGGGCAGCGTCCAGTGCGAACGGGCGTCGGGCATCACCCCCCGCCGGTTCTGCACGATGCCCAGCTTGGCGTCACGGGCGACGATCCGCATGTCGCAGTGCAACGTGATGGTGAGCCCGAGCCCGATGGCATGGCCGTTGATCGCCGCGATCACGGGTTTGCGCACCCGCCACGCCGGCCAGCGCAAGGGGTTGGCCCGGAAGCCCGACACGTCGCCGGGAGCGCCGAACACCGCAGCTCCACCGGAGAAGTCGGCTCCCGAGCAGAACGCCCGTCCCGCTCCCGTGAGCACGATCGCCCGCACCGAGTCGTCGGCATCGAAGCGCTCGTAGGCCTCGTCGAGCGCGGCGCCCATGGCCCCCGAGAACGCATTGAGCACCTCGGGCCGGTTGAGTGTGAGCACCGCCACGTGGTCGACGACCTCGACGAGCAGCGGGCTGGGCCCGGGATCGGGCCGGTCGTCGTTGTCGCTCACGCACGCAGTCTCGCTCCGGCGGTGCTGTCGGCGCCCATGGGCCCCATCACGATCAGGGTGACCGCCGCAGGAGCACCGTCCCCAGGGCGGCACTGAGCAACGAAGCGACGAGGATCCCGATCGTCGCTTCACCGCCGACGGCACCCCCGGGGAACGCCTGCTCGGCGATGAACAGAGCCACGGTGAAACCGATCCCGGCCAGAGCGGCGACACCGAAGATCGAGCGCCAGCGCGTCCCATCGCTGAGGGTGCCGATCCCGGTGCGGACGGCCAGCCAGGCGGCCAGGGTGATCCCGAGCGGCTTGCCCACGACCAGCCCGAGCACGATCCCGGCACTGACCCGGGAGTTGGCGGCTCCGGTGATGGCGTCGCTGTCGATCGCGATCCCGGTGTTGGCCAGAGCGAACACGGGAATGATCGCGAAGCTCGACCACGGATGCAGAAGGTGCTCGAGCCACTCGACGATCGACACCGACTGGCGAGCCAGCACCGCGGTCTCGTGGGCTGCGGTCACCGTGCCGAGATCGGTCAGCTCGTCGGCGTCAACGAGGTCGGGCTGGCGGTGAGCGTGCGCCGGGGTCATGAGACCCAGGGCCACGCCGGCCAAGGTCGCATGCACGCCGGCTTGCAGGGTCAGGAACCAGAGGCCCGTTCCGAGGGCGACGTACGGCCAGATCCGCTGCACACCGGCCCGACGCAGAGCCAGCACCGAAGCCAATGCGGCAAGGGCCCCGAGGAGCATCGTCAGGTTGATCCCGTCGGAGTAGAAGACGGCGATCACCACGATGGCGCCGATGTCGTCGACGATCGCCAGCGCCAGGAGGAAGAGCTTCAGCGCCGGATCGATGTGTGGCGCCACCAGGGCGAGAACACCCATCGCCAGCGCGATGTCGGTGGCCATGGGTATGCCCCAGCCCCGGGCCCCATCGCCGCCGACGTTGACGGCCAGGTACAGCAGCACGGGAACGATCATCCCTCCGAGGGCGGCGCAGGCCGGGAGTACCGCTCGCCGATGGTCGCTCAGCTCACCACCCACCAACTCGCGCTTGATCTCCAGACCGACGACGAAGAAGAACACCGCCATGAGGCCGTCGTTCACCCAATGCCGCAGATCGAGGCTGAGGCTGCGGGAACCGACACGCACCGAGAGTTCCGTGCTCCAGAGATCGCGGTACAGACCGTCCCACGGCGAGTTGGCCCAGACCAGGGCCACGACGGTGGCCGCGAGCAGGACCACGCCACCTGCGGCCTCGGTGTGGAGGAAGTCGCGCAGCGGGCGGATCATCCGGGGGAGCTGATGAAGGCTCATCGGGTCCTTGTCCACTCCGATCGACACGGGCCCCTTGCCTACCCGCCGTCGATGTCGGTCACGCCAAGCGTGGATGAGATCCTCAGATGCGGGTGTCGGGGCGCACGTAGGAGCTGCCCGGACCCCCGTAGGCGACGCCCAGGCCGGGCTTCACCGGCCAGTCGATCGACGGGAGGGTGGCGAGCGCAGCCTTCCACCCGGCGATCAGGCGGTCCTCGTTCTCGTAGTCGAAGGGGTCCTCGAGGATGCGTTCTTCGATCCCGCCGGGTTCGGGACGGCGCTCGGCCAGCCAGCGGGCCGTGAGCCGAACTGCTTCGCGAGCGGGTACCAGATCGCGATAACCCAAGAGCTGCTTGGCTTTTCCGATGTCGAGCACCCGGTGCGTCGGCCGATGCTGCTGCACCAGCGGACGAGCCGGTATTGCGAGATCCCACGGCATCGAGACGATCTCCCATGTGTGCCCGAAGGTGTCGGCGACGATCTCGGCAACTTGGCGGAGCGTGAGCGTTTCCTCGTCGCCGGCGTTGAACACCTGGCCCGCCGCGGCGTCGGGTCGGTCGGTCGCAAGCAGCACCATGTGGGCCAGGTTCGCGGTGTACCCCTGGGTCAAGAGCGTGAGGCCATCGTCGGCCAGCACCAGATGGGGTCGAGCGTCGAGCGCCCGTCGCACCAGGCTCCATTCCCGTGGCGCCGGCTGGCGGGGCCCGTACACCATCGGGTAGCGGAAGTGCGCAGCGGTCGGTTGGAACCCGAACAGCAGCTCCTCGGTCCGGGCGATGCGGTAGCTCTTGCCGTCGTCGCCCTCGTCGGAGCGGGTGAGCTCCTCGTGGGCGGGCACCGGCAGGCCTGGAGGATCCCAGCGGTCGGGATCGAAGAACCCCCGCATGGCCGGGACGCCGCCGATCGACACGAACTGCCCGCAGCGTCCGGCGAGTACCTCGGCGATCGCTCGCAGACGGCCGTAGGTGGCCACGACCAGATCGAACGTGCGCGTCCCGAGCGCCTCAGCCAGTTGCTCACCGTCGTGGGGGCTGGTGTGGATGTGCTCGAAGTGCTCGAGCTCGGGAAGCTCGTGACGACCGGTGTGCAGCATCGTGACCCGATGGCCCCGGGCTGCCAGCCCCTCCACGATGTGCGGCCCGGTGGGTCCGGTTCCGCCGATCACCAATGCCGTCGTGCTCATGGGCGCAGTCTGGCAGGCCCCCAGCCGTCGACGCGGCGGGTCGCCGGTGAGCGTTCAGGGTGAGGGGCTCGATGACAGATCGGTGATGGGCCCCGGCCCGCCCCTACATTCTCCGGGCATGACCGAGTCGAGTCCCGTGACTGAGCCAGCGCCCGCGCCCGTGCATCGACGGTCGATCGGGGTCGAGGCGTTCGATCTTGGCGACGACATCCGTGTCGTGGGCACGCTGCGTGACGAACGCCCGTGGCATCCCGAGGCCGGGCGCCGCATCGTGCATGACATGGAACTGGTGCTCACGGTGGCCAAGGCGGGGTTGGTGATCACCGCAGCCGAGGGTCGGATGCACATGTTCCCCCACGCCGAGTGCACCCAGATCGCTCCGGTGTTCGCCGGCTTGGTCGGCGTGTCGATCGGGCGGGGGTACAACCGAGCCGTGCAGGAGCGCTTCGCCGGGGTCAAGGGCTGCGCGCACCTCGCCCACCTGTCGACGGTGATCGGACCGGTGGTGATCCAGGCGATCACGTCGGCGGGGGCCGTCGATCGCCTGGAAGCCGATGGCGCGGCAGCCGACGGGGCCACGGCGGGCCAGGGCGCCGGGTGGACGAGCCCCATGCTCAACACCTGTCACGTGTGGGCCGAAGGGGGGATCGGCCAGCAGAAGGTCGACCTGGGTTGGAGGCCAGGCCGTGATGGGTTCCCCGCTGCGCCCTTGGTCGAGATCAGGCGCCGCTACGGGCCCGCAACCCCGTCCGAGTGAACGGTTCTGCGTTCGCGTTGGTCCGTCGGGCCGCGCCCGGCCGGGCACCGCGCGACGGGGGTGCATGGCGTCATTAGTCTCGTCGGGTGATCACACTTCCCCGTAGGGCCCGCAAGGGGCTGGTGCTCGTCGTCTCCGCGGTGACGATGACGACGCTCGCCGTGGCCTGCACGAGCTCCGGCGATCGCGAGCAGGGTTCGGCGACGACCAAGCCGTCGGACGACGAGACGACCGTTCCCACGACGCCGCCGACCGACGCGACGACCGACAGAACGACCGGACCCGGACCCGGACTCGGAGCCGAGATCCCCGTCGACCCCGACGTTCTCATCGGTGAGCTCGACAACGGTCTTCGGTACTACGTGCGCGAGAACCAGGCACCGGGCGGGCGGGCTGCTTTGCGACTGGTCGTCGACGCCGGCTCGGCGCTGGAGGACGACGATCAGTCGGGTGGCGCGCATTTCCTCGAGCACATGCTGTTCAACGGCACCGAGCTGTTCCCCGGGAACGAGCTGATCTCGGTTCTCGAGCTCTTCGGAGCCGAGTTCGGGCCCGACGTCAACGCCTACACGACCGTCGACGAGACCGTGTACGAGCTCACGATCCCCACCGACGACGACGAGATCGTCGACACCGCGCTCGACGTGTTGTTGGAATGGGCGGCCAACGCCACCATCGACGAGGACGACGTGAACGACGAGCGGGGCGTGGTCCTCGAGGAATGGCGTTTATCGGAGCAGAGCGCCGACGGTCGGATCTACCAGCAGTACCGGGAGCTCCTGCTCGCGGGGACTGCGTACGCCGACTCCGATCCCATCGGCTCGGAGGCGTCGATCGAGGCGCTCGACGCCGACGCTCTCCGGCGGTTCTACGAGGACTGGTACCGGCCCGATCTCATGACCATCGTGGCCGTGGGCGATTTCGACGTCGACGACATGGAGGAGCGCATCCGCGATCGTTTCTCCGACCTGCCTCCGGCGGCGGACGAGGCCCGGGAACGCCCGGTGATCCCGTGGGAGATCGACTCGGGACTGGTTCCCGAGGTGGTGGTGTACGTCGACGCCGATGTTCCCAGCGGCTTGGCCGAGGTGTTGTACCCCACGCTCGTCGACACCACAGCAACGGCTGAGGCCTGGCGGAGCGGCGTGGCCGCATCTCTCGGTTGGGACATGATCGCCACCCGGCTCGCCGACGATGCGACCCGGGGCGATTCGCCGTTCCTGGGAGCGAGCTACACCTATGACCCCATCGGGCGTCCGGTGGCGATGGAGGGGATCTATCTCGACGCGAACCCGGGTGACGTGTCCGCGTCGGTCGAGGCGGTGCTGGCCGAGTTGGAGCGGGTACGACGCTTCGGGTTCAGCAACGACGAGCTCGAGCGGGCCGTGGAGGCCCGACGGGCCCAGGCCGAGCAGTACTACGAAGGCCGCGACACCACGCAGGACGACGAGTACGCCGACACCTACGTGTTCCATGCACTCGAGGGCGGGCCGCTCCCGTCGGCCGAGACCGAGCTCGAGCTCGAGACCGACGCCCTTGACGCACTCGAAGCCGAGGATTCCCAGGACGCCCTTGTGGCCCTGCTCGACGCGACAACGCCTCACGTGTTCGTGGTGGGTCCGGCCGCCGACGCCGACGCTCTACCGAGCGCCGACGACATCGTGAGCATCGCTGCCGCCGTGTCGGCGAGCGACGACCTCGAGCCTCGCGACGCCGAGGCGGCTGCGCTGGAGTCGCTCATCGAGGCCCCTGAGCCGATCGCGGAGATCGACGCCTCCGCGATCCTTGAGCTCGGCGCCCGTCAGCTCGATTTCGCCAACGGGGTGCGGGTGCTGCTGGCCGAGACCACCATCGCCGAGGGGGGCGTGGCGTTCCAGGCGCAGCGCCCCGGGGGGCAGTCGTTGGTGGCCGACGACGTGTTCGCAGAGTCGATGGTGGTCGCCGAGCTCGTCGGCTCCAGCGGGCTCGGCGACGTCGATCGAGTCGCCCTCGACCGGTTCCTCTCCGACCGGGTGGCGTCGGTCGGTCCGTACCTCGACGAGACGAGCGAGGGCTTCTCCGGCAGCAGCTCCACCGACGATCTCGAGATCCTCTTCCAGCTCGTGCACCTGTTCATGACCGAGCCGCGTATCGACGACGCCGCAGTTGCCACGTATCTCGGTCGAGTTCGTCCCGTGGCTGCGGACCCAACCCTGCAACCGGAGCTGGCGTTGATCTCCGAGCTTCTGGACGCCCGCTTCGGCGGTGATCCGCGCTATCGCATCTACCCGAGCGTCGCCGAGCTCGACGCGCTCGACCTGGACGCTGCGCTCGACGTGTTCCGTGATCGTTTCGGCGACGCCAGCGGATTCACGTTCGTGTTCGCGGGCGACTTCGATCCCGACGACGTCGAAGAGCTCAGCCGACGGTACCTGGGAACCCTGCCCGGCTCGGGCCGCGATGTGGCCGCGCGCGATCGACGGCCCGATCCTCCTCAGGGCGTGGTGAGCCGCACCGTACGCAGCGGCGAGGGCGACCAGGCGACCCTGGCGGCGCTCTGGTCGGCATTCGGCGATCTGAGCCCGCGCGAGCGTCTGCACATGCAGGTGCTCCAGAGCATCGTGAACGTTCGCCTGCGTGATCATCTGCGTGAGGCGCTGTCGGCGACGTACTCGCCGTACACCGAGATCACCTGGGATGACGATCTGCAGCCGGTGACCGAGAGCTACTTCGAGGTGTCGGGCGATCCCGAGAGGATCGACGAGATCGCCCGCGAGCTCCAAGCCGATCTGGCTGAGCTACGCGCCGAGGGGCCCGAGCCCGAGCAACTCGCCGCGGCGGTCGAGGGGCTCTCCCGGGAGATCGAGCTGGTGAGCAACGAGTGGTACATCGAGCAGCTCCTGTTCTACGACGCCCATCCCGACGAGCAGCCAAGCGACCTCGATCTGCGAAGCCGTTGTCTCGACGAGGTGACCGCCGACGACATCGCCGACCTGGCCCGTAGGCTGTTCCCAGTGTTCCAGTACGTGGAGGTGCGCCAGGTCCCGGCAGGCTGATTCTTCTGGCCTCGCCCCCGGCGATCGGCCATGGTGACACGGGGAATTCGCGCCCACGACGCCGATCGCGTAGCTTCCAGAGATGGCACGTCCGAGGGGAGCATCGAAACGATCGCCGACGGCCACTCGCGAGTTCGGAGCCGGCAGTCGCGAGAGCCATGACGCCAGCGCGTTCTATGCCCGGTTCACGCCGCCGGCGCTGTCCGATGACGAAACCGTCCACCCGCCGTTCGAGCTGAGCATCGACGAGGCACTGGTGTGCGGCGACGCCCGGGCACTCGATCTGCCCGAGGCTTCGGTGGCCCTGGTGGTTACGTCGCCGCCGTACTTCGCCGGCAAGGCCTACGAGACCGAGCTCGAGCGTGACGGCATCCCGGCGTCGTATCTGGAGTACCTCCAGATGCTTCACGACGTATTCGCCCGCTGCGTGGAGGTGATGGAGCCCGGCGGCCGTATCGCAGTGAACGTGGCCAACCTGGGGCGCAAGCCCTACTGCAGCCTCTCGGCCGACGTGAGCCGGATCCTCCAGGATCTGGGGTTGCTGTTGCGGGGCGAGGTGATCTGGGCCAAGGCCGAAGGGGCGAGCGGCTCGTGTGCGTGGGGCTCGTTCAAGCAGGCCACGAACCCGGCGTTGCGCGACATCACCGAGCGGGTCGTGATCGCGTCGAAGGGACGTTTCGACCGGGCTCGCCCGTTGGCCCAGCGCCGGTCTGAGGGCCTGCCGTGGCGCAGTACCACGACCACGGACGAGTTCATGGAGGCCACGCTCGACCTGTGGCGCATCCCGCCCGAGAGCGCCCGACGGGTGCAGCATCCGGCGCCCTTCCCGGTGGAGCTGCCGATGCGCCTCATCGACCTGTACACCTATGAGAACGACCTCGTGCTCGACCCGTTCCTCGGGTCGGGATCGGCGGCGGTGGCCGCGGTGAGGCGGGGCCGGCGTTTCGCGGGCTACGACCTCGACGAGACGTACGTGCGCATCGCCAAGGACCGGGTGATCGCCGAGCAGGAGCGCATGGCTCTGGGGGGAACCGCGGAGAGGCCCGCGCTCCCGTTGCGCCTCGACGACGGTGAGGAGTCCGATGGTGAGTACCTCGTCCGGGCCCTCGACACCGGCTCGGCCACCAAGGACATCGCCGCCGAGGTTGTGACGGCCGCGGGGTTCACGATCGTCGATCGCAACAAGAAGTTCGCGGCGAGCGGCTCGGAAGTGAGCATCGTCGCCGACGACGCCACCGGCGGTCGTTGGCACTTCGACGTGACCGGCGCCTTCACCGCGACCCGGGGCGGCTTGGCCCGGACCGACGCCGTCTGGCGTGCGGTGGGTCGCGTGAGCGTGCTGTCTCGGGCCCATCCTTCGGTGGCCCACGTGGTGCTCACATCGCACCTGCCGCCTCGCCGCAGCCCGGCCGACAAGGCCTTACGGGCTCTCGGTCCCGATCTGGTCTTCGACGCCATCGAGATGCTCTCGAACGCGGGCCAGCACCGGTTGCGCGCGTACGCCCGCGGCGACCGCACCACCCCCCTCCCCGGCTTCTGGTAGCGCAGCCGGACGCCCGTGACGCGCCCCTCCCCCAAATCTGCGCGGAAATGCGCGGCCCGTGAGCAGTTCCGCGCACATTTGGCAGTGTGGGTCGAACCCAGGGACTGCTAGGCGAGTGCGGACTCGATGGCGGCGATGACTTCGGGGGCGTCGGGGGCGGTGGTGGGGTTGAAGCGGGCGACGACCTGGCCGTCGGGGGCCACCACGAACTTCTCGAAGTTCCAGCGGATGTCGCCGGTGTGGCCGTCCCCGTCGGCGACGGCGTTGAGCTCCTTGAAGAGCGGATGCTGCTGGGCGCCGTTCACGTCGATCTTCTCCGACAAGGGGAACGTGACCCCGTAGGTGCTGCTGCAGAACTCGGCGATCTCGTCGGCCGAGCCTGGCTCCTGGCCGAGGAACTGGTTGCAGGGAAACCCCACGACCGAGAACCCACGGGGCGCGAGCCGCTCGTGCAGCGCCTCCATGGCCTCGTACTGCGGAGTGAGCCCGCACTTCGACGCCACGTTCACGAACAGCGCAGCCTTGCCGGCAAGCGAGTCGAGCAGACCGGGCGAACCGTCGAGCGTGGCGATGCTGTGCTGGTAGACGGTCATGGTGATCCTCCAGATCGGTGACGTGCGGGGGTGCGGTCTCGTAGTCTCGCAGCGCTGCGGTGACGGGCGCTATCGGGCGCCGGCCGGCGGACACACGGGCGGCGTCAGGCTTCCAGGAAGCCGGCGCGCATCCGGGGATGGGCGAGCACATCGGCGAGCGGCCCGCTGGTGACGATCTCGCCCCGGTCGAGCGCGATCACCGTGTCGGCGACGCGCTCGACGAAACCGAGCTCGTGATCGACCACCGCGATCGCCAACCCCTGCCGGGCCAACCTGCGGAGCAGCACGGCCAGGGCCTCGTGGTGGACGGGCCCCTGACCGGAGGCCGGTTCGTCGAGCAGCAGAACCCGCGGCTGACGAGCCAGCGCTCGAGCGAGGTCGACACGGCGCAGATCGGCCAAACCCAACTGCGCCAAGGGTTCGGAGAAGAGCTGGGGAGCCAGTCCTGCTTGGTTCAACAGTGTGTCGGCGGCTGTTCGGGCTCCCGGTGCGCGCCCGGCGATGCGCCGGAGGCCGGGTGGCCGTCGCCGGAGTGAGCCCAGCGCCAGGGCGACCGCGTCACGAGCGTCGGTCCCGACCAACGTGGGGACCTGATCGGTCTTGGCTACGCCGGCGCGCGCCCGGTCGTCGGCTCCAAAGTCGCTCACGTCGGTGCCGCCGAGTGAGATGCGGCCGGCGTCGGGACGCTGTCGGCCGGCGATCACGTCGAGCAGCGTCGTCTTGCCCGCCCCGTTGGGTCCGATGATCGCGCTGACCGTGCCGGCCTCGATCTCGAGCGAGATCCCGGTCAGCCCGGCGCCGGTTCCGAACCGGAGCGTGACCTCCGCGATCGCCAGCAGCGCAGCCGAGTCGGCCCCCGGCGGGCTCATCGGCGTCCCCGTTCGGGGGGAGGCGCGGCCGACGCCGGATCGTCGGGCCAGGCGTGCTTCGGATAGCGGCCGGCCATGTCCTTGCGGACTTCACGCCACGACCCGGCCCAGAACCCGGCCAGGTCGGAGGTGATCTGGATGGGCCGACCGGCCGGCGACAGGAGATGCAGCACGACGGGGACGCGGCCGTCGGCCACCGTGGGATGGGCGCGGGAGCCGAACAGGTCTTGGACCTTGACGGCGAGCACCGGACCGACCTCGCCCGAGTAGTCGAGGCGCATCGTGCGGCCGCCCGGAAGGGTGAGCGAGGTCGGGGCCAGGCGCTCGAGCGCTCGGCGCTGCGCCGGGGTGAGGAGGCGCCCGACGATGGCGACGAGGTCGAGCGCCACGAGATCGGCACGGCTGCGGGCGCCGGCAAGATACGGCTCCAGCCACTCGTCGACCGTCGAGACGAGGCGCGGCTCGGAGAGATCGGGCCAGGGCTCGCCCTCCCAGCCCTCGGACACGGCCCGGGCGCAGAAGGCGACTCGCTGACGGAGCATCTCCAACGCCGGCGGGGGCGCCAGCACCGCGAGCCGGGTCGTGCGGATCCGGTCCGACAGCGCGGCTGTGGAGGCCGCACCCGGCGACGGCCGGCGTTCCACAACCCCCAATCGCAACGATCCCAGGCGGCGCTCGACCCGAGCCACGAGATCGTCGCGGTCGCGGTCCCAGACGAGCCGGGCCGACTCTTCCACCTCGTGACTGAACACGAGGTCGACGTCGAGCGCATCGAGCGAAGCTGCGAGCCGGATGCGGGCGTCCTTGCGCTGGCCGTCAAGGTCGGCCGCGACCAGGAACGGCTGTGCTGCCAATGAGTCTGTGGCTGCGACCCAGGCGCCCGTCCCCGTTCGCAGCTTGAAGCCCCCCCGCCCGCTCTCGCGCGCCTGCGCGATGCGATCGGGGTACGCAAAGGCCAGCACCCGTCCGACGGCCGAACCGTCGATGCGGCCCGGGGTCGGCTCCACCCCGGCCCGCTGCGCCAGGTCGTGCGCCTGCTCGCGTACCCGTCGCAGCGCCCGGCCGTCGGCGAGCGGATGCTTGGCTCCCGGATCGTCGATGAGGCGCACCCGCAGCGCCAGATCGGCGGGCAGCTCGTCGGGCCGGCCCCGCAGCACGTCGCGCTCGGCCAGGAGTGCGGCCACGACGCAGGCGACCCATCCCGAGCCCCACTCGGAGGCCCCGTGGACCATCCGGGCCAGCCGAGGGTGCAGTGGGAGCTCGACCATCGCTCGGCCGACCGCGGTGATGCGCCCGTCGCCATCGAGCGCGTCGAGCATCCTCAGAAGCCCGTGGGCCTCGGCGAGGCTGCGAGCCGGCGGCGGTTCGAGGAACGGCAGCGCCGACAAGGCCTCGGGCGCGTTCACACCCCAGGCCGCCAGCTCCAGAGCCAGGCCGGCCAGATCGACCTGGGAGATCTCAGGATCGGCGAACGGGCGACGGGTTCCGTGCTCGACCAGTGACCACAGGCGATAGGCCACGCCGGGCTCGGTACGCCCGGCCCTCCCGGCGCGCTGGTCGGCCGAGGCCCTCGACGTGGCGACGGTCGTGAGGCGGGTCATGCCTGTGCGGGCGTCGTAGCGCGGTACCCGGGCCAGGCCGGCGTCGACGATGACACGCACGCCCTCGACGGTGAGGCTCGTCTCCGCGATGTCGGTGGCCAGCACGACCTTGCGCAGCCCGGGGGGACAGGGAGCGAGCGCGGCGTCCTGATCGGCGCTCGCCAAGGCCCCGTAGAGCGGCCGAACGTCGACATCGAGCGGTCCGGGGAGCGGGCTCCCGGCCAGCAGGTCGACCGTGCGTCTGATCTCGGCCTCGCCAGGGAGGAAGGCCAGCACGTCGCCGATCGGCTCGTCCCGCAGGGCCCGTCGGATCGCCTCGGCGACGCTCGGCTCCACGTGCTGCTTGGGGTTGCGGGGTATCCAGCGGATCTCGACGGGGTGGACCCGGCCGTCGCTCGTGACGATCGGGGCGGGCTCGGCGTGGCGCGAGTCGCCGAGCACCCGAGCCACCCGGGCCCCGTCGATCGTGGCCGACATCACGAGCAACCGGAGCTCGGGACGCAGGATTCGCCGGACGTCGAGCGTGAGCGCCAGCCCGAGATCACCGGGAAGGCTGCGCTCGTGGAACTCGTCGAAGATGATCAGCCCGACGCCAGCGAGTGACGGATCGTGCTGGATGCGGCGGGTCAGGATGCCCTCGGTGACCACTTCGATCCGGGTGCTCGGCCCGACCCGGCGCTCGTCGCGAGTGCGGAATCCGACGGTCTGGCCCACGCTCTCGCCCACCATCGAGGCCATCCGACGGGCCGCGGCTCGTGTCGCCAGCCGGCGGGGCTCGAGCATCACGATCCGTTGGTCGCCGAGCCAGGGTTCCTCCAACAGCCGCAACGGGACGAGCGTGGTCTTGCCCGCGCCCGGCGGCGCCTGCAGCACCGCATGCGTGGCAACGGCCAACGCCCGCCGGAGCGCGGGCAGGCAGTCTTCGACAGGTAACGAGGTGGGAGGAACGAGCTGACCCATGGGCGACCCAGTGTGCCCGCCGTGAACCTGGCGCCGGGCTTCGTAGCCGCCGGCATCGGGCCTGACACCTTCGGGCCTGACGTCGGACCCGTCACCTTCGGGCACGGGTCAAACGGTGAAGAGGCGCGATGTGGAGTTGAGGACGCCGTCCTTGGTACGGAGCTCGAGGGTGATCGTGTAGTCGCCGGGAACGAGGGCTGGGTATGGGCGGCCGTTGTTCATGTCGAACGCGTGATCGGTGCCCCAGCAGCCGGAGGGTGACAGCGACCATCCACCGTTCTCGTTTGCCGGGATCTCGGTAAAGCTCACCGGACCGGACACGGCCCATTGTGAGTCGGCGCAACGATCGGAGCCCGCTGCGACGAACCGAGCCGAGTCGCGAGCGCTCGACAGCGTTGTCGTGATGGCTGTGACCGCCGGCTTCAGCGTGAAGGCCTGTGACCGCTCGCCGACCTGGCCAGCGCTGTCGCGCACCTCGAGCGTGACGACGTAGTTGCCGCCACGAAGGGGCGAGACACGCTCGGCAGTGCTGAAGAAATGGTCCGAGGGCCAGCAACCGCCGGGCGGGAGGGCCCATCCACCGTTGCTCGACGGTGGGATCTGCTGGAAGCTCACCGGCCCGGTGACGGTCCAACGGGAGTCGGTGCATCGGGGTGCCTGGGGTGCGGAGACGTCGGCCCGGGTGGCGCCCAGACTCACGATGAGGCTGCCGACGACCGGTGGTGCGGGTGGCGGTGCCGGCGGTGGAGGCGGCGGGGCCGGCGGGGCCGGCGGTGGTGGTGCGGGGGGCGGCCCGGGGGGCGTGGGTGGTGCAGGGGGTGGGGGTGGAGCTGGTTTCGGTGCTGATGATGACACCGACGGAGCCCCTGAGGCCGGCGACGACGGCGAGGTCCCCGATGGCGAGGTTCCCGATGGCGAGGTCGACGGTGCTGAAGGCGATCCCGACCCGTCGGGCGAGAGGGAGGCCGGAGCCGAGGCCGTGCCCGAGTCGGAGTCGGAGTCGGAGGGGGCCTGAGCTCCGCGCCGTGTCGGCGGGCCCGTGGGAGTGGGAACGGTTCCCGCCGTCGTGGCCCCGATGTCCGTTGTGGAGACCGTCGTGATCGCCGCCTCGCCCACGCCATCGGTGCTCGTGGTGGTGCTCGACGGTACGGCGGCGCTCGGCTGTGTGTTGGCCTTGGAACCCGTCGCGATCGTGTCGTCACCATTGCCTGAAAGCAGGAGCGCCAGGGCCACCGTCCCGACGACGAGGGCTCCGGCCAGGGCACCGAGGACCGGCGCCCTGTACCGCCGCCGCCGTGGTCTCGCGGGGGTTGCTCCTGCCGGGGCTCCTCCAGCCGCTTGGGGCACACCGGCGACCGGTCGCGGCGAAGCGACGATGGTGGGCAGGGCGGCGGCGGCCGGGCCGAGCACCCCGTCCCCGGCAGCGGCCGCGACTGCGGCT
This sequence comes from Actinomycetes bacterium, assembly GCA_031362415.1. Taxonomy (GTDB): domain Bacteria; phylum Actinomycetota; class Acidimicrobiia; order IMCC26256; family VFJJ01; genus VFJJ01. Next base: position 3,701 of record JANLSK010000263.1, on the reverse strand, counting down.
CCGGCTGCGACCGCTCCGAGCGCAGCGGCGGTGAAGACGGGTGTGGCTGCGATCCGGTTGTCGTGCTCGATGGCGAGCAACTCGTCGACCACGTCGGATGCCCGTCGGGGACGCGATGACGGATCCTTGGCCATGAGCCGTTCGACGAGGCCGGCCACGGACTCGGGGACGCCGCGGTCGCGGAGATCGGGGACGGGATCACTCACCACCCGCATGGCGACCTGGACGAACATCTCGTCGGTGGGGCGCAGGAACGCCGGTTCGCCTGCCAGCAGCGTGAACAAGGTTGATCCCAGCGAGTAGAGATCGGCCGCGACCTCGGCCCTCCCACCGGTGATCACCTCCGGCGCCACGTGGGCCGGGCTGCCCGTGATGACCCCGGTCGTCGTGCTGTGGGTACCGTTGATGCCGGCGATCCCGAAGTCGCCGAGCTTCACTCGGCCGATGCGATCGACGAGGAGGTTCTCGGGCTTGACATCGCGGTGCAGCACCCCGTGACGATGGGCGGCCTCGAGTGCGTCGGCGGTCTGGATCCCGAGCTGCACGACCTCGGCCCACGGCAGTGCCCCTTGGGCTGCGAGTTGCTGGGCGATCGAACCGGCCGGGAGGTACTCCATCACGAGGAAGCCGGCACCGCTGTCGGGCACCCGGCCGGCCTCGTAGACCGCCACCACGTTGGGGTGCCAGGTGAGCGCCGCCATCACCTCGCACTCGCGGAGGAACCGGCGCATCATCGAGTCATCGAGATCGAAGCGCATGAGCAGCTTCAGCGCCACCTCACGCTGGAGCGATTCCTGCACGGCTCGATAGACGATGGCGAAGCCGCCTCGGCCGATCTCCTCGTGCACCGTGAAGCCGGGAATCTCCAGCCGACGCTCTGCCATGCGCGAACCCTCCACCCCGTTGGCTCGACGGCCAACGAGACGAATGGTGCGGCTTCACGAACGGCGGGGCAATCGGTGTTCCCCCCGGGGGGATCGCCGCCCGGGGGGAACACGCCGAGGCGCTTCGCCTACCGGCCGAAGAGTTGCTTGAACATGGCTCGGCTCTGGGGAACGGGGATCTGACGGCCGGCGTCGGGATCGCCGACACCGAAGCCGGGCTGCTCCCAGAAGGCGTGCCACCACACGTTCCAGGCCGGATCGGAGATGATCTCGTGCATCCGCTGGATGAACAGGGGATTGTCGCCACCCCCGTGGCACAGACCGTCGGACTCGATGATCCAGAGCTCGAGGCCCCATTCGGGGAACGCCAGGTTCTTCTGGTGGGCCCGGGCGAAGTCACGCCAGAACACCAGGCCGCGCTCGCCGTTCAGGATCTGGTCCCACACCGCGTCCTGCTCGGCCCGGGTGGGCGCCGCGTCGATGCCGGGTCGCCAACCCCGGTTGTACCAGCCGTCGTAGACGTCGATGCCGATCTCGTCGACCCACTGGTCGCCGGGATAGGCGTCGTCGGGATGACGGAGTGCCTCGGTGCCGACGGTCGGGTTCCACTCGAAGACGAAGCGCTGTCCCGGTGTCGACCGCATGGCGTCGACCCACCGTCGCCACGCGGTGATGAAGTCGCCGACCTCGCTCTGGTCGACGCCGTAGTGGAACCAGTCGCCGTTGAACTCGTGCCCGCCCCGGAGGATGGCGTCCTCCTGGCCGCTGGCGACCAGACGCTGACCGAGCGTCCGGTAGTGCTGGTCGTACGCCCCGCGTGCTGCCTCGGCCCACGAGCCGCCGACGGGGAAGATGCCCGTTCCCCCGAGAACCAGGCGGGCGTTGGGCACCTTGGCCCAGGCCTGGGCTTGCCACTCGGGCCAGGTCTGGTTCGACCAGGTGTCGATGTCCTCGTAGTCGAGCACGTACTCGACGGGCTTGCCCAGGTACTGCTGGTAGCTGCCCATCTGGTCGATGCCCCACTGCCCAGGACCCCGGTACACGCCGATGGGCCGCACGCACCCGGTGAGCGACACCACGGCCAGTGTGATCGCCATGAATCCCAGACGCTTCTTGAACATCAACCCTCCGTTTTCGCGCGCGCGGTTGCACCGACGTGCCCGCACTCCTCGACGCCACCGCCGGGACGACGCTCACGCCCGCTGAAGGGGCATCGTCACGTCCCGGGCCCCAGCTGGAGCCGCATGGGGGTAGTCAGCAGTGTGCCGATCCGTTGGTTGCGTCGACCCCCAGGGGTTCTCAACGTGAGGTGAAATCTCAAATGACGGCCGAAGCGGACGTAGGGGAGGCGTGCACGCGCCGGGCGCCGGGCTGATGCCCCGGCCGCGGTAACCTGGCATCCATGCCCACAAAACCCTTGCGGTTCCTCGCGTTCGCGCTCGTCACCGCTTCGCTCGCGGGGCTCGTGGCGTGCGACGACGATGACGACACCGCAGCCGGCGATGCCTCCGATGCCTCCATCTCGGTCCTGGCGTCCACCGACACCTCCAGCCCAGCGACGCAACCCGTTGCCGATCCCACGGTCAAGCCGGTGATCGAGGCCAAGACGGGTGAGCCTCCGGCGGAATTGGCGATCACCGACCTCATCACCGGAACCGGGGCCGAGGCCGTCGCCGGGTCCACCGTGGAGGTCCACTACGTCGGGGCGCACTTCGCCACGGGCGAGCAGTTCGATGCGTCATGGGACTCGGGTTCGACGTTTCCGGTCGTTTTGGGCACCGGCCGGGTCATCCCGGGGTGGGAGCAGGGTCTCGTCGGCATGCTGGTGGGTGGTCGGCGTGAGTTGATCATCCCACCGGACCTGGCCTACGGCGCCGCGGGGCGCCCTCCGGTGATCCAACCCGACGAGACGTTGGTGTTCGTGATCGACCTCGTCTCGGTGTCCTGACAAGAGCGGGGCGGCGGGCTCGCTGGCGGGCTGTTCAGAGAGTTCAGTGAGGGCCACTCCCACGCCGCCGCTGCCAGGATCGAGGCGTGGATGCGGGCAGACTCACGTCCATGACCAGCACCACGGCGCCCACCGGCGACACCGCTCACGCCCGCCTTGGCGACCTCGCTCGGCGGCACCTGTGGATGCACATGGCCACGGCCGAGGCCGACGTCGATGCCATGGCGATCCTCACCCGTGGCGAGGGCTGCTACGTGTGGGACGACAGAGGCAAGCGCTACCTCGACGGCCTCGCCGGGCTCTTCGCCGTCAACGTGGGGCACGGTCGCGCCGAGCTGGCCGCCGCCGCCGGGAGCCAGGCCGGGGAGCTCCCGTTCTTCCCGATCTGGGGCAACGCCCATCCTCCGGCGATCGAGCTGGCGGCACGCCTGGCCGGGTTGGCGCCCGATCACCTCAACCGGGTCTTCTTCACCGGTGGGGGCTCGGAGGCGGTCGAGACGGCATGGAAGCTGACTCGCCAGTACTTCCGGGCCATCGCTCAGCCCAAGCGATCGAAGGTGATCGCCCGGCACTTCACCTACCACGGAACGACCATGGGGGCACTCGTGCTGCTCGTCTCCGACGAGGTGATCTGCGCGTTCGGTCGCATCGGGCACTGGTTCGGCTGTCAGCGCTACGGCTACGAACCCGACCTCCTCACCTTCGCCAAGGGGCTCACGTCGGGCTACGCCCCCATGGGTGGCGTGCTGGTCTCCGGCCGGGTCGCCGAGCCCTTCCTGGCCTGCGCGGCACCGTTTCTGCACGGCTTCACGTTCGGCGGCCATCCGGTGTGCGCTGCCGTGGCCTTGGGCCGCGCTTGACGGCGCCGG
>JANLSK010000161.1:0-14185 GCA_031362415.1 Actinomycetes bacterium | reverse complement strand
TCCTTGTGGCGCATGGCGTGGACGGGTGTCCCGGCCAGGGCTGCCACCAAGACTCCACACTCGTGAGCCCGGCGAATCATCTCGGGTGGAGGCGGCCCGAGCGCGTTGGCGATGAGCGAAACCCGATGTGCCAGCGCCACTTCGAGCAGCGGAGCGACCGAGTCGTAGTCGAGGTTCCATCCCCGGGCCATTCCTTCTCGCGAGCCCGTCCGGCGAGAGCGGGCAGCATCGAGCTCATCCGTCGGCAGGGGCGGTACGCCGTACTTCTCCATCAGCGCGGCCACGAACTCCTTGTGCGCCTGGGGAATGAGATCGCGGAGCTCGGCGGCGTCGAGCCCACGCCGATCGCTGCCGGCGAGCTTGGCGGGGATGAGCACGTCGACCCCATAGGGCTTCGTGCCCACACGTTCCTCGATCCACGTCAGCTCCACCTCGAGCTGCTCGGGCGTGAGGGCGGTCACACCGAGCACCCCGAACCCGCCGGCCCGGCTCACCTCGGCCACGACGTCGCGACAGTGGCTGAAGGCGAAGATCGGCAGGTCGATGCCGAAGAGGTCACATACACGGGTTCGCACACCCCGAGGCTAGGAGAGGAGGGAGGTCCCCGCCCGGTTGCTCACTGCCTGGAAAGCTCGGCAGATGGACGACGAGCACGCGAATGAAGCCCGCAGGGAGGCCGCCACCGCAGCGACTCCCGGGCCCGAGGCGGTCGTCGCTCTCACCCGTCTCGAGGCCTGGCGTCGACGGTCCAACGGACCGCTGATGGTGCTCGCTGTCGGCAGCCTCCCGTTGCTGCTCCTCGAGATCGAGCGATCGTCACTGAACAGCAGCGACCAACGGTTCATCGACGTTGTGAACGCGGTGGTGCTGGTGGCCTTTGCCGCCGACTACGTGATTGCGATCGTGCTCGCCGATCGTCGCCTCGCGCACGCCCGTCGCGAGTGGTCGAGTCTCCTCATCGTCATTGCGCAGGCCATCGCCCTGGCTCCCAGCCTCGGGCCCCTGGGGGCCCTGCGCGTGCTCAGGGCCGGGCGGGCCTGGCGGGCGGTGGCCATCATCGGACGGCTCATCGCCATCGGGGGCGCAGCCACCCGGCAAGGTCGCTCGATCCTGCGCCGACCACGCAGCTGGCTTCGCCTTGGGTGTTGCCGGCCTCACGTGGCTCTCGGCTGCGGTGGGCTTCACCCTGGCCGAGGACGTCGGAGAGGGTCGGCGCGTGGAGTCGTTCTTCGACGCGCTCTGGTGGTCATCGACGACCATCGCCACCGTGGGCTACGGCGACATCGCGCCCGTCACCGGTATCGGACGGATCATCGCCGTGTTCACCATGGTCGTCGGCATCAGCACCTTCGCCATCGTCACCGCCAAGGTGGCCGAGTTCCTCGTGCGCTCCGAGCCCGCGGGGCCGCGCCTCGTTCCCGAGCCGGAGAGCGCCACCGACACGGCAAGCGCGGCCGACGCGTCAGTTGTGCCGACTCGATAGCGTGCGGCCATGGCTCAGAACGTTCCCCCCTTCGAGTGGACACAAGACACGCTCGCCTTGCGACAGTTCGTCTTCGAGTACTGGTGCGAGCACGGGCGTGGCCCCAACTTCCGGAACGTCAACGAGGCCATCGGGCTCGACCGAAGGCGCATCGTCCAGGCCTACAAGCAGCTGCAGCTGGGGATCGTCGTGGTCGTCAACGACGATGCCCAGAACTGCGACCTGCTGAAGATCCCGCCGTTCTCGTCGTTCCCGTCCCAGGTCGAGTGCTACATCGACGACCGGTTCCACAGCTACATCGGCTGCGCGTCCGAGGCTGTCGCGGTCTCCAACATGCCACCGTTTCGCGACAAGACCCTGCGTCTCGAATCGTGGTGCGCGTGCTGTCTCGCCCCGATCACCTTGGTGTCACAGAACTTCGAGCTCCAGAGCGTGCGCCCGGAAGGGGTGATGGTCCACATCTCGGCCAGCCCCTGGGACTGGAACAACGCCACCATGGGCTCGATGTGTGACGCCATGAACTTCGTGCTCGACCACGACCACGCCGATCGCTACGAACGCCAGGTGAGCCGGCGGGGGATCCGGGTCACGCTGCCGGTCATGAAGGAGTTCGTGCGGAGCGTGGCGGAGGTCCGCATGTGGAACTACCACTGGCCGCCGGGAACCATGAACCCTGAGTCGGTGATCGACGTGTTCCGTTCCCGCGGCATCGACACCAGCTGCTGGGACGGTTGAAGGCCAAGGGACACATCATGGATCTCGGACTCGTCATCTTCCCCACCGATCGGTCGGCCCGCTTCGACGATGTCGCCGTCGAGGCCGAAGCCCGCGGCTTCGAGTCGCTCTTCATGCCCGAGCACACGCACATCCCGGCCAGCCGAGTGTCGCCGTACCCGATCGGTGGCGACCTCCCCGAGGAGTACCGCCGCATCCACGATCCCTTCGTGGTGATGGCCGCCGCGGCCGCGCGCACCACCACGATCAAGCTGGGCACGAGCGTGGCGTTGCTGGCCCAGCGCGACCCGATCGTTACCGCCAAGGCCATCGCCTCGCTCGACGCCGTGTCCGACGGCCGGATCGTGCTCGGCGTTGGTTACGGCTGGAACCGTGAGGAAGCCGCCGACCACGGCGTCGTGTTCGCGAGCCGGCGTGAGCGCCTGCGCGAGCACGTGCTGGCCATGAAGGAGCTCTGGACCAACGAGGAAGCGACCTTCACCGGCGAGTTCGTGCGCTTCGAACGAGCGTGGCAATGGCCCAAGCCCGTCCAACGCCCGCATCCGCCGGTGTACCTGGGCTCCAAGCCCGGGCCCCGGTCGTTTGCCCACGTCGTCGAATGGTGCGACGGGTGGATGCCCATCCCCTTCCTCAGCCCCGCCTTCGCCGCCACGTTGGCCGAGCTCCGGCATGCCTCCGAGGACGCCGGCCGCGACCCGTCGACCATCCGCATCACGGCGTGCGGCGGCCTGCCCGACCCGGCCCTGCTCGACGGATGGCGCGCCCTCGGCATCGAGCGGACCATCCTGGGCCTACCCAGCGCCGACCTCGACGACGTCCGCCGGGTCCTCGACTCCCATGCGGTGCTACTCGCCCGGTAGCTGGCGATGACCGGAAATCGGGCTGACACGCTGCGCCCGGGGGCGTGTCGAACGTGAGCGACTCCCCGAAGCGGCGCAAGGCGTCGAGGGAGATGCCGTAGCCGAAGTTCCACAACCGGCACTCTCCGACGCCCCCCCTCCACACCCCCATGGCCATCGCGATGGCATAGCCCTCGGGGCGACCCGATCTCATGCACCGGCTGGCGAGATCCTTGCGCCCCCCACGGCGCTCGCGCGAGGGTCGCCGTCACGCGTCACCACTATCTCGGAGGACACATGGAGTTCGGCATCTTCGTCATGATGAACATCCTGGGGCAGGCCGCCCACGATCCCGCGGCCGAGCACCGCACGCTCAAGGAGGAGCTCGAGACGATCCGCCAGGCCGACCGGGCGGGCTTCAAGCACATCTGGGTCTCCGAGCATCACTGCCTGCCTGAGTACTCGCACCTCTCGGCCAGTGAGTCGTTCATCGCCTACGCGCTGGCGATCACCGAGAAGATCCACATCGGCTCGGGAATCTTCAACCTCAACCCGATCGCCAACCATCCCGTGCGCTTGGCCGAGCGGGTCGCCATGCTCGACCATCTCGGAGAGGGCCGCTTCGAGTTCGGGACGGGTCGCGGCGCCGGTTCGTGGGAGGTCGGCACGTTCAACCTCGACACGTCCACGACCAAGGAGCCGTGGGAGGAAGTGGTCTGGGAGCTGAAGAAGATGTGGGAGTCGCGCGACTACTCGTTCGACGGGAAGTACTTCCAGACCCCGGGCCGCAACATCCTCCCCAAACCCTATGGCGGCGGGAAGACGCACCCGCCCATGTGGGTGGCGGCCGGGAATCCGCCCACGTTCGAGAAGGCGGCCCGCCACGGGATGGGCGTCCTCGGCTTCAACGTGGAGCCGGCTCAGGCCATGAAGGCCCGCATCGAGGCCTACCACGCCGTCATCGCCGACGCCGAGCCCGTCGGCCAGTACGTCAACGACAACGTGATGATCAGCAGCTCCATGCTGTGCCTCGAAGATGGCAAGCGGGCCCGGCAGGTGTACCGCGACTCGATGATGCACTACTTCTTCCCGCTCCTGTTCCTGTATCACGACACGTTCCCCGTCCCCGAGGGGGCGACGCGTTGGCCCGACATACCGGGCGAGTTCACCCTCGACGACGTGGAAGCGATGATCGACGGTGGACAGGTGCTGTGCGGCGATCCCGAGGAAGTGCGCCAGCAGCTCGAGGCCATGCAGGACCTCGGGATCGACCAGCTCGTCTTCGGCGGCCCCAACGGCGTCCCGTTCGACGTGCAGCGCGAGTCGAACAACCTCTTTGCCGAGAAGGTCATGCCGCACTTCGACAAGCAGCCCGACGTGTGGCGGACCGACACCATGCGCTACGGCCCCGCCGGCAAGCCGGTGGCCTGAGCGCCATCGCCATCTCGAGCAACTGCCAGTAGTCGCGCGCATACGACCACCTCCTGGCAGTTGCTCGGGGGTGCCACCGGCCCGCCCGCCGGCCGCCCCGCCGGTAGCCCCGCCGGTAGCCTGCGACCGATGCCGAACCTGACGACGATCGCCTTCGACGGCGATGACACCCTGTGGCACAACGAAACGGTGTTCTCGATGACCGAGGAGCGCATCACCGCGCTCCTCGCCGACCACATCGACCCGGCCGAGCTGTCGAAACACCTGCTTGCCACCGAGACGGCCAACCTGCACCGGTACGGCTATGGCGCCAAGAGCTTCATCCTCTCCATGATCGAGACCGCCATCGAGGTCACCGACGGCCGGGTCAGCACCAAGCACCTCAACGACATCCTCGATTTCGGCAAGGAGATGCTCGACCATCCCGTGGAGCTGCTCGACGGCGTCGAGGAGTGCATCGCGACCCTGGCGGCCGACGATCGCTATCGCCTGCTCGTGATCACCAAGGGCGACCTGTTCCATCAGGAGTCGAAGGTGGCTCGCTCGGGGCTGGCCGAGCTGTTCTGGAAGGTCGAGATCGTGGTCGAGAAAGACATCGCGACCTACCGCCGCATCATGACCGCCCACGCCATCGATCCGGCCGAGTTCGCCATGGTGGGCAACAGCCTCCGCTCCGACATCATCCCCGTGCTGCAGCTGGGCGCCACTGCCATCCACGTTCCGTACCCGCTCGTCTGGGCCCATGAGCACGTCGACCCGGCCACCGTGGCCGAGCTGCGCTGGCACGAGATCGGATCGCTCGGCGCCATCCCGGCCCTCCTCGACGAGCTGCGCTGAGTACGGTTTCTTTCCAACTGTCAGCGTCAGGGGCCGTATCCGGCCCGCCACGCTGACAGTTGCGAGGGTCAGCGCGACCCAAGGAGAGTTCCAGCGTGGACGGGCACGAGTTCGGCGGGGTGATCGGGCGCTACTGGTACGAGTCGACGCCGTGGTGGCCGCCGGAGCCCCGTCCGCCCCTTGAGGCTCCGAACGTGCTGATCATCCTCCTCGACGACGTGGGCTTCGCCCAGCTCGGCTGCTACGGCTCCGACATCGAGACGCCCACCTTCGACGGCCTGGCTGCCGCCGGCCTGCGCTACACCAACTTCCACACCACCAGCTTGTGCTCGCCGACGCGAGCCTGCGTGCTCACCGGCCGCAACCACCACGCGTGCGGCGTCGGCCGGATCGTCGATCTCCCCCTGGGCTTTCCCGGTTACGACGGCCGCATCCCGAAGAGCGCCGGACTGTTGCCGGAGATGCTGGTACCGCACGGGTATGCGGCCTACGCCGTGGGCAAGTGGCACCTCACGCCCGAGGACGAGTGCCACCAAGGGGCATCACGGGCCCGCTGGCCGTTGTCGCGAGGGTTCGAGCGTTTCTACGGCTTCCACGGGGGCGAGACCCATCAGTTCGCGCCGTCGCTGGTGTACGACAACCACCAGATCCCGCCGCCGCGCACCATCGCCGACGGCTACCACCTCACCGAAGACCTCGCCGACAAGGCCATCGAGTTCCTCGCCGACCTCCGCTCGATCGACGACGCCAAGCCCTTCTTCATGTATTTCTGCCCGGGCGCCTGCCACGCGCCCCACCAGGCACCGACCGAGTGGCTGGCCCGCTATCGCGGCACCTTCGACCGGGGTTGGGACGTCGTCCGCGAGGAGACGTTCGCTCGCCAGATGACCATGGGGCTCTTGCCCTCCAGCACGGTGCTCTCCCCCCGACCCGAGTGGGTGCCGGCCTGGGACGAGCTCACACCCGACCAGCGACGCGTGAGCGCCCGGTACATGGAGGCGTTCGCCGCGATGCTCTCGCACACCGACCATCACGTCGGCCGGCTGCTCAGCTTCCTCGACGAGACGGGCGACCGCGACAACACGATCGTGTTCCTCATGTCCGACAACGGCGCCAGCTCCGAGGGCGGTCGCAACGGCTCGGTCAACTTTGCCCACCTCTACAACGGCGGCGGGATGCGCCTGGCCGACGTCGCGGCCCGCATCGACGACATCGGCGGCCCGCGCTTTCACAACAACTACCCCTGGGGCTGGACGGTCGCCGGGAACACGCCGTTCCGGCGTTGGAAGCGCGAAGTGCACGAGGGCGGCGTGGCCGATCCGCTCATCGTCCACTGGCCGGCCGGCATCGGTCCAGAAGCCCGAGGCGGCAACCGTCACCAGTACGTGCACGCCATCGACGTCGTACCCACGATCCTCGCCATCAGCGGCCTGCCCGCTCCGGCTGAGCTCAACGGCGTTGAACAGAAGCCGATCCACGGGGTGAGCTTCGCTCCCACGTTCGCCCCGGAGGCCGTCGACCCCAGCGAGGCCACAGGCGTCCCGAGCGCCCACCACACCCAGTATTCCGAGATGTTCGGCTGCCGCGCCTTGTACCACAAGGGTTGGAAGGCCGTCGTGTACCACCAGATCCAGCGGCCCGATGAGAACTTCCACGAGGATGTATGGGAGCTCTACCACGTGGAGACCGACCCGTCGGAGTGCCACGACCTCGCGGCCGAGCGGCCCGATCTGCTCCGGGAGATGATCGACCGGTGGTGGGTCGAAGCCGCGAGCAACAACGTGCTGCCGCTCGACAACCGGCCGATCTCAGCGTCGGTGCGCGTCCGGCCGCCGCTGCTCGAGTCCCGCAACCGGTACGTGTACTGGCCGGGAACGGCGACCGTGCCCGAGAACGTGGCCGCCGACGTGAAGAACCGCTCGCACACGATCACGGCGCACATCGAGATCACCGGCGCGCCCACCGAGGCGAGCGCCGAAGGGCACGCGAACACGTTCGAGGGTGTGCTGTGCGCGCAGGGCAGCCTGCTCGGAGGATGGACGCTGTTCGTGCTCGACGGGCACCTCACCTACGTGCACAACCTCACCGGCGACGAGCAGCATCGCATCAGCGGACCCTTACCCCGCTTGGTTCCCGGCCCGCACACGCTGGCCTTCGCCTTCGGGCGAACGGGCGAGCACCAGGGCCTCGGCACCCTCTTCGTTGACGGTACGCCCATCGCCACCGGCTCGATCCCGCGCTTCACGCCGGTCGCCTTCTCGGTCACCGGCATCGGCTTGTCGTGCGGTGAAGATGCCGTGCTGGCCGTGGTCGACAACTACTCCGTACCGTTCCCGTTCGACGGCCCGCACGCGAGGCTCGCACGGGTGGTGATCGAAGTCGACGGCGATCGCCATCTCGACGCCGAAGCCGAAGCCGAGATCGCCATCATGGTCCAATAGCACGTTCTTTGTGTCCAGCGCCGCGCTGGGCGCGGTCCTGGGCACAAAAAACGGGAGCCTGCCCACCCAGCACCTACCGCACCCGGAGAATCCAACCATGCGTGTACCGATGAACGTCCGCGACTTCCTCGACCGCGCTGGTTTCGTGTACCCCGATCGCGAGGCCGTCGCCGACGAGCCCGGTGTTGCGGGGTCGCTCGGGCGCATCACCTACGGCGACATGGCTTCCCGAGCCCGGGCCATGGCGGTCCGGCTCGATCGTCTCGATGTCGAGCACGGTCAGCGTGTCGCCATCGTGAGCCCCAACAGCGCCCGTTTCCTCATTGCCATGTTCGGCGTGAGCGGGTACGGCCGCATCCTCGTCCCGGTCAACTTCCGCCTGCAGGCCGACGAGGTCCGCTACATCCTCGAGCACTCGGGCGCGGTGATGGTGCTCGTCGATCCCGAGTACGCGCACCTGGTCGAGCAACCTCCGGCCTGCGTCGAGCATGTCGTGGTGCTCGACGGCATCGCCGACGCCGAGCTCTTCTCGCCCGAGACGCCGAGCGCCAGCGCCAGCGAGCCCCGGGCATGGGACGGCGACGAAGATCACACCGCATCCGTCAACTACACGAGCGGTACGACGTCGCGGCCCAAGGGGGTGCAGCTCACCCACCGCAACCTGTGGATGAGCTCTGCAATGTTCGGCTGGCACACCACCGTCACCGACCGCGACGTGTACCTGCACACGTTGCCGATGTTCCACTGCAACGGCTGGGGGATGCCCTACGCATTGGCGGGCATGGGCGCCCGGCAGGTGGTGCTGCGCAAGGTCGATGGCGAGGACGTGCTGCGCCGCGTCGAGGCCGAGGGGGTCACGTTCATGTGCGGCGCCCCCACCGTGGTGGCCATGGTGCTCGACGCCGCGGCCGCCCGGGTCGCTCGGGGTGACACCGTGCCCGGCCGAGGCACCATCCGCATCGTGGTCGCCGGCGCACCGCCGCCGTCGAGCGTGATCGAGCGGGTCGAACGCGAGCTCGGTTGGGAGTTCATCCAGCTGTACGGCCTCACCGAGACGGCGCCGTTGCTCACCATCAACCGGGCCGGGCTCGAGCACGACGGGCTCACGCCGGCCGAGCGGGCGACAAAGCTGGTACGGGCGGGAGCCCCGGCGATCGGCGTGCAGATCGGCATCGACGACGAGGGCGAGATCGTGGCCCGCGCCAACCACGTCTTCGCCGGATACTGGAACCAGCCCGACGAGACGGCCGCCGCGCAGCGCGACGGCTGGTTCCACACCGGCGACGGCGCTCGCTGGGACGGCCCCTATGTCGTGGTCACCGATCGCAAGAAGGACGTGATCATCTCGGGCGGCGAGAACGTCTCGTCGATCGAGGTCGAGGATGTCGTGTATCAGCATCCGGCCGTGGCCGAGGTGGCCGTGATCGGCGTGCCGCACGAACGCTGGGGTGAGACGATCAAGGCCATCGTGGTACTGCGCCCGGGGAGCGAGCCGAACGCACAGCCCGTCACCGAGGCCGACATCATCGAGCATTGCCGCACCCACATGGCTCACTTCAAGTGCCCGACAACCGTCGAGTTCGTTGACGGCCTCCCTCGAACCGCCACCGGCAAGCTCCAGAAGTTCAAGATCCGGGCACCGTACTGGGAAGGCCGCGACCGCCTCGTCAACTGACGGCCACACGGATCCACGGCACCGTCGACGGAGCGAGAGCGCAACGCACACATGGACAACACGGGACGGGTGGTCGTGGTCACCGGCGGGACGCGAGGCATCGGCCGCGGCATCGCCGAGTGCTACCTCGACTCCGGGGCCGAGGTGGTCGTGTGCGCCCGACGGCCACCCGACATGCCGGTGACGCGCGCGCCCGGCTCGGGCCGGGCATCTCGCAATGCGCGGTTCGTGGCCGCCGACGTGCGTGACCCCGAGCAGTTCGGCGCCGTGCTCGACGCCGCCGAGGCGTTCACGGGACGGCTCGACGTGCTCGTGAACAACGCAGGGGGAACCCCGGCGGCCGACCCGGCCCGGGTGAACGCCCGCTTCCACCGCTCGATCATCGACCTCAATCTCGTGGCGCCGCTGCAATGCGCCACCATGGCGTACGAGCGGATGCGCGCTCGGGAGGTCGTGGGCGGCTCGATCGTGATGATCTCGAGCGTCGTGACCCGGGTGCCGAACCCCGCCGCCGCCTCGTACTCGGCAGCCAAGGCCGGCCTCGACTCACTCACCGAGTCGTTGGCGGCCGCCTTCGCACCCCACGTGCGCGTGAACGCCGTCTCACCCGGGTTGATCGCCACCGAGCTGCTCGACGAGACGTACCCGCCCGAGGCGATCCGCAGCATTCCCATGGGCCGCTTCGGAACGCCGCGCGACATCGGCAACGCCTGCCTGATGCTCACCGACCCGGTACGGGCGGCGTACATCACGGGAGCCACCCTGGCCTGCCACGGCGGCCGATCGTTGCGCTGGCCCATCGACCAGCCCTGAGCACCACACCGACGCGGACCGGCCGGGTCAGCGCAGGCGGAGCACCCGCGACGAGGCCCCGAGGTCGGCGAGGAGGGCGCGGTCGACGGTGACCCCGAGTCCCGGCCCGGTGGGAACGCTCAGGCACCCGTCGCTGTCGAGGACGAAGGGCGTGTCGATGATGTCGCGCCGGTAGTAGCGCGCCGATGCCGAGAGGTCGCCCGGAAGCGTGAAATTCGCCAGCGCGGCGAGGGCGACGTTCGCCGCCCGCCCGACGCCGGTCTCGAACATGCCGCCACACCAGACCGGAACCCCTTGGGCCACACAGAGATCATGGATCCGCACGGCATCGAGAAGCCCCCCGACCCGACCCGGCTTGATGTTCACGACGCTGCACGCGCCCAGGGCCAGGGCCACGGCTGTCGAGGCCACCGACACGATCGACTCATCGAGGCACAGCGGCGTTCGGAGCCGTCGGGCGAGCTCGGCGTGGCCAAGGAGATCGTCGGCGGCCAATGGCTGCTCGATCAGGAGCAGGTCGAGGTCGTCGAGCGGTGCGAGCTCGGCCGCCGCGAGCTCGACCGCCTCGGCGGCGCCGGTGGCGTTGACGGCGTCCGCGGCGTTGGCGAGGTTCGTGTGTCTCACCGAGCGAGCGAACGACCCGTTGGCGTCGACCTGGAGCGCCAGGGTCGGATGGCGTTCCCGGACCGCCCGCACCGGTGCGACGGTGTGACCCGGTGCCACCTTGAGCTTCACCCGCCGGTACCCGTCGGCCACAAGCCCGTCGACCACTGCGCACAGCTCGTCGATGCTCCCCATCGTCCCCACCGAGACCCCGGCCGGGACCCGTTCGGCGACCGCACCGAGCCGACGACCGAGCGACTCCCCGAGCGCTCGGAGCTCGGCGTCGAGCACGGCCATCTCCAATGCCGCCTTGGCCATCGGATGCCCGGCGATCCCGGCAAGCGCCTCACGGACGTCGACCGCCGCCAGTCCCGCGCTGCCACCAACCCGGCACGCGGCCGCCAGGGCCGGAACGAGGAAGCGCTCGGTCACCATCGCTGCGCCGTCGGCCCACTCGGCGGTGTAGCGCGGCTCGGCGAGCGCCGTGCACTCCCCCCAGCCGTCCCCGTCGGGACCGTCGACGCGCACCAACAGCACATCGCGCCCGTGCTCGGATCCGTACGCCGTGCGAAACGGTGCGACGAGCTCCATGCGCACCCGCACCAGTTCGACCGCCTCGATGCGAATCACCAATTCCGGCCAGGCCCGGGTGTTGCTGTTCGACACACGCCCACGATCACGCTCCCCGCCAGACGGCTCCCGCCATTCCTACACGGCGCGGGTCGGGGCGAGGCGCATCATCTGAGATCGACGACACGCAGTCGCTCGAGCACCATCACACCACGACGTGAACGGCTCCCGAGACCGAGCAGGCGGGGACGTGGTGACGGTTGCGGAGCCATTGGGCCAGCTCGTCGGCCGGGAGCGGTACCGAGACGAAGAAGCCCTGCGCGTCGTCGCACCCCACCTCGATCAACCGGGCCCAGACCGCCTCGTCCTCGACACCCTCGGCAACCGCGCGCAGGCCCAGGCTTTGGGCCAAAGCCACGGAGGCGGCGACGATGCAGGCGTCGGTCCGATCGCTCGCCATGGTCGTCACGAAGCTCCGGTCGATCTTCAGCTCGTTCACCGGCAGCCACTTGAGCTGTGCCAGTGAAGCCTGACCCGTGCCGAAACCGTCGAGCGACAGCCCGTCACCGAGCTGCCGGAACTGGGGATGAATCGCCGCAATCCGTTGGGGCTCACCCATCACCGTGCTCTCGGTGATCTCCAGCACCAACGCCTCAGGCGCGAGCCCGGCCCGGCACAGCAACCCCTCGACCATCTCGGGGACCTCGACATCGACCAGGCTCCGGGCCGAGAGGTTGACCGACACGATCATGGTGGGAGCCAGCTTGCGCCAGCGAGCGCACTGGGCCAGCGCCGACTCGAGCACGAACACGGTGAGCGGCCGGATGAGGCCGGTGTGCTCGGCGATCGGGATGAACTCGTCGGGGTTTACGGCACCCAGGGTCGGATGGGTCCAATGCACGAGAGCTTCGGCTCCCACAGCTCGTCCGGTGATGAGGTCGACCGTGGGCTGGTAGTGCACGGCGATGGTGCGCTCGTTGATCGCCCGACGGAGCTCGGTGGTGACCGCCTGGCGGCGGATGCTGGATCTGAACGCCTGATCCGTTCGCGTGTCGGAGGGTGTCGGTGGTGACGGGCCGCCGGCGGTGCTCTCCTTGCCATTCGAGACCGGGGACTCCCGCCGCAGCCTGTTCGTAAGCTCGTGATGGAGGAGCTCGACCAATGCTGGCCAATCGTCCGTGTGGAGGTCGATATCTTCGGAGACACGCTGGTCGAGCAGGTCGGTGCGACACAGCGTAGTACCCCCATAGACGACGAAACGCGGCTTGGCTCCGAGCAGGAGACGGGCCAGAGCGTCGATGACATGGCTCACGAGATGGTCTCGGATGATCTGCTCCTCGCGCCCGCGGCGGCATCGCCATCACACGTCAGTCTCGCCCTCGTGCGCTCAACATCGGGGGATTCACGGCGACGCGTCACTCCTCGTTGCCGAGCGCCGGGTGTGATCCATCACAGCGCTCGCGGGGTCGAGGGCGCGATCAGGTTGTGCTCGACTGCTGATCGCAAGCGCATCGCTCAGCCGGCGTCGCGCCTACGGTTCGATGCCCAGGTGCAGCGGATGGCCGGGAACCAGATCCTCCTCGCTGCTGTCACGGTCAGGGAGCTCCGCTACGGCGCGCTTGCGGCCGAATGGGGACCTCTGCGGCGTCAACGTCTCGAGGATGCGATCGCGGCCACGACCGTCATTCCCCTCACCGATGCCTGCTGACCGGGGCTGCCGAACTGCGCTACGCGTGCCGGCGCACTGGGCACCCGCTCACCGACCGTGCCCACGCCAACGACCTGTGGATCGCGGCGTCAGCGATCCGCATCGGGGCACCGCTCCTCACCGCCGACAAGGTCTTCGCCGACACGCCACGGCGCGCCTCCGGCGATCAGCCTGGTGGCCACGTCGTGCGAAGACCGTGCAGCCGCACGTCGTCGAGACCGAGCCGATCGCAGAGACGCCGGAATCGCGCGAGACCGCATGGGGGTTGAGCGGTGTACAGAGCCGTCGATCGCCACCGAGAACACGGCGGCGTTGGCCGCGTACCCGACCCCCGCGAACTCGGCCCGAGCGATGCACCGGTCGTGGTGCTCGGCGAGCAGATGGAGCGAGGTGGGGTCGATGGCCACCCGCCGGGCCTGATGGGTCAAGGTGACCTTCTCGACCAGCCTCCCAGACAACCCCAGCGCACGGCCTGCTCGAGAGCTCGATGGACGATGTCGTGGACCCGTCGGACGGTCCGCGGTGAGAAGGGCTGGCCCGTCGTCCCACCCCGCTCGCGCAGCTCGGTGCAGAACCGGTCGAGCACGGCCGTGCTGAGCTTGCTCAGGGTCTCGACGCCGAGGCGGGCCGGATGTACATCCGGGCGAAGTTCTGGTTCACCCTCCGGGTCGATGGCGACCAGTCGAGCGCCAACAGCTCGATCCAGTGGTCGAGAAGGTGGCCGAAGGTGGCGTCGTGACCTGCGCTGAT
Organism: Actinomycetes bacterium; assembly: GCA_031362415.1. Classification (GTDB taxonomy): domain Bacteria; phylum Actinomycetota; class Acidimicrobiia; order IMCC26256; family VFJJ01; genus VFJJ01. The sequence goes on along the minus strand of JANLSK010000161.1, from coordinate 300 downwards.
TCCGGTGGAGGTGAACGGACTCGAACCGTCGACCCCTACGTTGCGAAAGTGACCCAGAGTGTTCGTCTGATGCTGTCTCGTAGCGTTTGAGCTGGTCAGAGCCTTGTGTTCGTCACGCTCCGTACCGTCTCGTCCATCCAGTGCCGGCCCGTCCGTTGACAAACGGTTGACAAGAATCTGGATCGAGAACATTCCTGGTGATGTCGGCAGCACGACGGCGTCGACGATGAGCACGGTCGGTCGCGTCCGAACGCTTCCGCGCATCGCATCGGCGTCACGGGCCTTGCCGAAGGCGCGCGC
>JANLSK010000242.1:0-28179 GCA_031362415.1 Actinomycetes bacterium | reverse complement strand
CGTGGATCGACGTGTTCGACTACAGCCCGTCCTATGCCGAGGATCTGGTTCCGGCGATCACGCCCGACCACGTCCCCCAGATGGCCGCTCTGGGCATCACGACGCTGTATCTCCAGCCCGTCCGCAATGACGACAAGGGTTTCACGGGGATTGTCGACCCTGAGCTGGTGACCCAGTTCGTCGAGCGGGCGCACTCGTTCGGCCTGTGCGTCGTGGCGTGGTATCTCCCTCGCTTCGCTGACATCGAGGTCGACTTCGCCCGCCTCGAGACGTTGCGGACCTTCGAGCCGTCACCTGGCCAGAGCTTCGACTCGATCGCTCTCGACATCGAGTTCCGGGGCGACGTGGCCGACCACGCCCTGCGCAGCCAGCGCCTCGTCGAGCTCTCGGCCCGGTTCCGTGCCGCCAACCCGGCGATGCTGATCGGCGCCATCGTTCCGCCGCCCGTGCTCATGGAGGTCATCAACGACGACTTCTGGGCCGGCTTCCCCTGGGCCGAGCTCGCCCCCCATTTCGACGTGTGGCTGCCCATGACGTACTGGACCTTCCGCAACGCCGACTCCCCGTACCGCGATGCTTTCACCTACACCGACGAGTCGATCCGACGGATGAGGTCCAACCTGGGGCTCCCCGACGCGATCGTGCACCCCATTGGAGGAATCGGCGACACCTCCTCCAACCTCGACTACCAGAAGTTCGTCGACGCGGCAGCGCTGCACCGATCGGTCGGGATCTCCGTGTACGACTACAGGACCACGGCCACGTACGCCTGGTTGCTCCTCGACGGTCAGCCGTGAGCCGGACGGGCTGAGCCGTCATGACGCGCCGTCGTCTGGGGGTTGTCATCGTCATCCCGCCGCCCATGGGCCCGATGATCGATGCCCTGCGGATGGCCGTGGGCGACCCGCGCTTCGCTCGGGTGCCGACGCATGTGACCCTGGTGCCACCGGTGAACGTGCCCGAGGCGGTGCTACCGGCGGCGCTGGCCCGGCTGCGAGCCGGCGCGGCGGCCGTCACCGCTACCCCGTTGCGGCTGGAGCTGGGCCCGCCGACGTCGTTCCTCCCCGACAACCCGGTGGTGTTCCTGCCGGTCGCCGGTGATCTGAGTGCCATGGAAGCCTTACGGGACATGGTGTTCCGGCCGCCGTTGGAGCGGCCGCTGGCTTGGCCCTGGGTGCCGCACGTGACACTTCTCGACGGCGCCGATCCCGACCGCATCGGGGCGATCGTCGATCTGCTGGGCGGGTTCAGTGCCGAGGTGAGCGTCGATGTTGTGCACCTCCTCGAGGAGGGGCCCGATCGGGTATGGCGCCCCCTCGCCGGTGAGCGCTTGGGCGCAACTGGTGTCGTGGGACGGGGAGGCCTGGCTCTCACGATCTCCGAGTCGGTCATGGCCGATCCCGAGGTGACGGCCTTCCTCGAACTGCACGCTCCTCGAGCCGCCCGGGTCGACCCCGTGCCCGTGGGCACCGTGGTGCTGGTGGGCCGGCGCGATGACGAGATCGTGGGGGTGGCGCGGCGCAACCGGCGCTGGTTGGAGGCGGTGGTCGTGGCCCCCGAGCACCGGCGCCAGGGGATCGGCGCCCACCTCCTGGCCCGGGCCGTCGACGGTCGCGCCCGGACCTTGGCTGAGCGCGGCGCAGCGGGTGCGGGGGGAGCAGCCTTTCTGGAGCGCCACGGATGGGTGCCGGCCGAGCATCTGCTGGCTCGGGAGCTCCCGGCCCGCTCTCTCATCGACCCGTAGGCTCGCGCCCCATGTCGCCGAACCCGCCGTCGTCGCCGTCGTCGCCGTCGAGCCAGGGTGGGCCGCTCGACGAGCTCGAGGCCTTCGGGATGTCGGAGGCCGAGATCTCCCCGGCCTTGCGCCATCTGGAGATCTCCACCATGAAGGGACTGCTCACACTGCTCTGGCACGGCCCGCGCGAAGCCGAGGGAGTGGTGCTGCTGGGCGGCGGAGCCATGGGCGGCCTCCTCGGGCCGGGACGGGCGCTCTACCACGAGCTGGGCGTGCGCCTGGCCGACATCGGGATCGGCACCATCAGGGTGGGTTGGCGCAAGCCCGACCATCTGCCGCGCTGCACCATGGACTTCGCAGCGGCCGCCGACCTGGCCCTGCGATCGGGCGCGCGGGGCTTCGTGACCGTCGGCCATTCCTTCGGCGGGGCGGTGGCGGTGCAAGCCGGTGCCGCACTCCCCGGCTTCGTACGGGGTGTGTGCACGTTGTCGACCCAGTCGGCGGGGTGCGAGGTCGCGGTGATGTTGGCGCCGCGACCCTTCCTCCTCCTGCACGGCAGCCTCGACGAACGGCTGCCGCTCGAGACCTCGCACGTCGTGCAGGCTCTGGCCGGCGGCCACGGTGACGTCGTGCTCCTCCCGGGGGCCGGGCACGGCCTCGCCGAAGCCCACGACGAGGTCCTCGAACGGTTGCTCGCCTGGATCCCCGAGGTGCTCGGACCATGAGCTCACCCGGTTCTGCAGCCGATTCTGCCGTCGATTCTGCGGGCGGCGCCCCCGTCCGTCCCCGCGCCGATTCTGCGGCCGAATCTGGGGCCCGTCCCCGCGCCGATGCTGCGGCGGATTCTGTGGCCGGGTCCGCCGTGGATTCTGGGGATGGTGCTGGGAGCCGTTCGGCTCGACCGTTCCCGGTGCTGCCGGCGGCACTGGTGGCTCGGACCCGGCGTTTCGGCGACGCTCGGGTCGAGCCCGGCGGGGGCCGGATCGCCTGGAGCGAGGGGCTGGCGGGACGGGCCGATCTGGTGGTTGCGCCGCTCGACGGGAGCGGCCCGGCCGTTGTGGTCACGGCCGAGACGGCGGCGAGCGCCTCGCCGGGCTCGTTCTGCTGGGCGTCCGGAGGGAGGCTCGTGTACGTCACCGGCGACGGTCGCCTGGCCGTCACCAGCGCGAGCGGGGGACCGGTCTCGGCGCTCACCACCGACGGTCGGGTCGCCGCACCGGTGGTTTCACCCGACGGCACCCGGGTGGCATTTGTGGTCGAGCGCGTCGACCGCTGCGACATCGCCTGGATGCCCCTCGACAGCTCGGAATGGCCGGTGCGCCTGTCGATGGGAGCGGCCTTCACCTACGACCCAACGTGGTCGGCCGACGGTGCTCACGTGGCGTGGCACGAATGGGACGACGGTCTCATGCCCTGGGACGGCTCCCGAATCGTCGTGCGCGGTGTCGCCGATGGGATCGGTGGGGCTGACACCGGTGGTGGGTCTGGTCCTCGGCTCGTGGCCGGGGGCCCTGGGACGGCTGTGGGTCAGCCCCGGTTCTCGCCCGACGGGCGTTGGTTGGCCTGGATCAGCGACCGCACCGGATGGGCCAACGTGTGGGTCGGGCGGGCGCCATTCGGGGCGGGCGCCCGTCCCCTGATCGAGCGGCCTGGGGCTTCGCCGGGCGCGAGCCGAATCGCGGGCGAGGCCTTCGAGCACGCCGAGGCCACCTGGGGGCCGGGGCAACGCTCGTTCGCCTGGTCGCCCGACTCGAGCGCCATCGCCCTCTGCCGCAACGAGCGGGGCTTCGGTCGGCTGGTCACCGTTGGGGTGCGCCGGGGGTCGGCGGTGAAGGAGTTGGCCCGCGCCTGGCACCTGGGGCTCGACTGGACCACGCCCGAGACGATCGTGGCCGTGCGCACCGGCGGCGTCACCGTGCCCCAGGTGGTGGCCACCCCCGTCGACGGCTCGCCCCGCCGCACGCTGGCCCGTTCGGCGCCCGCCGGCATCGAGGCCGCGCTGCCCGTCGAGCCCGAGATCGTCGGATGGAAGAGCCCCGACGGTGGACGGGTCCACGGCGTGCTGTATCGACCCCGCCCCGAGCTCGGAGCTGCGGTCGCAGTCGCCGGGGTCGGGGTCGGGCCTGTCACCGTCGGTCGCGCTGGCACGGGGCGGACGGTCGCCCGTCCGCCGCTGCTGGTCTCGATCCATGGTGGCCCCACCGACCAGCATTCGGTGCAGTGGTCGGGGCGGGTGCAGTACTTCGTGTCGCGGGGCTGGGCCGTGCTGGCCGTCAACTACCGGGGCTCCACCGGCCTCGGACGGGCCCACACCCAGGCGCTCAACGGCCGCTGGGGTGAGCTCGATGTGGCCGACGTGGCCTCGGGTATCAGGGAGGCCCGCCGCCGCCGTTGGATCGATGCTCGACGGGTGGCCGTGATGGGTGGCAGCGCGGGAGGATTCACGGCGCTGCTCGTCGCTCTCCATCACGCCGAGTTGGTGCGGGCCTGCGTCGCGCTGTACCCGGTCAGCGACCTGTTCGACCTGGCCGAGACCACGCACCGCTACGAGGCCCGTTACCTCGATGCCCTCGTCGGCCATCTCCCGGGTGCCGCCGACCGGTACGAGCAGCGCTCACCCCTCACCCACGCCGGTCGCCTGAAGGTTCCCCTGCTCGTGCTGCAGGGCTCGGCCGACCCGGTGGTGCCGCCCGCGCAGGCCGAGGCTCTGGTGAGCGCGGTGAGGTCTGCCGGGACGCCCGTCGAGCATCAGGTGTACGACGGCGAAGGCCACGGTTGGGGCCGGCCCGAGACCGTGGCCGACGAGCTCAGCAGAGTCGAGGCCTTTCTCACCCGGTGGGTACTCAAACGTTGACTACCGATGTGTCTCACGGCTTCACGCCTGGACGGGGCACCGGAGTTGCCGACCGGGCAGTGCTGCTCACCCACGGTGCGGGCACGGGCAAGGATGCTCCGCCCTTGTTGGCTGTGGCCGACGCGCTGGCCGCAGCCGGGGTGGCGTCGCTGCGGATCGACTTCCCCTACCGGGCCGCCGGCCGCAAGGCTCCCGACCGGGCGCCCGTGTTGCTGCGAGCCGTGCGCGCTGGCGTGGCCGCGCTGGGCGAGCTGACCGGTCTCAGTCCCGGTCGCATCGTGGTGGGTGGCCGCTCGATGGGCGGCCGGATGTGCTCCCTTGTTGTTGCCGATACCGTCGATCCCTTACCCGCCTTGGGACTCGTGCTCCTCGGCTATCCGCTGCACCCCGCGGGCAAGCCCGAGGTGGTGCGCGACGAGCACTTCCCCCGCATCGTCGTTCCCGCCTTGTTCGTCACCGGTACCCGGGACGCCCTGGCCCCCGCCGACGAGCTGCTGGCCCGTACGCAGACCATCCCCGGCCCCGTCACCCACCACTGGCTCGACACCGCCGACCACGGCTTCGCCCCCCTCGCCTCTTGGCGCAAAGCGACCGGCCTCACGGCAACCGACGTGCTGGCCGAGGTCGGAACGATCGTCGCCGAGTGGGTGGTGGGACTGTCGTGACGGTGAGTCCTTGCATGAAGAACTTTTATCAATCGCAGTGCCCGACTTGTACCATTTCTCTTGACACCCACGCCGGGGGGGCTCGTAGGACATGCCAGCCTTGATGGCAGCATCGAACTTCGGGCGTCAACGGTGCTTGGTCGGTGTGCATGACCAAGCTGGGCTTCGACTTCGAGAACCCCGATGTCGCTCGCCAAGAGTTCGGGTTGCAACATTCTCCGGATTCGGGGCAGGAGAGTGTTCGGGGGCTCGACGAGGAGATCGCCGTCGCCATTGCTGACCTTGATTGTTGGCTCGAGCATGTCCACCCGGTCGCCGCCCCATTGAGATCGCGGCGATCAAGGAACTCGCCGAGCGCCACCCCGAGTACGCCGAACGGGCCGCTGAGGTTACTGGCCGGGGTCTGATTCCCACGGGGGATTCGGCAGAGGCCACGTGCAACTGGCCTCCAGCGGATGCCCGTGGTTCACGGCCTCGGCGCTGGGGGTGACCAAATGCTGCCGTGGCTGTCGGGAAGGGCGATGACATCGATCTGCTCATCGCGACTGAGGTCGAGGAGGTGCGGATCGGATGTCGCCAGCAACGCGCTGAGCGAACGTGCGGTCTCGGCCGCGAGCAGTCGGCCAGGCTGACGGCTCGTCTGAGCCGGTGATCGTGACAGGCCCGTACGAATCCGGCCCGAAGTGCGATCTCGGCCGTGAGCGGCGGGGCGTCGACGAGACCGAGTTGCGCGAGATCGAGCGCCGCGTCCTCGTCGGATGCACCGATGATGCGCACGAGGTGATCCACCACCTCGGCCACACCGAGCACGGTCAACCCAGCGCCGTGAACGTCGTCCTCGACTCGTTCGCCGTGCTCGCCCTGCGGCGCTTCCGGCGCTCCGTGGCGGCATCGTCGGCTCGAGGCCCGGACTGCGCCCGGGGTGTTCAGAGTCACGCAAGGTGACCGTCATGGGGAATTGGTACGGATGGTCGCCCCGATCGGTCAGACTGGGACGTGCGCACCGATCGGAGCTTCGCGTTTCTCGACCTGTGTGGCTTCACGTCGTTCACCCACGCCAGCGGCGATGCCGAGGCGGTGCGGGTGCTGGTGGAGTTCCGGGCCATCGTGCGCCAGGTGGCATCCGACTTCGCCGTGCGCATCGACAAGTGGCTGGGCGACGGAGTGATGCTGGTGTCGGTCGACCCGTCGTCGCTCGTGGAGGCCGTGCTCGAGATCGAGCGGCGCTGCGACGAGCAGGGTCTGCCGCTGCCGTTGCGGGGCGGTATCACCCGGGGCGACGTGCTCTTGCTCGAGGGCGACGATTACATCGGCGACGCCGTGAACCTGGCCGCCCGGTTGAGCAACGAGGCCAAGGCCCACGAGATCCTCACGACCCGCGAGATCGCCGACACCGCCTGGCCGTCGGCACATTATCGGGCCGCCGGGCGCCGCTCGCTCCCCGGCTTCTCCGAGCCCATCGAGGTCGTCGACGTCATCGACTGGAGCCGTCGGGGCGATCACTCGAAGCGCAGCGCGTAGCCGAACGCCCCAGCGGCGTCGCCTCGCCGGCGTCACCCTCACACCGTGCCGGCGCCGGCGCGGAGACGGTCTCCCGCCGGGTCGAGGGGTACCATGGCGACCCCATGATGCCGAGCCCCGGGTTCCCCGTCTCCACGCCCCACGCCGGCCTCGGGAGCCCGCCCGCCATCACGGGCTGCATGGGTCGCCGCCAGCACCGGTTCGGTCCCCTGGGACGGGTCGGCTGATGGATCGTTTCGTCGTTCACGCCGGCCGTCCCCTCGCCGGCGAGGTCAGGGTCTCGGGGGCCAAGAACGCGGCGCTCAAGCAGATGGCGGCGTCGCTCCTCGCCCGGGGGCGTACGGTGCTGCGCAACGTCCCCGAGATCGCCGACGTGGCCGTGATGGCCGAGGTGCTCGGCGCCATCGGAGCCACCGTCACCCGTCACGAGCCGGCCGTCCTGGTGATCGACGTGCCCGACGAGATCGTGCCCGAGGCACCCTACGACCTCGTGACCCGGATGCGAGCGTCGATCAACGTGCTCGGACCGCTGCTGGGCCGGTGCGGTCGGGCCCGGGTCGCCCTTCCCGGCGGCGACAACATCGGGCGCCGCAAGCTCGACATGCACTTCCGGGGCCTGGAGGCCATGGGCGCGAGCTTCGAGCGCCGCCACGGGTTCATCGAGGCCCGCACCCCGGGTCTGGTCGGGGCTCGGACCGTCCTCGATTTCCCGAGCGTCGGCGCCACCGAGAACATCCTCACGGCTGCCGTGTTGGCCCAGGGCACCACGATCATCGAGAACGCGGCTCGGGAGCCGGAGATCGTCGACCTGGCTGCGTTCCTCAACCGGATGGGGGCCACGATCTTCGGATCCGGCACCCCCACGATCACGGTCCAGGGGGTCTCGGAGCTGTTCCCGGTCGAGCACGAGGTCGTCGGCGACCGGATCGAGGCCGGCACGTTCCTCATGGCGTGTGGCATCGCCGGCGGCGAGGTGGAGATCAACGGCACCCGCATGGAGCACCTCGACCTCGTGGTCATGAAGCTGGGGGAGATGGGCCTCAAGGTCTCGCCCACCTCGCAGGGGCTGTGGGCCCGCAGCGACGGGCGCCTCTCGGCGGTCGACATCGCCACCCTGCCGTTCCCCGGCTTCGGCACCGATTTCATGCCGCTGGCGGTGACGCTCCTCGCGGTCGCCCAGGGCACCTCGATCGTGACCGAGAACGTGTTCGACGGCCGGTTCGGATTCGTCGACGAGCTGCTCCGCCTGGGCGCCGACATCCACACCGAGGGCCGCCACGCCGTCGTTCGCGGCGTCCATCGGCTCTCGGGGGCGCCGGTGCGGGCCCTCGACGTGCGCGCCGGCGCGGCGCTGGTGCTCGCCGGTCTGGCGGCCGACGGGGAGACGGTCGTGCACGATCCGTACCACGTCGACCGGGGCTACGTGAACCTCGCCGCCAAGCTGGCCTCCCTCGGCGCCGACGTACACCGCGCCAGTACCTGACGTGAGCACGTGCCCGAGCAACTGACCGAGCACCTGCCGAGCAACTGCCAGAAGTCGCGCGTGGGCGACGGTGTACTGGCAGTTGTTCGGCTGGTGGGCTCGGTGGTGGCGGGGGAGGGGCGCCCTTCCCGTTCCCGCGGGAACGGGAACATCCGCCAGACTGTGGAGGTTTCTCCTATGCCGATGGTGGAAATCGGTGACCGTCCCCGAGCCCCCAAGGGCCGAGAGCCGCATCACTGAACGCCACTGAACGCCACCGATCTCTGAATGCCACGAAACACCACTGAACGCCACCGACCACGGAGTGGGGAGTTCCATGACCATGCTCGTCGACGAGAAGGCCCTGCTCGAGACCCTCGATGTCATCCGCCCGGCCCTCCAAGCCGACGGCGGCGACATCGTGTTCCTCGGGGTCGACGGCGACGGTGTGGTGAGCGTGCAGCTCGTGGGCGCCTGCGGCACGTGCCCCGTCTCCACGGTCACCCTCAAGGCCGGCGTCGAGCGGATCCTGAAGGATCGGGTCCCCGGTGTGACCGAGGTGGTCAACGTCGCCGAAGATTGAGCGACACCCGTTCCCGCGTCCCCGCTTCCCCGAAGGATCCCCCATGCCTGAGCTCGTCCTGGTCGAATCGCGTGCTGACGGCGTCACGCTGTTGCGCCTGAACCGTCCTCCCGTCAACCCGTTGAACGGTGCGCTGCTCACCGAGCTGGCCGAGATCGTCGACGGGCTGCACGCATCGACCACCGTGCGGGCCGTTGTGGTGGCGGGCAACGACCGCGCCTTCGCCGCCGGGGCCGACATCGCCGAGTTCTCCGACCGGGTCTCGGCCCGGGCGCTGGGCCGGCGGTTCCGGGCCAGCCTCGACGGTCTCGCCGCGCTGGCCGTCCCCGTCGTGGCAGCCATCAATGGCTTCGCCCTCGGCGGTGGACTGGAGCTGGCCCTGGCCTGCGACCTGCGGGTGGCCGGCGCCGAGAAGGCCCGTCTCGGTCAACCCGAGATCCTCCTGGGCATCATCCCCGGCGCCGGCGGGACCCAGCGGCTCACCCGGCTGATCGGGCCGGCCCGGGCCAAGGACCTGGTATGGACGGGTCGCCAGCTCAAGGCCGCCGAGGCCGCCGAGATCGGTCTGGTCGACAGGGTGGTCCCCGACGCCGAGGTGCTCGACACCGCCCTGGCGCTCGCCGCGCAGCTCGCAACGGGCCCGACGCTGGCCATCACTGCCGCCAAGCGGGCAATCGACGGTGGTGCTGCCCTCGGACTGGCCGCCGGCCTCGATCTCGAGGTCGAGGAGTTCACCCGCCTGTTCGACACCGAAGACGCCCGTGTGGGCATCGCCTCGTTCCTCGAGCATGGCCCGGGCAAGGCCAACTTCACCGGCCGGTAACCCTCTCCGCAGCCGCAGCCGCAGCCGCAGCCGCAGCCGCAGCCGCAACCTCACCCCTTCTTTGTGTCCAGGTCCGCGCCGGGCGCGGATCCGGACACAAAGAAGGCCGGGGGTGGGCCGGACTCCACGATTCTGGCCAGGGCCACCAGGTTGCGGCGCCAGATCGAACGCAGGATCGGCCAGGCGCCGATGCCGGCCAGCGGGCCGCCCATCCACCAGGGGAAGCTCAGGCGCTCGTCCCAGCAGAACCGGGTGTGACCGTGCCGCTTGGCTTTGAGGGTGAAGCGCCCGAGCCCAATGACCAGACCCCGGTGGGCGACGCCCATCGACCGCTCGGGCTCCCACTCGGTCACCACCATCACGTCGTTCAGGCGGATCTTCCACACCTTGGTGGCGCACTCGAACCGGGTGCCCACGCCGCGCTGCTGCCCGTCGAGGAAACGGATGTGCTCGGCATCGGCCATCCATTCGACATGGCGGTCGAGCCTTTCGATCTCGGCCCACACCCGCTCGGGCGGCGCAGCGATCGTCGTGCACACGTGAACTCGCATGATGCGAGGGTACGCGCTGGCCGACGGCGACCGTCCCCGGGGGGCAGCCGGTTCCCGACGAACGCATAGCCTTGGCTCATGGCTGTGAACCTGGTCATCATCGGAGGCGGGCCGGCGGGCAACACGGCGGCCACGGTCGGCGCTCGCCTCGGGGCCAAGGTGACCCTCATCGAGGACACGGTGATCGGCGGCGCGGCCCACCTCCACGACTGCGTACCCTCCAAGGCGATGATCGCTACCGGCGGCGCGCTGGGCGAGCTGCGTCGAGCCGCGGGGATGGGTCTTCATGCCGACGGTCGCCTCGATCTCGACGCGTTGCGATTCCGCATCCTCGACATCGAGCATCGCCTGCAGCGGTCGGTCGAGTCACTGCTGGAATCGCAGGGCGTCCGCATGATCCACGGGCGGGGTCGGCTCAAAGGCCCCCACGAGGTGATCGTCGAGACGGCCGACGGCATCGAAGAGCTCATGGCCGATGCCGTGCTGCTGGCCGCAGGAAGCCGGGCCCGGATCCCGTCGTGGGCGCCGGTCGACGGGGTACGGGTGCTCACCACGCGTCAGGCCTACCCGCCGCCCGAGATCCCGTCGCACCTCATCGTGATCGGATCGGGCGTCACCGGCGTCGAATTCACCCACATGTTCAGCTCACTCGGCTCGGCCGTGACGCTGGTGGTCTCGCGCCAGCAGGTCCTGCCCCGCAAAGACGCCGAGGTCGCTGCCGTCTTGGAGGACGACTTCCTCAGGCGCGGCGTGCGTCTCCTCAAAGGCGCCCGCGCCGAGAGGCTGGAACGTCGGGGCGACGTGGTACAGGTGCGCACCGACGACGGCCGCTTCGTCGAGGGATCGCACTGTGTGCTGGCGATCGGCTCGATCCCCAACAGCGACGAGCTCGGCCTCGACGCCGCCGGGGTGACGGTCGACGAGCACGGGTACATTTCGATCAACAACCACATGCAGTCGAACGTGAAGCACATCTACGCCGCCGGTGATCTCTCGGGAAAGCTGCCGTTGTCGTCGGTGGCCGCGTCCCAGGGGCGCAAGGTGGCCGAGCACGTGATGGGACTCCACACGCTCGAACATCGGCATCTCAACTACGAGAACGCCGCTTCGGCCATCTTCACCGAGCCCGAGATCGCCGACGTGGGACTGGGCGAGGCCGAGGCCTTCGCCGAGGGGCGCAAGTTGCGGGTCACCAAGGTGCCGTTCTCGGCCAACGCCAAGGCTCTGATCTCCGGTGATCCCAGGGGTTTCGTGAAGATCCTGTCCGACCCGGCGACGGGCGTGGTGCTCGGCGGCTCCATCGTGGGCCGCAACGCCGCCGAGCTCATCTCGGTGCTGGCGGTGGCCGTCACCTGCCGCCTGAGAGTCGGCGACATCGTCGACTCCCTCCTCGTGCACCCCGCGCTGGCCGAGTCGCTCGCCGAAGCCGCCGAGTAACGCATTTCGGCACTGCCGGGTCGTACGGAGCGGCGGGAGACGAGGCCGCATCAGACCCACCCCCAGCCGATGCCTTCGAGCGAGGCAATGAACAGCGTGCCCTGGAGCGTCGCGCACGCGGCCACGACGGCGGTCGTGGCCCGCTCACGGTTGGCCAGGGCGACCGCCGCGACGGCGAAGAGCGGGAACACCGGCAACAACAAGCGGGGACTGGCTTCGGTGCTACTGCGACTCACGATCACGAGCACGTTGATCGCGCCCCAGACGGCAAGGGGGATCGGAATGGGGAACTTCCGGAAGCCGGCGATCGTCGCCCAGGTCGCCGCGACGATCACCGCCACGCTGAGCGGCGTGAGGTTCAGGTGGAAGTAGTCGACGATCGTCGGATCGGTGAAGAACGCCAGCGTGCTACGGAACGGGAACGCGACGCGCAGATCCCAGGCTTCTTGGATGTCGATGGCTGCGAAGAAGTTGCCCGTGAGGTGGTGCAGATAGGTCCAGAACGACAGTAGCGACACCGGGAGCAACCCGAGCCCGATCCATGCGAGCGCCCGCGTCCTGGTCGGTTCGGTCCGTTTCGACTGGGCCAGCATCAGGGCCAGCGGCACGAGGATCAGGATCCCGTGAGGCCGTGTCAACGTCGCAACTGATCCGAGGATTGCCGCGCTGCTCCAGTGTCGATGACGGGCAGCCAGCAGCGCGCCGACGGTCACGAGAAGGAAGAGCGACTCGGCGCCCGGCCTCGACGCATGATGCGTGGCTGGGTAGGCGATCATGAGCAGGCCGGTGAGGAATGCCGCTCGATCGCCGATGTCAGGAGCGAGCAGGCGGAACATCAGTCCCACGGCGAATCCAAACATGAGCGTGTTGGCCAGGATGGCCGCAACGATCGGTTCCCCACCGTCGACGGCCATCACGGCCCGCCACACCGCTGGGAACGCTGGTGAGAAGGCCCAGTTCGCATGGGGCGTGGAGGTGAAGGCGCGTCTCTCGTAACCGTCCTCGGCGATGCCGCGGTACCAGGTGGGATCGCCATGATCGAACGTGTTGATCTCGTCGCGAACCGCTGTGGCTGTGAATCCGGCGCGTTCGACGGTCGGGTCGTCGGGGCTGGCCACCCAGAGGTACCCGACGAGCAGGAGCGCCATCCGGCTGAGCACGACGATGGCGACGAGCTTGGCGACCGGCGAATGGCTCAGTCTTCGGGCCGTCGTGCGCAGCGAGCGTGGTTGGCGGGTGCGCCGACGCGACCGGAGTGCCGTTCGGAGTGCAGTTCCGAGGCGGGGTGTTCGACGACCTGTGACGAGTGGCGCGACCCCTGCCGCTTCGGGACCGGTTTGGTCGTTGGTTTCGGCTGCGGTCGGGTCGAGCACCTGCTTCGTGCCGCGGGCATCGATCGCGCCGGCGATCAGGATGGCGAGGAGTGGGACCAGCGGCTCGCTGTGGCGGGCCTCGGCGTAGGTGAGCGCGGAGACGACCGTGAAGTAGCCCAGGACGACGAGGATGGCCCGGTGATCGCCGAGCTTCCCGCGGCGGCGCAGCACCACGATCGCGGCCAGACCCAGGAGCGGGAACACCAGGCGGGAGTAGAAGACCCGCCCGATGAAGCCCCAGCCGGCGTACGTCCTCATCTCCCTGACGCTGAGTGGCGCGTATCCCCAGTCGGCGCCGGGGTGGCCGATCCAGAGATACCCCGCCTTCTTGAGGCTGTACCACGCGTAGACATCAGGCTCGCGTGCGATCGATCGCACGGCCTTGCGGGTGAACCACCGGTCGCCGTCGATGCGCGTGGGATCGTGACCGCCGTTCGCCGCGGCCGACAGCTCGTGGGTCCAGATGTCGAGGTACGGCCGGCGCTGCTCCATCAAGTGGTAGTAGTCGGGGCTCCCCTGCCAGAGGATCGCCGTCGTGGTGCTCACCGGCAGGAACTCGTGGTACTGCACGGCGTTGTGGATCGTCCAGGGTACGAGGAGACCCACGGCGCCGAGCCCGGCAGGGATGAGCGTGCGCCAGCGATCGCGACGGGTTCGGGCGAGGCACAGCGGGACGAGGAGGAACAACAAGCCGGTCGTTGGGCGGGTCAACGTGGCGACACCGATCGCCAGGCCGGCGACCAGCCACCGGACGCGGCGATCGGGATCCTGCGCGGCAGCGATGAGCGCCCAGACCGCGACCAACAGCACGGGGACATAGACCGCTTCCGAGTACAGCCGTTCCGCGTGATGGGTGAGCGACGGGTGGGTGGCGACCAGCGCTGCGGCGATCAGTGCCGCGGGTCTGGTGACGAGCCGCCGGGCGACGACGTAGGTGAGGGGGATCGTCAGCGCGCCGACGATCGCCTGGGCGTACATGGCGGGCGCGTACTCATGACCGAAGACGAGATAGCAGACTGCGAGGAACGCCGGGTACAGCGGCGGTCGGGCCTCGTAGTCGAAGCCCCGGCCCCGCGCAAGCTGCCATCCCAGGTAGTCGTAGCCGGGCTCGTCGCCCGTGAGCCGGGTCGGCCCTGCGGTCTGCTGGTCGTTGTAGCGCCAGGCGTAGTACAGCCGCAGGGCTGCTCCCGCAAAGGTGAGAATGGCCAGCAAAATGGCGATGCGGCGCGGATCGGCGAGCCCCGCCCACCGCGCTCGGCCCACGACGGGCACGTCGAGCGCGACCGGAGCGGGATCGAGCTCAGCGGGAGCGTCGACGGCCACGTAGGCCCCCCACGATGGCGGCCAGGGTCGCCGGGATTCGGCTCAGGTCGTACAAGAACGCGCTGAACTCGCGGTGGCGGAGGTGGAACGCAGCCGCGCGCATCCCCGCTCGTGCGACGGTTCGCCCGGCGACCCCGGGCGAGCCGTCGAGCTCGGGGAACATCATCGAGAACCCGGCGGCGACCGCCTGGTTGCGGCGATACGCGCTGGCGAAGGTATGGCGCTCGTGCCAGACCGCGGCCCTCGGGTCGTGGACGATGCAGTAGCCACGGGCCATGGCCTCGCGGCCCCAGGCCTTGTCCTCGGCCGCGGGGAGGGACTCGTCGAACGGGAACTGCTCCCACAGCGACCGTCTGACCGCCCCGTTGGCGTTGTTGTAGCCCCACATGCGATTGTCGACGCCGTAGGCACCGGGCTCCTGGCGCTTCGGCGGACCCGGGATGGGAGCGGGCCGTCGGGGCCGCAGCCCCGGGCCCCACACGGCGGCCACCGCGGGATCGGTGAAATGGCGGAGCATGTTCCTCAGCCAATCGCGGTCGACGGGTGGGCAGTGGCCCGAGAGCGCCACCAGCACCTCACCCGTGGCGTGCGAGGCCGCACGGTTGAGGGCCCGGCTGTAGCCCCACTGGGATGGATCGAGTGTCAGCAACGTGATCGGAAAGCCCCGAGCGATCGTGAGCGTCTTGTCGGTCGACCCCGAGTCGATCACGATGACCTCGTGCGGGGGGACGGTCTGGTGGAACACGCCCCGCAACGTCGAGCCGATTCCCCGCTCCTCGTTCTTGGTCCTGATGATGATCGAGGCACTCGGGAGCGATTCGTGGATCGGCATGGGTATGGGCACGGGTATCTCGGGTATCTCGGGAGTACCAGCGCCATCATCGGTGGTCGGATCCTCATCGACGTTCACGACGCGCTCCATCGGTGAGGCGGCGCGAGAGGTGCACTCGATCGGATCCCGACGACCTCGAAGGCCAACGCTTCCCACTGGTAGTCATGGGGACACGACCAGTCGGACGAGTACAAGCCGACATCGAGGCAGTAGCGACCGTGCGCCAGGTCGAGGCGCTCGAGCTCCAGCCGGAGCCGGCCTTCGCCCTCGAGTCGTCCGACGCTCACCCCGTCGGTGTCGGTGTTGAGATCGAAGCATCGGATCCCGTCCGCGGCCGTGTGCGCGCTGACGACCAGGATCGGATCCTCGACGGGTTCATGGGCGTCGTAGTCGATCTCTACAGCGATTCCCGACCCCGGCGTCACGCTCGTGACCGGTTGGTCGAGTCGGTCGAGCAACCGCAACGCGACGATCTCGACCCGACGGTCGCCGAGCCTCATCGTCGACTGGCTCCCCCCGGGAGCCGGCGCCGTTTCGGCGACGCGGAGCGAATCGACATAGCGCTCGGCGACCATCGCCGTGTCGCCGACCTCGCGGGCCCGACCGTCGGCCAGCCAGACGGCTCGACCACAGAGCCGTTCGATGTGACTCGGGATGTGCGACGCCAGGACGAGCGTCGTGCCCGCGTCGCGGAGGTGCTCGAGATGGGTGAGGCAGCGTTCCTGGAAGCGGAGGTCGCCGACGGCGAGGATCTCGTCGATCAGGAGCAGCTCAGGCTCGACGTGCACCGAGACGGCGAAGGCCAGCCGGAGCCGCATCCCGTCGCTGAACGTTCGCAACGGCTGATCCATCACGTCGGCGAGCTCGGCGAATGCGGCGATCTCGGGCAGGCGTCGCCGGGCTTCGGCGACCGTCAGCCCGGAGAGCACGGCAGCGGTGATCGCGTTCTCCTCGGCCGACAACAGCGGCTGGAGACCGTCGCCCAGGGTCAGGAGGCCACTGACGTTGCCGCGTACCGAGACCGTTCCCTTGGTCGCTCGCGTCGTCCCGGCGATGATCCGGAGCAACGTCGATTTCCCGCTCCCGTTGGTGCCCATAAGGGCGAGGCTCTCGCCGCGAGCCACGCTGAAGCTGACGTCGTGCAGCGCCCAGTGCTCAACGGTCCCCACGCGCTCGGCAAGGGCTCGCAGGGAGCGGGTCCGCCCGCCAGCGGGACGGCGGTAGCGCTTGGCGATGTGGTCGAGCTCGATGACGTTCACAGCTCGTCCACGAACGTCGGGCTGGCCTTGGCGTAGATGGCGTAGCCGCCAGCGCAGATGCCGAGACACACCAGCCCGAGCACGAGCAGGGGGCCAGGTGCCGGGAACGTGCCCTGGACGAGCACGTCGCGATACGCGATGAGCAGACGTGCCATGGGGTTCGCCTGAACAAGGAAGCGGTAGCGCTCGGGGAAGCTTTCGGACCGGAAGAACACCGGGGTGAGGTACACGCCGAGCAGCAACGCGATGTCGACGACGAGCCGGGCGTCGCGCAGGTAGACGTTGAGCGAGCACAAGGCGAACCCCAGGCCGAGGATCAACAGGAGCTGCATGAGCATCAGGATGGGCAACAGCAGGACCGATGCGCGCAGCCCCGGCCCCCACATCAAGAACACGAACAGGACTGGTAGCGCGGCGATCATGTCGATGGCGTCGGTCAAGGCGCTCACGACAGGGACCGCAGCTCGCGGGACGCCCGGCCTCAAGAGCAGATCACGTCGATCGACGGCGCACGAGGTCGTCGAGGCCACGGCCCCGGCGAACCATCCCCAGAACACGATCCCCGTGAAGAGGTACACGGGGTAGTCGGCGATACCGAGCGGGATCACCTTGGTGAAGACGAAGGTGAAGATCGCCAGCCGGGCCAGGGGCGTCGCCAAGGCCCAGACGAAGCCGAACAAAGCCCGGCGATAGCGCAGGTGGAACTCGCGTCCGACGAGGTGACGAACGAGGTCGACCGTGTACCGGAAACGTCGTTCTTGGTCGGCCGTCCGGAACAGTACGCGGGTGAGTGCTGACCCGTTCACTGCTGAGTCCCGATCGAGGCTCTGTACGCCGCGGCGCCATGCCTGGACCCTTGGAGCTCAGCGAGCAGGCATTGCGTTCCGAGGAGATCGCGCCCCACCATGGCCCGTACGACGCTGCAAACGTGGCGCGACCAGTGCCAATGACTCAGGTAGCGGTTGATGTCGGCGCGCCGTTCGGGATGACGCCGTGCTGTCGCTTCGAGATAGGCCCGAAGGCCCGACCCACCGTCGCGATGCTGCCGGATCAGGCCGCGCCGGTCGGCGCGATGGATGTGGCGCACCATGGCGTTGGGTTCGTACACGACGGTGAGCCCGGCGTCCAAGACCCGGAAGAACATGTCGAGGTCGCCGCCGCCACCCGATGGCGTCCCGACGTCGAGGTGCGGATCGAAGCCGCCCAGATCCCGGAGCACCTCACGACGGAATGCCATGTTGGCGCCCACGCCGAGGTGGAAGCTCTCGAATCCCCACTCGGCGAGCTGGCCGGTCAAGACGCGCCGCTTGAATCCCTTGCGCATCCCACCGAGCCGACGCTCGAAATACACCTGGGCGTAGGTCTCGAGCTCGGCGGCGAGGACGAGCCCCGTCGCCGCAGCCACGCCTCGATGCGCGAACACTCCTCGCATCGCCTCGATGTGACGCCGATCGACCCGGGCGTCGTCGTCCACGTAGACGATGACGCTCGCCGTTGCCTCGCGCCAGCCGCGGTTCCGGGCGTTGTCGAGACCCCGCAGCGGCTCGACGACTCGCTCGATCGCGCGCGCCGAGCACAGCCGCTCCGTGTCGTCGTCGGTCGGAGCGTTGTCGATGACGATCACCTCGTCCGGGGCCGGGTCGAGCTCGGCGATGCTCTCGAGGCAGTCCGCCAGAAGGGCCGTCCGGTTTCTCGTACACACCACCACGGCGATCGACGCTGGCGCGTCGACGCGGAAGCTGGCACCAGCGTCGGCAACGTTGCCGGGTACGGCCCGAGCGTCGATCGTGGCCCCATAGGTCTCGCGGATGTCGTCGGCGAGGCGACAGGCCGTGCGAGCGTCGAGCGCGTCGACTCGGATCTCGCCGAGCACGTCGGGTCCGCACCTGACCAGGATCCAGGTGGGGCGCAGTGTCACCTCGGGCACGGCTCGGGGATCCGCAAGATCGAGCTCTTGGAGGTCGATCACGAGATGAGCCTCCGACGGCCCGTTGCGGTGCTCGCCGCCGAGCTGAGGCGTTGAGCCACCGTCTCGAGGAACTGCTGTCTGCTCCAGGGCACCCCACCCCAACCGACTGGCACCCGTCCGATCTCGTCGTTCCCGACCGTGATGACAACCGACGCCACCGAACCGGGCTCCGGGCTCGGCCAGGCGTCGGTGTCGGTCAGGTCGCATCGGCTCATAGCCGGCCCGCGGGCTCGTCGCGATGCTCGGAGGCAGCCGAGCCAGCCGTCCTCGCCGCCAAGCTCGGCCCCGACCCCGGCCCAGTACGAGCTCAGCTGGGCGGCGGCCAGAAGCTGACCGTAGCGACGCCTCGAGCCCGTCCGCTCCAACATCGGCAGGCTCCGTCGAGCCAGATCGCGCACGGCAACCCGCCGCTCGGGATCGACGAACATCGTCCGAATGAGACGCTTGTGCCCGGGTGTGAGGTCGTACCAGCCAGCCAGGCTCAACCACGGCAGAGCCTCTGGATGGGTCCGGGCGAAGATCGCGTCGCCACGGCCTTCCCGGTAGCGGTCCTCCAACGCGTTCGGGAGGTCGACATCCGCCCGGTGGTGGACGGCCGCTGCGGGTTCTCCGACGATGTCGATGCCTGCCCTCATCACGCGGTAGCCAAGCTCCCAGTCCTCGCGGCGCGGCATGGGGAGGAACCCGCCGAGTCGACGGAAATCGGCGGTCGACATCGAGACGTTGCCCGTACCGAAGTCTGCGAACGACAAGGGATCCGAGCTCGACAGGCGGCGGGTGTGATCGGTCCACCAGTTGCGGATCCTCAAGGCGAACAAGTCGTCGGCGTCGGTCAGGACCGGATGGCACGGTCCCACGACGGCACGTGGGCTGGCCCCGCAATGGCGGGTGGCGTGGCGCACGAGCAGCTCGTCGTCGAGCGGCTCGACGTCGTCGTCGAGGAACACCATCAGATCGCCACTGGCCTGCTCTGCGCCCCGGTTGCGGACCACGGCTGCGCCGTTGCCCTGCGATGGGTCTCCTCCAGGTGCGTCGAGCAGCACGATCTCGCGCCGATGACGTGAGGGCAGGCTCGAGACCATCGCAGCTGAATGATCGAGATCTCCGTCGAGGCTCACGACCACCTCGAGACGCCCGCCGGGATAGCGCTGGGCCTCCAGCGCGCACAGGAGCCGGTGGAGTGTCTCCCTGCGAGCTCGACTCGGGATCACAACGGACATCGTCGGCAGCTCGACGCCTGCCTTGAGCCTGACTGGAGGAGGCGCCGAGGCGGAGACCGTTCCGCTGTGGACGATCTGCGCGGTGCCGAGCTCGACCGGTGCTCGGGAGCCCACGATCCTGCGAGCTCTGCGAAAGCCCGTGAACGTGTCGATCACACCTCGCGCTTCGGCCAGTGCGAGCGGCAGCGGGACGGCCCTGGGAGCGAGCATGGCCGAGCGGACGACCTTGGCGCCGAGGTAGCCCCCGATGATCCGACTCCCCTGAAAGAGGGCTGCCGGGTCGCGATGGCGAATGAGAGACGCTGCGAGGAACGAACCCAGTCCGTTGCCGTAGCCGCGTAGCGCTGATCGGAGCTCCCGCTCGGTCGCTCGATGGGTGTGGAATGCCACCGCTGAGGGCTCGAACGCGATGCGATAGCCCCGGCGCAGCACGTCGTAGAGCGCCCAGGTGTCGCCGCCACTGCCCGTCGGCATGCCCGCGTCGAGCTCTTCGGGGAAGCCGCCAGCAGCCCGTAGGTACTGCGAGCGGAACGCCATCGAAGCCCCGGCGCCCATCGCTCCGGCCCCATACGGGCTGAACTGGGTGCCATCGACCACCTTGCGCTCGTACCCTCGACCGAATCCGGCGTAGCGTTCGAAACGTCGCCGGGCCTCGGTGTCCATGACAGCTGGGGCCACGAGGCCGGTCGCCGCCATCACGAGCGGGTCGTCGAAGCACCCGACGAGCGCACCGAGCCATCGGGGATCGACCTCGACGTCGTCGTCGGTGTACAGGACCAGCTCGGACGCAACGCGTGTGAGGCCGCGGTTGCGGGCCCGATCGAGGCCCGGATCGGGCTCCCACACGTAGTTGCAGCCGTGATCGGCGACGATCTGCCGGATGCCGGGTTCACTCGACCCGTTGTCGACGACGATCACCCCGTGGGGCGCTGGATCGAGGCGGTCGAGGCTCCGCAGGCACCGGTCGAGTGAGTCGGGTCGGTCGCGGGTGCACACCACGACCGTGGAGGACGGCTCCGTCGGGAACGGGCGCGATGTCCGTTGCGGGCGAAAGCGCGCCCGCGCGAGCTCGACGGTGAACCTGTCAGCCAGCTCGCGGGCCAACCACGCTCCTGGGAACGGATCGAGTGGAACCTCGAGCGCAGTCTGACCGAGGGGTTCACCGTCATAGGTGACGAGGATGTGCGCCCAGGCGGCACCACCGGTGGCGAGATCGACGAGGGGACGCGCCAGGTCGATCGTCCCGGTCCACCACGTGAGGGGAGTTCTGTCGATGCGCGGCACAAGCGAATTATGACCGGCTTGACCGACCGCGATTTCCGGGATTGGACATAAGGGACGGACGGCTCGAAAGGGACGGTGCCCTTCGGGGCCGCAGTCGGTCAAGCCGGGGCTTCGACCACCATGAGGACGTCGCCGCCGCCGACGGTGTCGCCGGGCTTGACCCTGATCTCCTTGACCACACCGGCGATCTCGGCCTTGATGGAGTTCTCCATCTTCATGGCCTCGAGCACGAGCAGCGTGTCATCGAGGGCGACGGTGGCACCCACCTCCACGTTGACCTTCACGATCGTGCCCTGCATGGGCGCGGTGACCGTACCCGAGCCACCGCCGGTTGCGCCGGAGCCGGCCCGGGAGCGGGGCCGCTTGGCGCCCGACGTTCCTGCTCCGGCCGCCCCCCCGCCGCCGGCCACCACGACCGGGAGATCGGGGAGCCAGACCCTGACCGAGAAGCGCTTCCCGTCGACCTCGACGGGCACGGTCCGCTCGACGAGCGCCACCGGATCACCGTCACCCACACCGGCAGCGTCGGCCCCGGCGTGGGCTCCGGAGGAAGCGGGAGGAGCCGCAGCCGCAGCAGCGGCGGTGGCGAACGCGTCGTAGCCGATCTCGTCCTCGACCCAGCGGGTGGAGTGGGTGGAGGCGATGAAGTCGGGGGTCGACAGCACCAACTGGTGCGCCGGGATCGTGGTGTGGACACCCTCGATCTCATACTCCGCCAAGGCCCGGATCATGCGGAGACGGGCCTCCTCGCGAGTAGCGCCCCACACGACCAGCTTGGCGATGAGGTTGTCGTAATACTGCGAGATGGTGTCGCCGGTCTCGTAACCGCCATCGACGCGAACGCCGTAGCCCGACGGCGCCCGGTAACGGGTGAGCGTTCCCGGCGTGGGGGCGAACTTCCGGGCCGGGTCCTCGGCGTTGATCCGGCACTGGATGGCGTGCCCGCGCCGCACGATCGAGTCCTGGGTGAAGCTCAGGGGCTCGCCCATGGCCACGCGGATCTGCTCGGCCACGAGGTCGATGCCCACGCACATCTCGGTGACGCAGTGCTCGACCTGCAGGCGGGTGTTCATCTCCAAGAAGAAGAACTCGCCGTTCTCGTAGAGCATCTCGACGGTGCCGGCGTTGACGTACCCGCAGCCGAGCGCGGCCTTGACCGCCGCCTCGCCCATGGCCTGGCGATGCTCGTCGGACAAGAGCGCGGCGGGGGACTCCTCGATCAGCTTTTGGTGACGTCGTTGCGTCGAGCAGTCGCGCTCGCCCAGCCACACGGCGTTGCCGTGGGAGTCGCAGAACACCTGGAGCTCGATGTGCCGGGGCCGGGCCAGGTACCGCTCGACATAGATCTCGGGCCGCCCGAAGTAGTTCTGGGCCTCGCGCTGGGCGGCGGCCATGGCCGACTCGACCTCGTCGGCAGAGTTGACGACCTTCATCCCTCGCCCGCCGCCGCCATACGCCGCCTTGATGGCGACGGGATACCCGTGCTCTTCCCCGAAGGCCTTGATGACCGCCGGATCGGTGATCGACTCGTTGATCCCCGGCACGCCGAGCACGCCCGCGGCATCGGCGGCGAGCCGAGACGAGATCTTGTCGCCCATGATCGTGATGGCCGACGGCGGCGGGCCGATCCAGGCCACGCCGGGCAGGTCGATGATCGCCTGGGCGAACTCGGCGTTCTCGGAGAAGAAGCCGTAGCCCGGGTGCACGGCCTGGGCGCCCGATCGCTCGATCACCTCGAGGATCTTGGGCGTGTTGAGGTAGCTGTCGGCCGGCTTCTCGCCGCCGATGACGTAGGCCTCGTCGGCGTAGCGCACGTGGTACGCCCCGCGATCGACATCGGAATAGACAGCGACCGTCCCGATGCCGAGCTCCTTGCAGGTGCGCATGACACGGACGGCGATCTCGCCCCGGTTCGCGATCAGAACCTTGCTCGGCAGCATGCCGGTGTCTCCCCCGATGGTGCTGGAGCGCCCGGGCCTGTTGACCTCGGGGCCGATGCCGACGGAACGGCTCCGTATCCTACGGGTGATGGACACGAGCGAGCTGAACCAACGCCTGGAGGGCACCCGATTCCGCGACGTGCGCTGGTTCGACGAGGTCGACTCCACGAACCGGTGGCTCATCGATCACGCCCGGCTCGGGGCGCCCGAGGGGGTCGTGGCCGTCGCTGATCATCAGAGCGCAGGTCGCGGGAGACGCGACCGCTCGTGGCTGGCCCCGCCGGGCTCGGCCCTGCTCGTGTCGGTGTTGTTGCGCCCGGCGTTGCCGCCCGACGTGGTTCCCCTGCTGACGATCGCCGGTGGCTTGGCTACCTGCGAGGCCGTGGCCGCCGAGACCGGGGTGCGCCCCGGTCTCAAGTGGCCCAACGACGTGGTCTGGGGGCCCGGCAACCCCGACGGCTCCGAAGGGCGGGACGGCCCGGTGCGCAAGCTCGCCGGGTTGCTCGCCGAGACTGATGCCACCGGCGCCGTGGTGCTCGGGATGGGTCTCAATCTCGCCGGAGCTTGGGTGTCCCCCGAGGTCCGCGACCTCGCCGTGGCGCTCGACGAGCTCGACGGTCGACCGTCGAGCCGGGAGGAGTTGCTGGTGTCCTGGCTGTTCCGATTGGAGGCCCGGATCTCACTGCTCGGGCTGCTTGGTGGCCCGGTCGAGCTGCTTGCCAACTATCGGGACGCCTGCGTGAGCATCGGCCGGCGGGTGCGGGTGGAGCTGGCCGGCCGGGACCCCGTCGAAGGCACAGCGGTGGCCGTGGGCGGCGACGGGCGGCTCGTCGTGGAGCTCGCCCCGGGCGGCCCCACGATGGCGGTGACCGCCGGCGACGTGGTGCACCTCCGCTGAGACTGCCACTGCTCTTCTCGGGGTCAGGGGTCGATGTCGCGGGCGACCAGGTCGGTGAAGGCCTGAGCCAGCCCGCGGGTGCGGGGACCGGGACACCGGGGCAGCGGGCGCCCGTCGACCAGGCGGATGGGCTGCACGGCCCGCGTCGTGGACGTGAGGAACGCCTCGGTGGCCGAACGGAGCGCCGAGGCAGGGATGTCGCGCTCGACGACACCGCCGATCTCGACGACCAGCGCCCGGGTGACGCCGGCGAGACAGCCCGACGACAGCGGCGGGGTGACCACCTCGCCCGAGCCCCCGGCGTCCCCCGAGTCACCAAGCACGAGGAACACGTTGGTACCGGTACCCTCGCAGAGCCGGCCGAGCGTGTTGGCGAGCACGGCCTCGCCGGCGTCGCGCTCGTGGGCCCAGGCCAGCTCGATCACGTTCTCGGCGTACGACGTGGTCTTGAGACCGGCCGTCGGGCCCCGTTCGTTGCGGGGCCACGGGGCCAGCGCGACGTCGACGGTGGGCGCCGCCGGGGGCAGGGGGGTGGCGGTCATCAACACCAGCGGCGGCCCGTCGCCGCGCCCCGAGCCCGGCGGCGCGTCGCCTCCGGTGACCGTGATGCGGAGTCGGAGCTCACCGGGGGACGGGTTGGCGGCGATGACGGCGTCGGCAGCCGAGCGGAGCACGTCGTCGTCGGGGAGGCCGCGCAGCCCGAGTCCAGCGGCCGAGGCGTGCAGACGGTGGAGATGACGGGTCCAGGCGAAGGGAACTCCTGAGACGGTGGCCAAGGTCTCGAAGACGCCGTCGCCGGTGAGGAGCCCGTGATCGAACGGCGATATGCGCACGGCGGACTCGTCGACCAGTTCGCCGTTGCACCACACGATCATGCGGGCAACCTCATGCGGTGGCGCGATCGACTCCCGGCGCCGGCCCCGGCCAGGGCCAGGAGGCGGTCGGCCTTCAGCTCGGTCTCGGTCCACTCGGCGTCGGCCCGGCTGTCGGCGACGATGCCGGCGCCCACGCCGAAGTCGGTGCCGTGGGGCCCGACCGTGAAGGTGCGGATGGCCACGTTCAGATCGGCTCGGCCCCGGTCGAGGTCGAGCCAACCCACGGCGCCGCAGTACACGCCGCGGCGCACCGGTTCGAGGCACTCGATGATCTGCATCACCTGGGGTTTCGGGGCGCCGGTGATCGACGCCGGGGCGAACGTGGCCCGGATGACCGCACCGAGGCCCACCCCCGGCCGGAGTCGTCCCCGCACTGTGCTGACGAGATGGTGCAACCCGGGGTGGGCCTCGACGGTGCACAGGGAAGGGACCGTGATCGAGCCGTACTCGCAGATTCGGCCCAGGTCGTTGCGGGCCAGGTCGACGATCATCACGTTCTCGGCGTGGTCCTTCTCGCTGTGGGCCAACACCAGAGCCGACGCCGCCGTTCCCTTGATGGGCTTGGTCTCCACGAGGTCACCGTCGATGCGGAGGAACCGTTCGGGCGACGCCGACACGACGGCAAGCGCGCCGGCCTCGATGAGCGCGGCATGGGGCGCTGGATGATCCCGCCACAACGCGGCTGTCAGCGCTCGCGGATCGGCCGGCTGGGTGGTGGTGAGCCGACGGGTCAGGTTGACCTGGTAGCAGTCGCCGTCGGCGATGTGCGCCAACACACGGTTTACGGCCACTGTCCACGCCTCGTGGTCGAGGCTCGATCCCCAGCCGCCGATCGGCGAGCACGGGCGCGGCTCGGCGTCTGCCCGAAGGGCCCGGGAGAGGAGATCCCGCCCGGGCCCCCGGCCCTCCAGGCGGGGCGGAGCCCCCGGCACCAAGACCAGGCGTCCCTCGTATCGCGACAGGTGGAGATCGGGGATCGCTCGATCCTCGATGGCCTGCTGGGGGAACCGCTCGACGGCCCGGCCGAGGTCGTACGAGAGCCAGCCGGCCCACCAT
Organism: Actinomycetes bacterium; assembly: GCA_031362415.1. Classification (GTDB taxonomy): domain Bacteria; phylum Actinomycetota; class Acidimicrobiia; order IMCC26256; family VFJJ01; genus VFJJ01. Next base: position 2,519 of record JANLSK010000242.1, on the reverse strand, counting down.
CCGCCTCGGAGCGTGTCGAGGGTGTGCAGCGCCGCCCGTCCCGTTGCCGTGACGGTTTCACTCGGGAGCGCAGCCACCACCGTCGCCGCGCCGTCGCGGACCACGGCGACACCAGCGTCGGGGGGGAGTGCTGCGAGGAGCCGGCCCAGCGAAGGCACGCCTGGAGGGTAGGCGAGGCGGAGCCCGGGTCTCGGGTGAGATCGGCCGTCGTCGCACAGCGCCCGCACAGCGCCCCCACCATGACCAAATCATGGCCCCATCGGGGGCCCTGCCCCAACGTCCGTCCTGGTCCGCGCTTCGGGCCCCTGACCCGGATCCGGAGGCCCCCACCGGTACAGTTGGCTCATGCCTCCAACTCTGGACGGCGGTGGCGCGCGCTCCCGCACCTTCTTTCGCCGCTTGGGCGTCGCGCTCGTCGTCACCAGCGTGATGACGGCCGGCCTGGTGCTGTCGGCCCGCAGCTACGCCGAGAGGAAGTTCAACGAGACCGTGGCCACGGTCCCGTTCACCCCGGGAGTGCTGACCCCCAAGCCGGTCGCCGACTCCGATCCCAGCAACCTCCTCATCGTGGGGTCCGACTCCCGTGAGGGGCTCGACGCTCCCGACGTGGGCAACGAGGATCTCGTCAGCGGTCAACGATCCGACGTGATCATGCTCGTGCACACCGATCCCGAACGCGACACGGCCTACGTCGTCTCGATCCCCCGCGACACCTGGGTGACGCTCGACAACGGCCGAAACGGCCGCATCAACGAAGCCTTCGCACGGGGTGGCGAAGCCGTCGTGAAGACCGTGCAGGAGACCTTCGACATTCCCATCCACCACTATCTCGAGGTTGACTTCACCGCGGTCTCCGCCATCACCGACGCTGTCGGCGGGGTCACCGTCTTCGTGTTCAACCCGGCCCGCGATTCTTTGTCGGGCTTGAACATCGATGGTGGATGCCAGGTCCTGGGCGGCGAGCAGGGCTTGGCCTGGGTGCGCTCTCGGCACTTCCAGTCGTATGTCGACGGCCGATGGGTCACCGATCCCACGGGCGATCTCGGGCGCATCAACCGTCAGCAGGATTTCCTCCGCCGCCTGGCCCGCACCGTGCTCGAGCGCGTCGGCTCGAACCCCTTCCAGGGCAGTGCCGTGGCCGACACGATCCTTCGGTCACTCACCGTCGACGACGGGTTCCGCTTCCAGGACGCCTTCGACCTGGCCGAGAGCCTCCGGGCCATCAACACCGACGAGGTCGTGATGACCCAGATCCCCACCCGGTCGGGCCGGGTCGGCGAGGCGTCGGTGTTGTTCTTCGACGACGACGCCGTGGCCGAGACGCTGGCGCCGTTCAACGACGTGCCTGCTCCGCCCGCGCCCACACCGCCGAACAACCTGGCCCCGGGCGAGGTGCGGCTCATCGTCTTCAACGGCGACGGGACGGCCGGGCTGGCTGGAGCCGGCGGCGATCTCCTCACCGCAAAGGGTTTCGTGGTGGTCGACCTCACCGATGCCGACGAGTTCGGTCTCGATGAAACCGAGATCCGCTACGCCGAGGGCCGCGACGGCGCCGAGGAGAAGGCCGAGCTGGTGGCGTTCCATCTCGGCGTGGGTCGAGTGGTTCCCGTCCTCGAAGTCGCCGGCGTCGACCTGGAAGTCGTGCTGGGCAAGGACTTCCGGCCCATCGCCGAGGAGGCCGACGCCGCTGCCGCCGGCGGTGGCGCCGTGGGCGCCGTGGGCGCTGACGACTCGTTCACGCTCACGACGAGACTGGCCTCGGCCAACCGCCTCGACCAGGCGGCTCCCGAGCCCACCGTGCCGACGCCGCTGCCCCTTCCCTGCTGAGCCCCACGAACGCCGTCGGCCGGTCTCGTGACGGTGTGGTGCTGGTGTGGTGCTGGTGTGGTGCTGGTGTCGTGCTGGTGTCGTGCTGGTTCAGACCCGTTGGTTGTTCCACCGGTAGCCCCGGCGGGGGACGGTCTCCACGAGGCCGGCGAGATTACCGAGACGTCGGCGGAGCAGGGCCACGGTCACGTCGACCGTGTGGGCGCTCGTGTTCCGGTCCCAGACCGCCTCCAGCAGCGCAGCTCGGCTCACGACCGTCCCCGACCGTCGGCTCAAGGCCGCCACGAGCGCAGCCTCCTTGTCGCTCAGCTCGATCCGGGTCCCGTCGCTCTCGATGACCGAGCCTCGGATCGACAGGCCCGCTGCCATCGGAGCTTGACCTCGTTGGGCCTGGCTCGCCAGACGCTCGGTGAGGACCCTGATCATGGGGCCCAGGCGGGAGCGGTCGGGGACGAGCGGGTCGAGACCGAGGTCGCGTAGCTCGCCGGCACAGACCGGACCCACCGCGATCACCGCGACATCCCGCAGGGCCCGGATGAGAGCCGCCGAGGGGGCCGTCGCCTCAGCGCCGGGCGGGCCAGGGCGCTCCGGCGATCCGTGCCCGTGGCGTTGGAAGGCGATCCGGGCTCAATCCATGCCACCGTGACCGGAAGCAGCGCCAGGCCGAACACCCCGTGCCAGCCCACCCGTTC
>JANLSK010000190.1:0-43432 GCA_031362415.1 Actinomycetes bacterium | reverse complement strand
GCGCCGCCGGGGCGACGGGCCCCGGCGGCCTCAGCCGGGCCTGGACGGCTCAGCCGACCGTGGAGTCGGCGAGCACCAGGGGTTGCACGATGCCTCGCCGGATCAGGAAGTCGCGCTTGGTGGTGAGCACCGCCTGCCAGTCGGCCAGATCCCGGTCGAAGCGTTCCCTGTCGCCTTCCTCGTAGGCGTGTTCCAGGTCGTCGAAGGCTGCGGTCTCGGCATCGAGCAGCTCTCGATACCGACGCAGGAATCCCTCGTCGAACACCCCGTTCACTCCGGACATGGGCCTCTCCCCGCTTGGTGGTTGGGTCGCTGGCGTGGTCTCTGGAACTGCAGGGCACCGCTGTCTCCAGCAGGTCTCCTGCGGATCCTCGCCCAACCTACCAGCCGCACCCGGGTGAAGAAAGGGGCGAAGGCCCCCACCCGTTGGTGCCGGCTGGACCGCTCGTGCTGGACCGCTACGGCCGGACCGTGACCCCGCGCTCGGCCAGGTAGGCCTTGGCCTCGTGGACGGTGTGCTGGCCGAAGTGGAAGATCGACGCCGCGAGAACGGCATCGGCGTGGCCGTCGACGACACCGTGGTAGAGGTGCTCGAGCGTGCCGACACCGCCGGACGCGACGATGGGGACGGGCACCGTGTCGCGCATGGCCGCCAACAGCTCGACGTCATAGCCCGCAAGGGTTCCGTCGCGGTCCATCGACGTGAGGAGGATCTCGCCGGCACCCAGCGCGCACACCCGGGCCGCCCAGTCGAGGGTGTCGAGACCCGTCGCCGTGCGGCCGCCGTGGATGAACACCTCCCAGCCTGTGCCGTCGGTCCGGCGGCGCGCGTCGATGGCGACGACGATGCACTGGCTGCCGAACTCCTCGGCGCCCCGCTCCACGAGCTCGGGGTCGTTCACCGCTGCGGTGTTGAGCGAGACCTTGTCGGCGCCCGCTCGTAGCATGGTGCGCATGTCGTCGTTGGTGCGGATGCCCCCGCCCACGGTGAAGGGGATGAACACCTGCTCGGCGGTGCGCGAGACCACGTCGACCATGGTGCTGCGTTGATCGGACGAGGCCGTGATGTCGAGGAACACGAGCTCGTCGGCGCCCTCGGCGTCGTAGCGGGACGCGAGCTCGACGGGATCGCCGGCGTCGCGCAGGCCCACGAAGTTCACACCCTTGACGACCCGTCCCGCATCGACGTCGAGGCACGGGATGACCCTCACTGCGAGCATGCCGCCACCCCTTCGGCCACGCTGAAACGCCCTTCGTAGATGGCCCGTCCGGCGATGGCGCCGCTGAGGGTCCGTTGGCCAATCGTCAATGCTGCCAACGCTCGCAGGTCGTCGAGCGAACCGACACCACCCGACGCGATCACCTCGAGTGAGCAGGCCCCGAGCACGTCGCTGAGCTGGGCCAGGTCGGGCCCGTCCATGGTGCCGTCGCGCCCGATCTCGGTCACGACCAACGCCGCCACGCCGGCCCCGTCGAATCGTCGGGCCAACGCCAGCAGGTCGAGCCCCGACGACTCGGTCCAGCCCTTCACGGCGACGTCACGGCCCCGGGCGTCGAGGCCCACGGCGATTCGTGTGGGAAAGCGGGCGCACAGCTCGTCAACGAGGGCCGGCTGCTCGACGGCAGCCGTTCCCACGACGACACGGTCAACACCAGCATCGAGGAGCCGGGACGCGGCGTCGACCGAGCGCACTCCCCCACCGGATTGCACGGGGACGTCAACGGCTGCGCAGATCGCAGCGATCGCCGCGAGGTTCGCGGCCTCACCGGTGCGAGCCGCGTCGAGGTCGACGACGTGCACCCACGGGGCGCCGGCTGCAGCAAACCCTTGGGCCATGGCGACGGGCTCGTCGCCGTAGACCGTCTCGGCGTCGTAGTCGCCTCGGAGCAACCGGACGCAGCGGCCGGCGCGCAGGTCGATCGCGGGGTACAGGTCCATCGGGCTCGGTCCCTTGGCCTCAGGCGCGAACGGGCTCGGCGGCCCCGTTCGCCGCGGCCACGAAGGTGGCCAGCATCGCCAGCCCCACCGTGCTGCTCTTCTCGGGGTGGAACTGCGTGGCCCACACCGGGCCGCGCTCGACGGCTGCCACGACGGGGCCGCCGTGCTCGGTGGTCGCGGCCACGACCATGGGGTCGGTGGGCACCGGGGCGTACGAGTGCACGAAGTACACCCACGGCTGCTCACCCAACCCGGCCAGCAGCCTTGAACCGGGCGTGATGGTGAGCGTGTTCCAGCCCATGTGCGGTAAGACGACGCCGTCCGACAGGCGCCGAACGATGCCGCCGAATACGCCGAGCCCGGTGACACCGGGTGCCTCCTCGGAACCGTCGAACAGCATCTGCATCCCCACGCAGATACCGAGGAACGGCACACCACGATCGATAGCGGCCAGGGCCGCGCTGTCGAGCCCCGAGGCGCGCAGCTCCTGCATGCAGCGACCGAACGCCCCCACACCAGGCAGTACCACGGCCTTGGCTCGTACGACCTCGGCGGCATCGGAGATCAGCCGGGCGTCGGCGCCCAAGCGCTGCAAGGCCTTCTCGGCCGAGCGCAGGTTGCCGATGCCGTAGTCGAGCACGGCGATCATGCCGACAGGGTGCCCTTGGTGGAGGGGACGGCTGAGCCCTCGATACGGACAGCGTCGCGGATGGCTCGGGCCACGGCCTTGCACGACGCCTCGACCACGTGGTGGGCGTTACGCCCCGAGCGCGACCGAATGTGGAGCGTGATGTCGGCCGCGTGGACGAACGCCCGCCAGAACTCCTCCATGAGCTGCGGGTCGAACGTGCCGATGCGCTCGGCCGGGGCGTCGACCTCGTACACGAGGAACGGGCGGCCCGAAATGTCGAGCGCCACTTCCACGAGAGCTTCATCGAGGGGCACGAGACACGACGCGAACCGACGGATGCCTGCCTTGTCACCCAAGGCCTGCTTGAAGATCGTGCCGATCACGATGCCGACGTCCTCCACCGTGTGGTGGAGGTCGATGTGGAGATCGCCCTCGGCTTCCACCGAGAGGTCGAGCCCGCCGTGGCGGCCCACCTGATCGAGCATGTGATCGAAGAACGGGATGCCGGTGGAGACCGTGACCGCGCCGGAACCGTCGAGGGTGATCGACGCCGAGACCTTGGTCTCCTTGGTCTCCCTGGTCTTGGATGCGCTCCGAGGAGCCGCAGTACGTGCGCTCATGGCGTGAGTCTCATGGCTCCAGTATCTCTTCCAGCGCCGAGAGGAACGCATCGTCCTCCTCGGGGGTGCCCACCGTGACCCTCAGGCACCCGTCGGTTCGGGGCCAGCGGGCGAAGTTGCGTACCAGCACCCCCTTGCCCAGCAAGGCTTCCCAGAGGTGTTGACCGGAGTCGGCCACCGGGTTCGAGCCATCGGTGGGAGCTCCGCCCGCGCCCGGCTCCGGTCGGAAGAGCACGAAGTTGGCACCCGACTCGAACACGGTCATCCCGCCGATGGCGGTCATACGGGCGACCAGCCGCTGGCGTTCGTGCACCAGAGCCTCGACCCGGGCGGCCATCTCCTGGCCCCACTGCAGGGCGAGTCGTCCGGCGATCTGGGTGGGAACCGAGAGGTGATACGGCAAAACGACCTTGTCGAGATCGTCGACCAGCCACGACGGTGCGATGCAGAACCCGAGCCGCACCGCGGCCATCGACCACACCTTCGAGTACGTGCGCGAGACCACGAGAGCCACGTCGTCGGAGACCAGCTCGAGTGCCGACCACGGCGCGAACTCGCCATACGCCTCGTCGACAACGAGGAGCCCGCCTCCGTTGGCGTCGAGCGCGTCGACGGCCGCCCTCACCGTGGCCGGTGAGTCGACGATTCCCGTGGGGTTGTTGGGCGAGCACAAGAACACGACGTCGGGCCGGTGCTCGTCGATCGCCACGGTGACCGCATCGGGATCGAGCCGGAACACCTCGTCGCGCTCGCCCTCCACGACGCCGGTCCCGGTGATGCGGGAGATGTGGGCGTGCAGGGCGTACGTGGGCTCGAACACCAGCGCCCGTCGACCGGGGCCGCCGTACGCCAGCATGATCGTCTGCAGCACTTCGTTCGACCCGTTGGCGCAGAACAGGCGACCAGCAGGTTGGCTCAACGACTCCGCCAGCCCGGCCCGGAGCGCGTTGGCACCCCGATCGGGGTAGCGGTGCAGGGGGAAGCGGGCGATCTCGTCGGTCCACGCCGCGACGAACTCGGCCGGTGGCGAGTAGGGCGACTCGTTGGTGTTGAGCCGGACGGCCACCTCGACCTGAGGCGAGTGGTAACCCTCGAGCTCGCGGAGATCGTCGCGCAGACGGGGCCGGTTGCCCATCAGGCGCTCCGTTCGACGGGGGCGGGGACGGCGGGCGCGGCGGATTCGCCGTTCGTGGTGGATTCGGTCCCAGGCACGGTTCGCGTCCGCACGCTGACGGTGAGCCCGTGGGTCTCGAGACCTTCGACGGCGGCGAAGGCCTCGACGTGACGGGCGAGCCCGGCCAGGCCGGCCTCGTCGAGGCTCACGACGTGCACGTGCTTCTGGAAGTCGCTCACCCGCAGGGCGGAGGCGAAGCGGGCGCTGCGATTCGTCGGCAGCACATGGTTCACGCCAGCCACGTAGTCCCCCACCGGCACCGGCGAGTACGGGCCCACGAACACAGCTCCGGCGTGACGCACAAGCGGCACAAGGCGTTCGGCGTCGGCGCACATGAGCTGGAGGTGCTCGGGCGCCACATGGTTGGCCACGGCCACTGCCTCATCGGGGCCGTCGACGAGCACGACCCGACCGAACGAACGCATCGTGGCCTCGATGTCGGAGCGGCGACCCGAGGCGGCCGTCCGGCGTTCGAGCGCGGCGTCGACGGCGTCGGCAACGGTCTCGCTCCACGTGACCAGCACGGCAGCGCCGTCGGGCCCGTGCTCGGCCTGGGCCATGAGGTCGACGGCCACCCAGTCGGCCGGGACGGAGCCGTCGGCGATGACCACGAGCTCCGACGGCCCGGCGTTCGACTCGATCTTGACCCGTCCGGCGACCTCTCGCTTGGCCAGGGCCACGTAAACGTTGCCCGGTCCGAAGATGGCGTCGACGGCGGCAATGCTCGGAGTGCCGTAGGCCATGGCGGCGACGGCCTGAGCGCCACCGACCCGGTAGATCTCGCTCACCCCGGCGGCACGGGCGGCCACGAGCACGGCAGCGGGCACGAGGCCGGCACGGTCGGGCGGGACGCACAGCGCGATCTGTTCCACGCCGGCCACCCGGGCCGGGATGGCCGTCATCAGCACGGTCGACGGGTACACGGCCCGTCCACCCGGGACGTAGAGGCCCACCCGGTCGAGCGGGTGGATCAGCTCCCGCACCGTCACGCCGTTGCGGCGGTAGGGCTCGGCGTCGTGACCGTGTGCTGCCGGCGACTCCAGCTGAGTCTCGTGGTAGGCCCTGATGTTGCCGGCCGCGAACGCCACGGCGTCGAGAAACCCTTGCGGCACTAAGGAGCCCGCCGCGTCAACAGATTCCGCGGGAACGGCGATCGTGTCGATCGTGCACCCGTCGAACCGGGCGGTGTAGTCGCGCAGCGCATCGTCGCCACGCTCGCGCACGTCGGCGATGATCGCCCGCACGGTAGCCAGCGGGCCTGCCGTCCCGGGCTCGCCCGCGCCGTCGGCTCCATCCCCTGGGCGCGCCAGCACGAGCCCGAGATCGGGCGCGACACCAGGGCCGGAACGGAGATCGACACGAGCCAACATGAGCCCCGGATGCTACTCGCACCCCCCCGTGCGCCATCCCGCCATTGCCCCCGTCCGAGGCCCATCCGAGGCCCGTCGAGGCTCACCCCGAGCAACTGCCAGTAGTCGCGCGTGGGTGGCGGTCTACTGGCAGTTGCTCGGGGGGCGGCTTCCGATTCGCAGCCTCCGGCGGTCACCGGCGGCCGATGAGTTGGTCGACGGGGGCGAAGTCGTCGGTGAGGAGGGTGGCGTCGCCGATGAAGGCGTCGATGATGTCGCGGCCCGCGGCGACGGCGGAGCGCGACTCCAAGCCACGGAGCTCGACGCGCAAGGCGTTTTCGTCGGGAAGTCCCGTTCCGCCCACGAGAATGATGTTCTCACCGATGCCGTCGGATGTCGTGAACACCGACGAGGGAGCGATCACCACGACCTCGCCGAAGACGGCCTCGATGGTGCGGGCCTGGGCCCGGGCCAGATCGTGGCTGTCGTAGTCGATCAGGTTCATGACATAGAGCCCGTCGGGGCCCAGCGCTTGCTTCACGTCCTCGAGGAACTCCACCGTGGTGAGGTGCCACGGGACGGAGATGCCCGCGAAGGCGTCGCCGATCACGTAGTCGAACGACCCGGCAGCAGCGTCGGCGATTTCGACCCGGGCGTCGCCGATGCGGACGGGGAACCGCTCGCCGAGATCGTCGATCCCGAGCGCGTCGGTGACCTCGCGCACCAGGTCGGCGTCGATCTCGTAGACCAGGTGCGACGATCCGGGATAGGCCGCGTCGAACAGCAGGGGGAGCGTGTACCCGCCACCGCCGACGTACCCGAACGCCGGAGGACCGCCGCGACCACCATCCCCGGCCTCGGGCGAACGGACCTCATGGGCGGCGACGACCGCAGCGACGTCACGGGCGTAGGACAGGCCCAGGTCGAAGGGGTCGGCCACGTTGGTCCGGCTGGTGTTGTAGATGTTGCTCTGCACGAGGAACACGTCGGGGCGCACCTCCTCGATGTTCAAGCACACGTACTTCGTCTCGCTGCCACACGGCAGGCGAGCATCGAGTCCGGCTCCGGCGACGAGACCACCGAGGGCGAGCGCGCCGGCAACAGCGATGCGACCCGAGGTGCGTTCGCCGAGCACCAGTGCGGTGAGCGCCGCGAGCACCAGGCAGGCCGCGCCGCACAGCACGAGGATCTGCCCGGAGCGCAACGTGCCCACGAGCACGAAGCCGGCGCCGAAATTGCCGAGCAGGGCCCCGGCGGTGGCGATGGCCGACATGGCACCGGCGATCGAGCCCAGGCGCGGTGCTCCCTGAGCCAGGGCCTTGAGCACGGTCGGGGGGACCGCGCTCAAGGCGATGCTCGGGAGGAGGAACCCAGCCAGGGTGAGCACGAGCGCGCTCGTCGGATTCGACGCCGTGCGGCCCGGGCCCAACTCCCGCACGATGTACGGCGAGGCAATCAGCAGCGCGCCCCCGATGCCGAGCGCGGGGACGAGCACGGTGCGGGCCGGCCAGCGGTCGGCCATCGCCCCGCCCAGCCAGCTCCCGAGCGAGATCCCGGCGAGGATGCAGCCGATGACCGCCGAGATCGTCTCGAGGGTGATGCCCACGTAGGGAGCGATGACCCGAGTGGCGACGATCTCGCTCACGAGCACCACAGCCGACGAGAGCAACACGAGCGCGCCGAGGAACATCGAGCACCTGTCGCTGAAGGGGGACCATCCCGGTTCAGCGACAGGTGCTCGATGGGTTGGCGGCCCCGCCCCCGCGCCCCCGGCCCCCCCGGCCCCCCCGGCGCCCGGTGGCGGCACGACCGTCACCGTGTGCCGTAGGAGGCGCCGCACTGGGCTTCGCGTTGGCGGGTGGTGGAGTGGACGGGGTCGAGGTCGAACTTCGGCAGCACCTCGCGCCCGAAGGTCTCGTACGACTCGGTGATCACGTCCATGTCGTAGTCGCACACGGTGGACGAGAACGTGAGCTGATCGGCGCCGATGTCGACGAAGCGTTGGATGGTGCGGGCCAGGTCGTCGGGATCGCCGACGCACAGGTTCCCCGCCGCGGCCGCGACCTCCATCTGGGCGACGGTCGGATCGGGCGGCAGGTCCGGCCACACCGGGAACCCGGCGGGCCGGGGGAACGAGTCGAGGTACTTGAACACCAGACCCGTGTGGTAGCTGGCCCTGTTGGCTGCGACGATGCGACGGGCCCGGTCGCCGTCGGCCAGGCACATCATGTCGCCCGTCACCATGATGTTGTTGTTCACGTACCCGCCAACGGGCTCGGCGTGCTCGATGGTGCGCTTGTAGACCTCGATCAGCGGCGCCAGGGTCTCGGGGGTGCCGAGCGTGAAGCACAACACGCCGATGCCGAGACGGGCGGCCTTCTCGAACGTGCCCGGCGATCCGGCCGCCACCCAGATCGGCGGGTGGGGATCGGAGTAGGGCTTGGGCAGCACCCGGCGGGTGGGCATGGAGAAGAACCGGCCCTCGTGGGAGTAGTCGTCCTCGGCCCACATGCGCACGATCTGCGGCAGGGTCTCGTCCCACATCTCGCGGGTGCGCTCCATGGTGTCGATCCCGAAGCCGTGCACCTCGGTCGACGACGAGCCCCGACCGGTGCCGAACTCGAAGCGACCCTCACCGAGGTGATCGAGCATGGCGACCCGCTCGGCGATGCGGGCCGGGTGGTTGACGGGCGGCGTGATGTTGAAGATGGCGGAGCCCACGTGGATGCGCTGTGTGACGGCGAGCACGTAGGCCATGAAGGTCTCGGAGTCGGCGAGGTGCGAGTACTCGTCGAGGAAGTGGTGCTCGGCCGACCAGGAATACTTGAAACCAACCCGGTCGGCGAGCTTGATGTAGTCGATCTCGTTCTTGAGCGTCTGGTGCTCGGACCGCACCTGCCCATCGCGCCAATGCTTGGGGTGGTACATGTTGGTGAAGACCCCGAACTCCATGGCTGGCTCCGTGTCCCGAGTCGGGGCCGCCGCTCGGCCCCCGTGGTTCGGACGCTACCCGTGAGCGCGTCGACAGCCGCGCCATGCGTACCCGAGCCACCGCCGGCTCGGGACCCTCGCCGGGTAGCGTCGGTGCCGTGAGCCCCTCCTCTGACGCCGCCGAACTGTCCTCCCTGCGAGCCGTGCTCGACGACCTGGTGCGCCGGGTCGACACCATCGCCGACCGCTACCGCAGCCGCGAGGACACGAGCGTCTCGACCGACCTCGAGAACGCCGACCGCAGCCTCGTGGCCGCTGGGCGCTCGGTCGATCGCGCCCTGCGGGCCCTCCACACCATGGAGCGCTGAGCCCATCGGGTTCCGGGGCCGATTCGGGCCTCAGGCTGGCGCGACCATTGCCGGGTTGGCGCCGGGACACAGATCGACGAGCAGGCAACGGTCGCAGGCCGGGCGACGGGCCACGCAGACCCGCCGTCCATGGAGGATGAGCCGCAGCGAGAAGGGTCCCCATTCCTCGGGCGGCACGAGCGCGCCGAGCTCGTGCTCGATCTTCACGGCGTCGGTGTGCTCGGTGAGCGCCAAGAGGCGGGAGATGCGCGTCACATGCGTGTCGACGGGCAACCCGGGCAGGCCGAAGTCGACCGAGCGCACCACGTTGCCGGTCTTGCGGCCCACGCCGGGGATGGTGACGAGATCTTCGAGGGCCGTGGGAACCTCGCCGTCGTAGCGATCCTCGAGCGCCTGGGCCATGCCCAGCAACGACCGGGCCTTGTTCTTGTAGAAGCCGGTCGAGCGGATGATGCTCTCGAGCTCGTCGGGATCGGCGACGGCGAGATCGGCCGGCGCGGGATAGCGCCGGAACAGCGCCGGGGTCACCATGTTCACGCGTTCGTCGGTGCACTGGGCCGACAGGATCGTGGCGGCGAGCAGTTCGTAGGGGTTGGTGTGGGTGAGCTCACAGTGCGCCTCGTACACCTCCGAGAGCCGGCGGGCGATCTCGCGGGCCCGTTCCCCCTTGGCCTTCTTCGACTCGCGGTGCTTCTTGACCCTGACCGAGCGCACCGGCGAGGCCGCTGGCCTGGGCGCGGGGGCTGCGGGTTTCGCACCCGGCGACCTGGGCTGCTTCGATGACGGGCTCGACGGTTCAGGGGGCATGGGCTACTTCATCACACGAGCCCCGCCGCTGGCCTCACCCAGCGCTGGCCTCACCCAGCGCTGGCCTCAACAGTGAAGGCCTCAACAGTGAAGGCCTCAGCAGTGAAGGACTCAGAAGGGAAGGAGAATGGCCGCGCCGCCGCCCGACCCCGCACGGCCACGCTCGACCGAGGAGCCCTGGTAGGTGGCGTCCCCGAAGCTGAAGACACCACCGTCGTCGCCGAGGAGCCAGTAGCCCGCACCCGACGGGGTCGCCGTCACGGCGATCATGCGGCCGTTGAGGGGTCGATCCCCCAACGAACCGAAGAACCGGGCATCACCGAACGAGAACACACCACCATCCGACGCCACCAACCAATACCCACCACCAGACGGCGTCCCCGCCACACCCACGATCGGCGCCACCACACGCATCTGCGCTGTCGCCGCGTCGCCATGATGGGGCGCCCCGGCGCTCGCACGAATCGTCCCGTCGGCCGTGACCATCCAGAAGCCGCCGCCGACGTGCGCTGCGGCCCCGACGACCCGGGCCGGCTCGACGATCGCGCCAACGGGAGCGAGCGCACCGGCGTCTGACGACACGGTGGGCGGTCCGCTGCTGGCGGCAACGGAGTCGCCCGGCACCAAGCGGTCACCGAACGATTCGACGAGACCCGCTCGGGTCACCGTGCGGTATCCGCCCGACGGCCGTGACGCGGCCCGCACCGCAGCCCCGACGTCGAGAATGCCCCACCCGTACAACTCGTCGAACCCCGGAGCGCCCGCGTCGCGGCTGTGGTTCACGAGCAGAGCCCGCACCTGGGCCGGCGTGGCATGGGGCCGCGCCGCCAGAACCAACGCCGCTGCGGCCGAAACGTGCGGAGCCGCGAACGACGTGCCCCGCCAGGTCCCGTACCCGCCGTCGACCGTGGTCGATGCCACGTCGTCGCCCGGTGCCGCCAGGTCGATCCACGATCCGGTCTCCGAGAACGACGACCGCCGGCCCGACCGGTCGGTCGCCGCGACGGCCAGCACCTCCGGGTACGCCGCGGGATACACCGGGATCGCCATGCCGAAGTTCCCGGCCGCGGCCACCACCACGACACCTCGCGACTCGGCGTAGACGACTGCGGCCTGCATCGTGGGGTCGGAGTGCACGCTGCCGAGCGAGAGGTTCACCACGTCGGCGCCGTGGTCGACGGCCCACACGATCGCCGGCGCCACCGCCTCGGAACTGCCCAGCCCGTCGTCGGAGAACGTGGTGATGGGCAGGATCTGCACGCCGGGAGCGACCGGGGCGATGCCTCGGCCGTTGCGAAAGCCCGCGCCGACGATCCCGCTCACGAAGGTGCCGTGACCGAGGGGATCCGAGGCTGCCCCGACCCGACCCGCGACCGGCGCGGTCGGCGAGCGGCCGGCACCGTCGACGAACGCCGAGGCGTCGACGGCAGGAAGCACCCGGGCGCCGCTGAAGTCTTCGTGATCGGCTCGCAGCCCGGTGTCGATGACGGCGACCACGATGCCGCTCGGGTCGACGTTCGACCATGCGCCTTCGGCACCGACCTGGTCGAGGTTCCACTGCTCGGCCCGACGCGGATCGGCGGCACCGGCTTCGGCCGAGACGACCCCGGCCGCCTCGAACTGGGGGATGCCAGAGGGGCCAGTGGCGGCCACGGGACCGCCGATCGACAACGAGACGTACGCCACCGACGGGGCGACGGCGACGACACCGGGCTGGGCCCGGAGCCCGGCGGAACGGCGCTCGGCGTCGAGCGTCGGGATCTCGACCACGTCGAAGGCCAGGGAGCCGTCGAGCGTCCGACGCGTCACCACGAGATCGACGGTCGACGGATCGTCATCGAGGCCCGGGATCGCCGACACCGGAGCGATCCCGGCGAGCACGATGCCGGTGACCAACGCCGACACCCCGAGCGTCCGCACGGTGAGCCCCCGTGCGGTGAGCCCCCGTGCGGTGAGCCCCGGCAGGGTGAGCGCTCCGGTGGCGAAGCGCCCCGACAAACGGGTGAGAGCCCGGCAATGTGCACGATCCATCCGGGGAGGCCTCGACGCCGGAGCGGGCCCACTTGAGCGGATTCGACCCCGGCAGGGCGTCGGCGATCCGGCCCGATACCCTCGTGCCGTGACCGAGTCGTGCTCCGTGCACCGTCCAGCGCCGCTCCTTGCCCACCACCCGGCCCTGGTCGCGTTTCTCGCGGCGGGCGAGATCAGCGGAATGGGAATCCTGAGCGAGCACAAGGCCATCGACGTCCACCGCGGGCCCCAAGGGGCCAGCCTCGGGATCGTCCTGACGGCATCGGAACCACCTGCCGCGCCGGGCACCCCGTCGGAGCGCGGCAGCCCGTCGGAGCCGGCGATCGTGGGCTACGCCCACGCGTCGGGCCACGGTGCTGGCGCCGACACGAGCTGGGGCCTCGAGATCGTGACCGGCCCGACCCATCGGCCCCGCCTGCTCGACGAGGCCTTGGCGCAGCTCGACGGCGCGGTGCACTGGTGGGTGTACGACGCGCAGCCTGACCATGATGCCCTCGCAGCCAGCCGCGGGTTGCGGGTCGGTCGCGATCTCCTGAAGATGCGCTGCCCGCTGCCGCTGCCGCCAGCCCAGGCGCCCCGGTTCCCCGCTGGCGTGCGGGTCGAGGCCTTCCGGCCCGGGATCGACGACGAGGCCTGGCTGGCCGTGAACGCGCGATCTTTCGCCGACCATCCCGAGCAGGGCGCCTACGACCAGGTCACGCTGGAGCGTCGGATGGCCGAGTCCTGGTTCGATCCCGCCGGGTTCCTCTTGGCCTGGGACGACGACGGCCTGGCCGGGTTCTGCTGGACCAAGATCCAGCCCGACGAGGACGCCGGTGAGATCTACGCCATCGGCGTCGACCCGTCACGCCAGGGCCTGGGCCTGGGGCGCGCCCTCACGGTGGCCGGTCTCGACTCGATCTCGGGCCAGGGCTGGCCCTGGGGCATCCTTTACGTCGACGGCGCCAATCGGGCCGCCGTCGGCCTCTACGAGTCGATCGGATTCACGGTGATCGTGCGCAACCGCGCCTACGAGCGATGAGCACCGCCGTCGAGCCGCCCGCCGCCGCAACCCCCGCCGCCGCCGACAAGGCCGCGGTCGCCGGAACCCCCGCTCAGACCGCCGGAACCCGTCCACCCGCTCGCTACGGCGCCACCCGAGCGCAGATCGACGCGCTGATCGCCGACGCGGGCCAGCCTCGCTATCGGGCCGACCAGCTCTGGGACGGGCTCTGGAGCCGGCGAACGCGCCTGGCCGATCTCACCGACCTCCCCACGGCGCTCCGGGGTCGCCTCGAGGCTGCGCTGCCCGAGGCGTTGCTGGAGCGGGCCCGGTCGGTGGCCGACGACGACCTCACGGTCAAGTGGCTGTGGGAATGCGTCTCCGACGGCGCCCAGGTGGAGACCGTGCTCATGCGCTACCCCGAGCGCGACGCCAGCCGGGGACGGGCCACGGTGTGCGTGTCCTCCCAAGCCGGATGCGCCATGGCCTGCACGTTCTGCGCCACGGGGCAGGCCGGGTTCGAGCGTCACCTGAGCAGCGCCGAGATCGTCGAGCAGGTGCTGCGGGCCACCCACGAGAGCCCCCAACGGGTCTCGAACGTGGTGTACATGGGGATGGGCGAACCGCTGGCCAACTACGACGCCGTCTGGGCATCGGTCGAGCGCCTCCACGGCGATCTCGGGCTCTCGGCCCGGCATCTCACGATCTCCACCGTCGGGGTCGTACCCGGGATCAGGCGATTGGCGGCCGAGGACCTGCCGGTCACCCTGGCCGTGTCGATCCACGCTCCCTTCGACGAGATACGCGACACCATCGTGCCGCTCAACCGGCGCTACCCCATCGCCGAGCTGCTCGACGCCGCCCGCGAGTTCGCCGCGGCCCGCGGACGACGGATCACGTTCGAGTACACCATGCTCCACGGTGTCAATGACACCGACGAGTGCGCCCGGGCCCTGGCGGCGTTGCTCCGCCGCTTCTCCTCGACCGGGGCGCACGTGAACCTCATCCCCTACAACCGAACCGCCGGTCTGGTCGCCCGGGCCAGCACCAGCGACACCATCGAGCGCTTCGCCGGCCGGCTCGTCGGAGGGGGCGTCAACGCCACCATCCGTCGCAATCGGGGCGTGTCGATCGACGCCGCCTGCGGCCAGCTCCGGTGGCGCGAGCGCGACGACATCGGCACCGGCACCGTGGTTGCGCCTCCGCGCCGCCGTCCATCGGCCAGAATGGCCCCGTGAACGACTTCCGGTGGTTCGACCCCCACCACCCCCAAACCCTCCAGATCGCGACCTTCTTGCTCTACGCCCGGGGGGTGTTCGCTCTGCTCGCGTTCAGCCTGCCCCTCGTGGCGCTCTACGCCGCAGCCGCGATCGGGCTGGCCAATTCCAAGAAGTGGGGCTACGTGGTCGCGCTCATCGCCGCTTTCCTCCCCTTCCTGTTCATCCCCTTCCATCCCAGTGGCCTGTTCTCGTCGCTCAAGTTCAATCCCATCGGGTTGATGTTCGACATCGCGCTCGTCGCCCTGCTCGTGCACCCGATGAGTCGCGACCACCAGAAGATCTGGTTCCGCTGAGCCAGTGCCGGCGGGCCCCTGCCCTCCCCGGCATCCCCCCCGGTGGATGACGCCCGTCACGATGGCCCATTCCGCGCAGCATGTCGTCGTTGGCGCCGGGCCCGCCGGGCTGATGGCGGCGTACCAGCTGGCCATCCGGGGCCACGAGGTCGTGGTCCTCGAACGGGGCTCGCACCCGGGAGGGCTGGCGGCCAGCTTCGACGTGGCCGGGGTGCTGGTCGACCACGGCTCGCACCGGCTCCATCCCTCCACCGACCCTCGCATCATGGCGTTGCTCAAGCACCTGCTCGGGACCGACCTGCAACGCCGGTCCCGCAACGGTCGCATCCGCATCGACGGACGTTGGCTGCGATTTCCGTTGCGCCCCTTCGATCTCCTGGCCCACACCCGGCCCGGGCTGGCCGCCCGCCTGGGCCGTGACCTCATCGGAGCCCGAGCCGCCCGGACCCCGTCCACCGCCGAGCCCGCCACCTTCGCCGAGGCCGTGCGGGTCCGCCTGGGCCCCACGATGCTCGACGAGCTCTACGGTCCGTACGCCTGGAAGCTCTGGGGTCTGGGCCCCGACGAGCTCCATCCGGAGCTGGCCCGTCGGCGGATCGCCACGCCCTCGGGACGGGCCCTGTTCACTCGGGTCGTCGCCGCGGCCCGACCGGGTCGCGAAGCCCCGGCGTTCTGGTACCCCCGGCGGGGCTTCGGCCAGATCTGCGAGCGCCTGGCCGAGGCGGCAACCGAGGCCGGGGCCCGACTGGTCTTCGACGCCGAGATCACCGGCGTGCACCTCGGGGCAGATCCGGGCCCGCTCACCGGTTCGAGCACCGGTTCGAGCACCGGCGTGCGCCTCGACGGGGTGAACGCGCCACTGGCCATGGGTGCGCAGCTCTGGTCGACGATCCCCCTCACGACCCTCGCCCGCCTGCTTCGCACACCCGAGGTTCCCCGAGCCGTCAGCGACGCGGCGTCGAGCCTGCGTTCCCGGGCCATGACGTTCGTGTACCTCGTCCTCGACCAGCCCCGCTTCAGCGAGTTCGACGCGCACTACCTCCCCGGACCGGGGTCGCGCGCGAGTCGGATCTCCGAGCCCAGGAACTATCGCGACAGCCCGTCCGACCCGTTGGCCACGACCGTGCTGTGCGCCGAGATCCCGTGCGCCGTCGGCGACGAGACGTGGACGGCCTCAGCCGACGACCTGGCCGGCCACATCGTCGACGAGATCGGCCGGACGGGGTTGGGGTCGATCCGCCCGGTCGAGGTCGCCGTGAAACGGGCGCCGAGCGTCTACCCCATCTACGACCTCGCCTACCCGCAAGCGCTGGCCCAGATCGAACATTGGATCACCGGCCTGGCGAACGTCGTCTCGTTCGGACGTCAGGGCCTGTTCGCACATGACAACTCGCACCACGCCATGACCTCGGGCTGGGCGGCCGTCGACGCGCTCGATCACACCGGCCGGATCGACCCGGTCCGCTGGAACGCGGCCCAACGGTCGTTCGCCTCCCACGTCGTCGACGACTGAGCGGTCGCCGCAAGATCCGGTAAGGGCGACGGGCGCGGCGATTTCCCGACGCCGGTTGACGAGCCGGTACACGGCCGGCACGACGTTGCGCAGGTACGGGACGACGCGGATGAACGACCGTCCCGTGGTGCGGAAGCGATACGAGATCGGCACTTCCTCGTACCGGAAACCGTGGGCGAGGAGGTCGATGGTCAGCACCTGGGCGTAGTTGTAGTCGTGGGCGATGCACGCCTCGGCCGCTGCGCGCCCCGAGAGGGCCCGATAGCCGGTCTGGCCGTCGGTGATCGGGCGGCGAACCGTGAAGGCCAGCCACCGGGTCAGCAGCGTGTTGCCCAGGCACCGATGGGCCCGCATGTGGCACGGGCGGCCGGCACCGAAGCGGGTACCGACCACGTAGTCGGCCCGGCCGGCCAGGATGGGTTTCACCAGGCGCTCGAGCTCCTCGGGGGCGTACTCGCCGTCGGCGTCGCAGAACGCCACCACACTGGCCCCGCGATCAACGCCTTCACGCAACCCCCGGCGAACCGCGGCACCGAGACCGGAGTTCACCCCGAGCGACACGACCTCGGCCCCGGCCGCGCGAGCGCGCTCGGCGGTGGCGTCACCGGAGCCGTCATCGACCACGAGGCAGCGCACCGGCCTCCCGCACACGGTCGTGGGAACCCGGCCGATCACCCCGGCGACGGCCTCCTCCTCGTCGAACGCCGGAAGGAAGAGCACGATCGGCCCCGCCGACGACGGACCCTGACCGGAGCCGTCGATCACCGGGTGCACCAAGCGGAGTCGTGGCGCCATCAACGAACCCTTCCGTACGGATGACCCGACTACCTGACGTCGGCGTCAACTTTGGTTAGGTGTACTTTACAAGACCCGTCGCGATCTGTCACCATGACGACATGATGCGACTCAGGACCGTGCTCCGTCCCGCAACGATCGCGCCGTTGGCGATCGTCATGCTCGCCAGCGCCCTCGGAGCGTGTGGCGGTGGAGGTGGTGATGCGTGCGACGGTCGCCTCACCGTGTACTCCGGTCGAACCGAGCCGCTCATCGGGCCCATCCTCGACTCGTTCAACGAGCAGAGCGACATCGACGTGTGCGTTCGCTACGGCGACTCGGCCGAGCTGGCGTTGGTGATCGATGCCGAGGGCGACCGCTCCGAGGTCGACGTGTTCATCTCGCAGAGCCCCGGCGCCATCGGCTACCTCGCCGGCGAGCAACGTCTGGCCCCGCTCTCGGAAGCCACCCTGGGGCTGGTCGAGGATCGGTTCGAGAGCCCGAACGGGCACTGGGTCGGGCTCACGGGCCGGGTCCGGGTGCTCGTGTACAACACCGACCTCGTGGATGCGGCTTCCCTGCCCGAGTCGATCTTCGAGCTCACCGGGCCGGAGTATCGCGACAAGGTCGGCGTGGCCTCGACCAACGGTTCGTTCCAAGACTTCGTGACCGCCGCCCGTGGACGCCTGGGCGACGCCGAGGTGCTGGCGTTCCTGGAGGGCCTAGCCGCCAACGGCGCCCAGAACTACGCCAGCAACGCCGCGATCGTGGAGGCCGTGGGCCGGGGCGAGATCTCCTATGGGCTCGTCAACCACTACTACGCGCTCCAGGCCCGGCGGGAGAACCCCGACCTCCCCGTCGCCAACCACTTCTTCGCCGATGCCGACCTGGGCAAGCTGATCCTGGTGAGCGCCGGAGGGGTGCTGGCGACGTCCGACCAGCCCGAGGCCGCCGAGACGCTGCTGCAGTTCCTCCTCGGCGGCGAGTCGCAGACCTATTTCAGCGAGCAGACCTTCGAGTACCCGCTGGCCGCCGGCGTGGCGCCCACGGGCGAGCTGGCCAACCAGCCCCTGGCCAGCATCGTCGGCCCCGAGGGCGACCTGGCTGCGCTTGGAGGAGGGCTCGAAGCCACCGCGGCCATGATTCGCGAGAGCGGCCTGGGCCGCTAACGACGCTAACGACGCCAACGACGCCAACGACGCCAACGACGCCACCGTGACCTCGCTGCTCGACCAGACCGCGGCCCGTGCCGGCCGATCCGTTCTACGGCCCCCGCGCCTCCTGGTGGCCATCGCCGTCGGCGTGGCCCTGGTCTTCGTGGCCCCGTTCGCCTATCTGGTGTGGCGCAACGTCGAACTCGGCGCCGACCTGGGCCAGGTTCTGCGCGACGAGATCACGCAGACGGCCATCCGCAACACGCTGGTGCTGGCGGCCGCCGTCACCATCGCCGCGACGGTCCTGGGAACCAGCTTGGCCTGGCTGGTCGTGCGCACCGACCTTCCCGGGCGACGGATCTGGGCCGCGGTCTTGCCCCTGCCGCTGGTGGTTCCGTCGTTCGTGGGGGGCCTGGCCCTGCTGGCGGCGTTCGCCCCGGGCGGCTTGGTCGTCGAGGCGCTCCAGCCGCTCGGTATCGACACCATGCCCCAGGTTCGAGGCTTCACCGGCGCGTTCAGCGTCTTGACCCTGCTCACGTTCCCCTACGTGTACCTCCCCGTCGCCGCCCGCCTCCGGGCGGTGCCGATCTCGATCGAGGAAGGTGCCCGGGCGTTGGGGCGTGGCCCCTTCGCGGTGTTCCGCACGGTCGTGCTCCCCCAGGCTGCCGGATCGATCTGGGCCGGCGCGCTCATCGTGTTTCTCTATGTGCTCAGCGAGTTCGGCGCCGTGAAGCTGCTCGACTACCACACGCTCACCACCGAGATCGACGCCGCCAAGCTCATCGACCAGAGCGCGGCCGCGGTCCACAGCCTGGTGCTCGGCCTCCTGGCGCTCATCTGCGTGTCGGCCGAGCGCATCATCACCAGACGCCGCATGGCGTTCGAGGCGGTCTCGACGGCTCCGATCAGGCCGGCGGCGCTGCGGCGCTGGAAGCCTCTCGCCACCGCGTTCGTCGCCGCCGTGGTCACCCTGGCGTTGCTCTTGCCCATCGCCGTCCTCGGCCTCTGGACGAGCCGAGGCTTGACGGGCGACCGCATCAGCGGCACCGGCGTGGGCTCGGCCGGGGTCGCCACCGAGGCCTGGAACACGGCCTGGGTCTCGGTGATCGCGGCGTTGGTCACCGTGGCGCTGGTGCTGCCGCTGGCCTTCCTGGCCGCCCGGTACCGCTCCCGAGCCAGCGCCCCGGCATCGGTGGTCGTCACCGCGGGATTCGCCTTGCCCGGCCTGGTCATCGCGCTGGCGATCGTCACCTGGACGTTTCGCACGAGCGTCGGCGCCACGCTCTACCAGACCTTCCCGATGCTCGTGCTGGCGTACGTGGTGCACTTCGGCGCTCAGGCCCTACGCGCCAGCCAGGTCGCGGTCTCGGCCGTGCCTCGCCGCCTCGACGATGCCGCCCGGTCGTTGGGAGCCGGCCGGTGGCGGCGCCTGCGCACGATCGACGGCCCGCTCGTGCTCCCTGGCCTGGCGACGGGGTTCGGCATGGTCATGATGTCGGTGATGAAGGAGCTCCCCGCGACCCGCCTGCTCGCGCCGATCGAGTTCTCGACGCTGGCGACCGAGATCTACGGGCTCGCCGAGGAGACCCTCTACGCCCGGGCCGGGTTCCGGAGCCTGCTGCTCATCCTCGTCTCGGGGCTGCTCACCTGGCTGCTCGTCATCCGTCCGCAGAGCCCACCCGAGCAGGCTCCATGAACCGGCGCCCCCATCCGTCGGGTCGGAAGGTCCTGCGCTTCGCTACCGCGCTCGGGATCCTCACGGCCGTGTGGTGCGCGTCGGGCATCGGTGCCCGGGCCACGTACAACACCCGAACCACCGCCGACGAGCCGCAGTACCTGCTGAGCGCGATCAGCCTGTTCGAGGACGGCGATCTCAACATCGCCGACGAGCGGGTCGAGGGACGCTTCCTGGCCTTCCACGAGGTCGACCTGCCCCGCCAGGAGACGCTCCGTTCCGACGGGACGGCGATCTCGCCACACGATCCGCTCCTGCCCGCGCTGTTGGCGATCCCTGTGGCCATCGGGGGATGGCTCGGAGCCAAGGTGGTGCTGGCGCTCGTGGCCGGCCTGCTGGCCGCCGTGACGACATGGACGGCCGTCACCCGGTTCGGGGCTCGACTCCGACCAGCCGTGCTGGTGGTGGGCGCATCGTCGCTGGCAGCCCCGCTGGCGATGTACGGCACGCAGATCTATCCCGAGATCGTGGCCGCTCTGGCCGTCGCCATCGCCGTCGCCGCGATCACCGGACCCATGCGGCGTATGGGGATCACGACCTCGATGGGGGCGATCGTCGCTCTGCCGTGGCTCTCGGTGAAGTACGCACCGGTCGCGGTGGCGCTGGCGGGCGTGGCCGGATGGCGGCTGCGCGGCGAGTCGCGGCGCCGAGCTCTGGTGGGGTCGGCCATCGTCCTCGCATCGGCCGGCGTCGTCTTCGCCGTGGTCCACCAGGCGATCTACGGGGGCCTCACTCCCTACGCGTCGGGGACGCACTTCCGAGGCGGCGAGCTCACCGTGGCCGGGAGCGATCCCAATCTCCTGGGCCGGTCTCAACGACTCGTCGGCCTGCTGGTCGATCGGGAGTTCGGTCTCCTCGCCTGGGCCCCCGTCTTCCTTCTGATGGTCCCGGCCCTGGCCGCGATCACCCGTCACGCCGTCTCGGGCGCTCACCCGACGGGGCCCGTCTCCGGCCCCAACCTCAACGCCGGCCTCGCTCGTGACGAGGCCGGGGAACGGGTGCGGGCGTTGGCTCTCGTCGTGCCGCTCGCCGCGGGGTGGGCCAACGCCACGTGGGTCGCGCTCACGATGCACGGCTGGTGGTGGCCGGGGCGCCAGGTCGTGGTGGTGGTCCCCTGCGCCGTGCTGGCGCTGGCGTGCTGGGTGGGCGGCATGTCGGAGCCCGCGACCACGAGGGCCCGGATCGTCGCCGTGGGGATCCTCGGCTTCGTGGGCGTGGCCGCGTTCATGTGGCAGATCGCCGAGGTGCTCGGCGGCCACCACCGGTTGATCATCGACTTCGCTCGTACCGAGTTCCCCCCGTACCGGATCTGGCGCCTGGCCCTGCCCGACCTCCGCCATCGCAGCGCAACCTCGGTGGGGCTGTCGGCGGCGTGGACGCTCGTCGTGGGCGCGCTCGCCGCGCTGGGCTGGTGCCGATCGGCTCCGACCCGAGCCCCGACGGTGCCAAGCTGTTCGGCGCCCTCGGGGCACTCGTCCGTTCCCACGCTTCCCCGTGTTCCCAGCCCGTCCTTCAGGAGGTTGTCGTCATGATCCGTCGTTCCCGAACCGCCGCCCTACTCGGACTCTGCCTCGTGATCGGTCTCGCAGCCTGCGGCGACGACGACGGCGCCGGGGTTCGCGACATCACCCCCACCGAGGACTCCGGTGCCGAATCGGGTTCAGCGGCCGCGTCGGCACCCGCCGAGGCCAGCGAACCCGCCGAGGCCAGCGAACCCGCCGAAGATGCGCCGTGCGTGCCGGTCGGAGATGCGGCCGCGGCCAGCGCGACCGTCGAGCTCGAGCTGACCGAGTACACCATCGTGGCCCAGCCGCCGTCGGTGGCTGCCGGAGCGATTCGCTTCAACGCTCGGAACGACGGGCCCGGCGTTCACGAGGTCGTCGTCGTGCGCGCCGCCACGATCGCCGAGCTGCCGACGCTCGACGAGGGTTCGTTCGACGAGGCCGCGGCCTCCTCCGGATCGGTGATCGGCGAGATCGAGGCCTTCGGAGCCGGTCAGTCCTGCGACGGAACCTTCGACCTGACGCCGGGCACCTACGTCCTGCTCTGCAACGTCGTCGACATCGAGTCGGACGCACTCACGTCACACTTCCAGAACGGGATGAGCACCACGTTCACCGTCACCGCGTAGCGCACAGAGGAGCGATACCGGCCCGGATGGCCCGACGACCCAGACGGGGGTATGGGCGATGTGCCCGACACCCGGCACGCGCCTGCTCAACTCGCCGCCGCCCCAGGCCGATTCCTCCCCCGTGACCCGAACACTCGAGACGCGCTTCTTCTTCACCGGCGACACCGTCACCGTGGGGTTCTCGCGCCCGAAACCCGGAACCTGCCACGGCTCGATGGAGACATCGGGCTGGGGCGCCGTTCAGCTCAGGGTCGCGGGACCGAGCCTACTGCCCCAGCGTGGAGCGTCTGTGGTGATCGTGGGCACGATCGGCCAGCGCCAGTCCCGGTTCCTGGGCACGGTGGAATCGGTCAACGAGGGCGCCGACGGCGCCGTTCTGACGATCTCCATCGAGGGCATCGCCAAGGTCGAGCGGCGCGAGGCTCCGCGCTTCGAGCTCTCGGACCGGGTCCGGGGTTTCGGGCTCGAGTCGGGCAGGACGCTCGACGGTGTCGCCACCGACATCTCGGCCCGGGGGTTGCGCTGGACGGTTCCGACGCCCCCCAGCCGCTCCCCGGAGCATCTGCTCGCGCCCGAACCCGTCGCCCTCGTCATCGACTTCGACCCGCCGCTCGTGGTGTTGGCCACCCTCGTCGGTAGCGCGTTCGGTCAGAAGCAGGGGATCACGGCCCGTGCCCGCTTCGACGCCATCACCATGCTCGACCGACACCGCATCGAGGCCCTGGGTTGGACCTCGCCACGCCGAGCTCGATCGCTCCGTTCTGCCGAGCGTCCACCGGTCGAGCCGCCGCTCGGCTCGGACCGTCCGCAGCCGTCGGAGGCCCGATCCGAGCGCCATCCGGTTCGGCCCGGGATGGAGCCTGAACGGGTTCCGTGTCGGCTCCCGGCCCGCCTGGTGCACCCGGTCGGCCCGTCCTTCGAGACGGCCGCCGCGATGCTCGTCGAGTTGGGCCCGGCCGAGGTCGTGATGCTTCTCGGCCACGACCTGCCCTCCCGGGCGTGGCTCACGGTTGATCTCGCCGCGGAGCATCGTCACCTCCTGATCGAGCCGGTGGGGTCGTCGTCCTCCGGCACAGGGTCCGGATCCGTGAGCGCCCGCATCATCGGCGAGGTCGCCTGGCATGCCCGTCAGAGCGGCGCCACGACCACGAATCTTGTTGCGCCATCGCACCCACGCTGAACCGCAAGACCCGCGCCACCAAGCGGAGCGTGCCCGCGCGGCCACAACCCGCGAGATGGTGCCATTGGGAGTAGTGTGACGAATGTGGGACATGGTCGATCAGGGTCACGAACTGTTGCGGGAGCGCCACACGGAGCCGCTCGACCTCCGTGGCTCACCTCACGCCTGGGACGCGCCACGGGGCTGGCGGCAGCCTTGGCCGCAGTCTTCGCGCTCAGCACCGTGCCCCGGGCGCCGCAGGCGTTCGCCTCGGCGACGCTCGAGCCCACCGGGGGAACCCTCAGCGCGATCGCCGGCACGACGCCGCGCGTGCCCGGCGTCACCCAGTTCGTGGGCGGCCTCGTCACGGTCCGGTTCCCGGACGGCACGTCGGGCTTCGCCTACGGGCTCGACCTCGACCGCGAGCTCGTCCTCAGGGTTCCCTACGACGAGGCAGCCTGGAGCGACACGCCGATCCCGGCAGGTGCCCTGAGCACGGTGGCGTCCATTCTCCGCTCGCACGGGCCCGACCAGGGATACACCGACGATGTCGAGGTCATGGCGGTCCAGGCCGCCATCTGGCACATCACGGCGGGATTCACCCTCGACCCGTCGGCCACGGCGCCGGCCACCGTGGCCCTGTACGACTCGATCCTCGCCGCGGCCGCCGACCCGGCGAACGTGGCCCCGCAACCGCCGCCCAGCCTCGCCTTCACGCCGGCACAGGCCAGCGGGGCCGAGGGCCAGCTCATCGCGTTCACCGTCGACGGAGCCAACTGGGCGGCGCCGACCGAGCTGACGGTCACCGGCACCAATCCCGGTGGTGACGCAACGATCGTCTCGTGTACCGACGCGACCACCCCGGTCACCGAGGTCACGACGCCGGGATCACAGGTGTGCGTCAAGCTCATGGGCGGACCGAACAACGGCGTGGGAACCGTGGGGTTGCGCGCCACGACCGCCCGAGCGGCGGTGGCCTCCGGGCGGGTGTTCGAGGCCGTCGACTCGAGTACCGATCACCAGCGGCTGATGCAGGCCTCGACCGTCTCGACCTCGGTCACCGCCTTTGCCAACGCCGTGTTCCAGACGAACCGGGGCTCGATCACCGTCGAGAAGCTGCTCGTCGGGAACCCGGGCCCGGGCGAGGTCTACACGATCGAGATCCGCATCGGCTCCAGTGTCGTCGCCACGCACGATCTCCCCGATGACGACGCCGGCGCTGGCGCCTTCCAGCACGTCTTCGAGGGTCTCCTCGCCGGCACCTACACCGTCGCCGAGCTCCCCGGGACTCCTGGCCGTCCGAACTCCGCAGCCACCGTGGAGGTCACCGGTGGGGGGACGATCACGTTCGCTCCCGGAGAGAACCCGCGGGTCGTGGTGACCAACCGCTACGAAGGCCGTCTCCAGCTCAGCGCGACCGTGAGCGGCGGCCCGGCCACCGGTCGGTTCAGCGCCGACGTCTCGTGCTCGCTCGGAGCGGCTCTGGTCTACGCCGTCACGCAGATCCCGCTCGACCCGGCCGCAGCCTGGGTGTCCGAGCCATTGCCTGCGTCGGCCGTGTGCCTCGTCACCGAGTCGGAGACGGCCGGCGCGCAAGCGGTGACCGCTTCCCCTCCGGGACCGGCGGGCGTGCCCACGAACGGGACCGTCGTCACCATCGCCAACAACCAGACGGTGTCGGTGAACTTCGACAACGCGTTCCCACCCGCCGGAGCGATCACGGCCACGGTGGCGCTCGCCGGACCGGTCACCGGGCCGTTCACGGTGGCCGCGAGTTGTTCATTCCAAGGCCGACCGGTGAGCACCGGCGCAGAATCGGGGACCGCGTTCGACCCCGACCATCCCTGGCGTTCGGGACCGCTCCCGTCCGGCTCGCTGTGCGTCGTCAGCCAGATCGGCTCGGGCGACGCCGAGGCCATTTCGGTCGCGCCACCGGGAGGATCCGACGCTCAGGGACGGCCGACGACCACCGTGGTCGTCCCCAGCGGCGGAGAGGCGGGGGTCACCTTCACCAACGCCAAGAGCCAGGCGCCGCTCCGGTTCGGGGCGCTCACCATCGCCATGGCCACGACGGAGGGCACCGGCACCGGGCCGTTCACGTTCACGGCGTCGTGCGCTGGCATCTCCCTCGCGGCCAGCGACGCGACCTTCGTCGTCGACACCGATCCGGTCAGCGTCGTCCCCGCCAGCCACGTCTTCGCGACCCCGTTGCCTGGGGGGACCGTCTGCACGATCACCGAGACAGACAGGGCTGGGGCCGTGTCGAGCACCGTGGCCGTCGATGCTGCGCCGGCGCAGACGCTTCCCGCCGACACGTCGGCGTTCACCGTCACCATCGGCGGCGACACCATGAGGACCGCTCGGGTCACCAACGTGATGCCCAGGCCACCGGTGGGTGAAGGATCCGCCCCGGCAGTTGGGCCTCTGGCCGCGCCCGGTGCGTCGAATGATCTGGCGTTCACCGGTGTGGAGACCACACGGACGGCTTCGCTGGCGCTGGCGCTCGCCTCGGGCGGATGGGCGCTGCTCGTGCTGGCCCGCAACGTCCGGCGACGCACAGGCCTGCCGGCTTCGCTGGCGTGAGCGCGCTTTTCGCCCAGCACTGAGCATCGCTGTCGTGCTGCACCGCTGTCGTGCTGCACCGCGTAGGGCCCACACCGCGTTGGTCCAACAGCCCGTTGGACCGGCGCCGCGTTGGGGGTCTTCGCCATCGGGGTTGCCGGCGGGGCGCTGTCAGGCCTGGCTGACCACGAGGACCGACTCGAGGAACTCGGCCGTGGCCCAGCCGAAGGCCACCACGACGTCATTGGCCGGTTCGATGCCCTGGAACGCCGGCGGAACCTTCTTGGGCGCGACCTTCAGGGTACGGGCGTTGATGACCGGCGCCGACGGCCCAGCCCCCGAAGCCACGAACTGGCGGTCGTCGTAGGCCCCCGTGACGCCGAAGCGCTTCACGAGCCGACGGCCCCAGGCCCGCTCTTCGCCGGTGGCCGTATACGCCGGCCTCGGCACCACGTCGGCCAAGCCGCTCAGGAGCCCGTAGACACCATGATGGGCGAACACTCCCCCGACGAGGACGTCCTCGTCGGGAAACGAGATCGCCGCCCGGCGGAAGAGCTCCCGCGTCATGGCGGCGAAGTGCTCAGCGGCCACCTTCGGCGTTCGGCAGGCGCCGAGCGACCAGAGGATCGAAGGAGTCCCACCGATGCGCTCGAGCGAACCGAACACGAAGCCCAGGATCTCGTCCTGCTCGTGGACCAGCACGACGAGCGGCATGCTCTCGATCTGACGATCGAGATCGGCGTCGCCCGCAGCGCTGCCACAGGCAGCCAAGATCTGAGCCAGCACGTCCAGCTCTGCCGGCTTCAGTGAGACGGAATCACGTGACTCGACGTCCATGCCGACATTGTGGCCGACGGCATGTCACGAACGAAAATTGGAGCGGGAAGTCGTTCCCACATCCTGGGACGACCCCGGTCCCGAGACCCTCGGGGGCGTGGCGGCCGGACCGCTAGAGCACCGAGCCGGCCCCGAAGAGCACGCGCAGCTCGCCGAAGAGACCGTTGCGGGCATCGACGGCGAACTCGTCGCCGAGGCGCAGGACCGTGGCCCGGCCGTCGCCGCCGGGAGCGCCGTCGAGATGCACGAACACCGGGCTGTCACCCGGATGGGCCTCGAGCACCGCCTTGAGCTGTCCGATACGTCGCTCGGTGAGGGCGTTGGCGCCCAGTCGGATGCGCACGGGCGGCCCGCCATCGAGGATCAGCTCGGGGCGCTTCACGTCGAGACAGATGAGCTTGGGCTGGTCGTCGCGATTGTCGACCCGGCCTTTGATGCACACAATGGCATCGTCGACGAGCTGATACCCATGTTCAGACATGGTCTTGGGGAAGACCATCACCTCGATCGTGGTCTCGAGATCCTCGAGCACGAACGTGGCCATGAGATCACCCTTTTTGGTGTATTTTCGAGCCATGTTCGTGACGACACCACCGACGATCCTCATGTCCCCGTCCTTGAGCTCGCCGAGCTCGCCGATCGTGGCATCGCAATGACGGGCCAGAGCCCGCTGAGCTCCCATGAGGGGATGGTCGGAGACATAGAGCCCGAGCATCTCCTTCTCGAACTTCAATCGCTCGTGCTTGTCGAAATCGACATCGGGGATCTTGACCCGATCGAACGATGCGCCGTCGGGGTCGACGGCTCCGCCCAGATCGCCGAACAGGCTCATGATGCCCGCGTCGCGCTCGCGCCGCCGGTCGAGCGCGCGATCGATGATCTCCTCGTGCACCAGCAGGAGACCTTTGCGGGGATGGCCGAGGGAGTCGAACGCTCCGGCCTTCACCAGCGACTCCACGGTCCGTTTGTTCAGCACTGACGGATCGACTCGATCGCAGAAGTCGAAGAAGTCGACGAACGGGCCCGATCGGTCTCGCTCGTTCAGCACGTGCTCGACGACCCCCTCGCCCACATTGCGGATGCCCGAGATGCCGAAGGTGATGCGCCCGTCGGCCCGTTCGTTCGACGCGCCGTACAGCGTCGCGAAGTCCATCTCCGAGACGTTCACATCGGGGACCATGACCTCGATCCCCATCTGCCGGCACTCGTTGAGATAGACGGCGGCCTTGTCCTGGTTTGCTTTGACCGATGTGAGGAGAGCAGCCAGGTACTCGATGGGATGATTGGCTTTGAGCCACGCCGTTTGATAGCTCACCAGTCCATAGGCGAATGAGTGCGACTTGTTGAATGAATAGTCGGCGAACGGCTCGATAATATCAAACATATGCTCGCCGAATGCTCGTCCAAATCCCTGAGTGTCGCAGCCCGACACGAACTTCTCGCGTTCCATCGCCAGCAGCTCGCGGATTTTCTTGCCCGTGGCCTTGCGCAGGTTGTCGGCCTCGGCCAGCGAGTAGCCGGCCACCTTCTGGGCAACTCGCATGAGCTGCTCCTGGTAGATCATGAGCCCATAGGTGTCGCCGAGAACCTCCTCGAGCGCG
This sequence comes from Actinomycetes bacterium, assembly GCA_031362415.1. Taxonomy (GTDB): domain Bacteria; phylum Actinomycetota; class Acidimicrobiia; order IMCC26256; family VFJJ01; genus VFJJ01. The sequence goes on along the minus strand of JANLSK010000190.1, from coordinate 15,561 downwards.
TCGTCGTAGTAGGTGATCGCCTGCCGGCCGTTCTTGCGATCGGCGTAGTCGGTGTGCATGTTGGCGGCCATGGGCCCGGGGCGGTACAGCGCCACGAGGGCGCAAATGTCCTCGAACGACGTGGGCGCGAGCGAGCGCATCAGCGCCCGCATGGGCCCGCCCTCGAGCTGGAACACCCCGATCGAATCACCCCGGCGCAACATGGCGAAGGTGGTCTCGTCATCGAGGGCCACGCCGTCGATGTCGGGCATTGCCCCGGTGGTGCGCTCGACGAGCTCGAGGGTGCGGTCGATCACCGACAGGTTGCGCAAACCGAGGAAGTCCATCTTGAGCAGGCCGAGGTCTTCGACCCCGTGCATCTCGTACTGCGTGACGATGGGGGCGTTGGCCTCGCGCTCGGCCCGGCTCGGACCGCCGCCCTTGGCTCCCGAATCGCCGCCCTTGCCCGTGGCCCCTTCGGGCTTGCGCTGGATCGGCAGGAACTCGGTGAGCGACGAGGGAGCGATCACCACGGCCGCGGCGTGGATACCGTCCTGGCGCCGGAGGCCCTCGAGCCCCCGGGCCACCTCGATGACCCGCCGGGCGTCGGGGTCGTCCTTGTAGAGCTGGCGGAGCTCGGCCGCCATCTTGTAGCCGTCCTCGAACTTCGGATGGGGATCGAGGCAGGCGTGCAGCGGGGTGTCGCGGCCCATGATGAGCGGCGGCATGAGCTTGGCGATCTTGTCGCCGACGACGTAGGGGTAGCCGAGCACGCGTGAGGCGTCGCGGACCGCGGCCCGGGCCTTGATCGTGGAGAACGTGATGATCTGGGCCACCCGGTCGTCGCCGTAACGCTCGGCGGCGTAGCGGATCATGTCGCCCCGGTAGCGCTCGTCGAAGTCCATGTCGATGTCGGGCATCTGCTTGCGGCCCGGGTTGAGGAACCGCTCGAACAGGAGGTCGTAGCGGATCGGGCATAGCTCGGTGATGCGCAGGCAATAGGAGATGAGCGATCCGGCCGCGCTCCCCCGCCCCGGACCCACCCGGATACCCGACTGCTTGGCGTAGCGGATGAGGTCCCAGACCACGAGGAAGTAACCCGGGAAGCCCATGTCGGTGATGACGGCGAGCTCGTACTCGAGGCGTTCTCTGACGTCGCTCGGGATCGGGGCCCCGTAGCGGGCCCGGGCGCCGTCTTCGACGAGCTCGCGCAGGTAGCTCGCCTCGGTATAGCCGTCGGGCACGGGAAAGACCGGCAGCGGGGCGTTGCCGAACTCGATGTCGACCGCAGCCCGCTCGGCGATCCAGAGCGTGTTGTCGCACGATTCGGGGAGCTCTCGAAACAGGTGCCGCATCTCGACGGCCGACTTCACGTAGAACTCGTCGGCGTCGAACTTGAAGCGCTTCGGATCGTCGAGGGTGGCGCCGGTCTGCACGCACAGCAGGGCGGCGTGGGCCTCGGCGTGCTCCTTGTTCACGTAGTGGCTGTCGTTGGTGGCCAGCACCGGCGCCTGGATCGCCTCGGCGATCTCGAGGAGCGCCTTGAACACCTGGTGCTGCTCGGGTAGGCCGTGATCTTGCATCTCGATGAAGTAGTTGTCGCGCCCGAGGATGGTTTGGAAGGTGGCCGCGACCTCGAGCGCCCCGGCCGGGTCGCCCTTCAACAGGCGCTGACACACCTCGGAGCCCAGGCAACCGCTCGTGGCGATGAGCCCCGTGCCGTACTTCTCGAGGAGCTCGAAGTCGAGACGGGGCTTGTAGTAGAAGCCGTCGAGGAAGGCGTACGACGAGATCTTGATGAGGTTGTGGTAGCCCTCGGTGCTCTCGGCGAGCAGGGTGAGATGCCGGATCTCGTGGTCGTCACGGCGCGGACGCTCGAACCGTGACCCGGTGACGAAGTACCCCTCCATCCCGATGACCGGCGTGAGCTCGGCGGCCTTGCACGCCTTGTAGAAATCGAGCACCCCGTACATGTTCCCGTGATCGGTGATGCCGACCGCCGGAGCCCCGTCGGCCTTCACCGCGGCGACGACGTCACCGATGCGCGCCGCGCCGTCGAGCATGGAGTACTCGGTGTGGAGGTGGAGGTGCACAAAGGGATCGGTCATGACGCCTACAGGTCTCGCGAAGGTGCCGTGTGGTGGGGCCTCGGCCGAGAACGACAGCGTCGCTCCGTGCGCCCAGCCGCCGGCGGAGAATCACAGATGTGTCATTTTCCGCCCTACGATCATGGCACACCGATCGGGCTTTGACGAGAGCCGGGGCTCGACCGGCCCGGCCGACGGCGGCCACCTGAGCACCCTTCCCGCGACCGCCGGTGACGAACCCGGCTCCCCAAGCGAGGCGATTCGTGTTCTGCTCGGCCTGCGGTGGCACCCTGCCTGATCATCCGCCGGTTCGCTGCGCCCACTGCGCACTCGAGCACTGGGCCAACGCCAAGCCGTGCGCCGGGGTGCTGATCGAGCGCGCCGGAACGCTGCTGCTGTTGCAGCGCTCGATCGAGCCCTGGGCCGGACGCTGGGACGTGCCCGGCGGCTTCTGCGAGGCCGACGAGCATCCGATCGTCGCTGCGCAGCGCGAGGCCCGTGAGGAGCTGGGCCTGGCGGTGGACATCACCGGGTTCCTCGGGATGTGGATCGACAGCTACGGACCGCCCGAACCCGGCTGTCCGCCGGTGCACACGCTGAACTGCTACTACCACGCCCGCATCGCCGACGACGCCGCACTCCGGGTCGATCCGTCCGAGGCGTCGGGGGCCCGCTGGTTCGCCCCGGACGACCTGCCCTGGACCGAGCTCTCCTTTCCCGACCACACCGTGCCCATGCTCCGCGCCTGGCATGAAGCGTTCAGGAGCGGCGCCACGGCGTCGGCTCTCCCCGACGATCCGAGGTAGCGACGCCCGCTCGGTCCCGCCCCGGCCAGTCCCAGCCCGCTCGGTCCCGGTCAGGCCCTCCCGCGAGTGGCGACACAGGGGACGAGCATCTCCTCGGGTGTCAGCGATCCGTGCCCGGCCAGGAGCTGGCGCTCCTTGGCGAAGCCGGGATCGACGAAGGCCACGGGCCCCCGGGCCGCGAGCACGACGTCGCCGATCCGCCAGGCGTGACTGGCGGCGTCGGCCGGCAGGGCCCCGAACCAACCCTCGTCGAGCAGTTGCTCGCGCGAGCGCACCCAGGCGACGTGACCGAAGCGCTCCTCGCACGCGCTCAGCAGGTCGCGCGCCGCACCCTCGATCGCGTAGAGGTACCGGAACCGAGCGTCGCCCGCGCAGGCGATGCAGTGTCCCCACACGTCACCGAGCTCCATCCAACCCTCGACGCCCCAGTGCACCTGTCCGTGGTCGGCCGTGACGACCACGGCGACATCGTCGGGAAGGGCGTCGACGAGCGCGGCCACGATGGCGTCGGCTGCTCGGAGCTCGGCCCGGTAGTGGTCGCCGAGAAGCCCGTACTCATGGGCGATCTTGTCGACGCCGTCGTAGTAGGCGTACACGAACCGGTGTCCGTCGGCAACGAGCCGCGCGACCTCGACCGGGATGCTCGACGGCAGGCGCCAGCCCACGTGATCAGCCCCTGAGAGATGGGCCCGGGTGAATCCCGTGGTCCTGAACTCCGTACGGTGCACGACCGGGACCGGTCGATCGCCGAAGGGGAACGCCCCATGACGTTGATAGCGGTTCGGATCGGGGATGGCCGTGCTGCGGTCGGGGAAGGCCCAGGCCAACACGTTGAAGATGCTGGTGGCCTTGGCGCCCCCCGCCCGAAACCGGTATCCCAGCAGGCCGTGCTCGGCCGGCGTCCGTCCGGTGGCGAAGCTGGTGAGGGCGGTGGCCGTGGTGGACGGGACGACCGTCGTGATCGGGCCCCCCGAGAACCGGTTGATCGCGGGAAGTTCGCCGGCGTGCTGCTGGGCGGCCGTCCAGCCCAGGCCGTCGAGGAGGAGCACGACCACCGATCGGGCTCCGCCCACGATGTCGGCGACGAGGCCGGCCGGACCCACGGGGCGGGCCGGCTCACCAGCCGAGGACACCACCGACCACAGACCGGCGGCCAGCTCGGCCACCGAGGCTTGACCGTATGCGGGTCGTACGGGTTCGGGGATCACGCTCACCGGTGCACGCTACCCGGGGGTGACGAGCTGCGATGGCGCCGTCGAGGACGGCACGTCGGCGCCGCCGAGGACGGCACGTCGCTCCCGTGGGGAGCGGCCCGTCACGCTGGGCTTCGCAGGGACCCGTCCGGCGTGCCACGATGGCCGGGTGACGCTCGACATGTGCACCTACCTGTTCGGCCATACGCCGCGTCGGCGACCGTGATCGGGGTGGATGCGTGAAGGTCTCGACCCGGGGCGACTACGCCGCCCGCGCCCTGCTCTCGATGGCCCTCCACGGCGGCGAGCAGCCCACGTCGGTGAAGGAGATCGCCGAGCGCACCGGGCTCCCCCAGCCCTATCTCGAGCAGATCCTGCTGGCCGTCAAGGGCGCAGGGCTGGTGCGGTCCAAGCGGGGTGTGGGCGGGGGGTACGTGTTGGCCCGGATGCCCGATGAGATCACCCTGGCCGAGATCGTTGCGGCCGTCGACGGCCCGATCGTCACCGAGTTGAGCGAGCGTGATCACCAGGAAGGCCACTGCGTGCTTCAGGACGTGTGGATCGAGGCATCCGAGGGCATGCGTGAGCTCCTCGACGGCGTGACGCTGACGCACCTCGTGAAGCGAGCGGTGATCGGCCACTCCGCAGCGGAGCACGCCGACCACGTGGAGCACGCCGAGATCGCGGACCTTGTCGACAACGCCGAGCCTGTGGATCGCGCCGGGCAGGAATGGGGCTCGGCCGATCCGGTCGAGCAGACGTCAGCTGGTTGAGCGCAGCGCTGCCAACACCGCGGCGAGATCCTCGGGAAGGGGCTCGTCGAACTGGGTCCAGGCCCCGGTCGTCGGATGCTCGAATCCGAGCTGGTGGGCATGAAGGAACTGGCGACGCAACCCCAGCGCACCCCGCTGGCCCCCATACGAGGAGTCGCCGGCCACCGGATGACCGACGGCCTGGAGGTGCACCCGGATCTGGTGGGTGCGCCCGGTCTCGAGCCGGCACTCCACGAGCGTCCATCGGCCGAGCACCTCCCGCACCTCGAATCCGGTGCGAGCGTCGCGCCCGCCCCGGACGACGGCCATCCGCTCACGGTTGCGCGGGGCCCGTCCGATCGGGGCGTCGACGACGCCTCGAGGGGTGTCGAAATGGCCGGCGACGAGTGCGAGGTAGCCCCGCGAGACCGCTCGGAGCGAGAGCGCGTCGACCAGGGCGTCGTAGGCCACCGTCGAGCGAGCCACCACCATCAGCCCGGATGTGTCGCGGTCGAGTCGGTGGACGATCCCAGGTCGTGCCGGATCGCCCACGGCGGCGATCTCGGGGTATCGGTGCAGGAGCCCGTTGACGAGCGTGCCATCGGGATGCCCGCCAGCGGGGTGCACCACGAGACCGACGGGCTTGGCCACGACGATCACGTCGTCGTCGGCGAAGCGCACGGTGAACTCGATCGGCTGCGGCTGAGGGCGCAGGTCGACCGGAGCCGGGGCCGGAGGCACGGTGAGACGCATCCCGGCCCGCAGGCGACGGCTCTTGGCCGCAGGCCGGCCGTCGACGAGAACGGCGTTGGTGACCACGAGCTCCTGGGCCGCCGACCGGGGAATGTCGAGCAGGAGGGCGACGACCCGGTCGATCCGATCCCCGTCGAACACCGGCGGAACGATCAGCTCCTCGATGGCGTCGGGGGCTGGCGCAGGGGCGACGTCGTCGTCGAGTTCGGCCTCGATCGGCAGCTCGGCATTCACGAGAGCCGCTCGGGCTCGTCCTCGCGTCGGGTCCAACCCCAGAGGACGAGGACGATGGCGCCCACGGTGATCGCCGAATCGGCGATGTTGAACGAGGGCCAGTGTGGGATCTTGATGAAGTCGACGACATGACCCCGAAGGAAGCCCGGCGTGCGGAAGATCCGGTCGGCCAGGTTGCCGAGCGCGCCGCCGAGCACCACCGACAGGCCGATGCTCGCCGCCGGGCTCTCGGCCTTGCCCGCCAGGCGCACGAGGACGATGACCAACGCCCCGGCCACGAGCGCCAGCACGACCGTCCGGCTCTGGAAGAGGGAGAACGCGCTCCCGGGGTTGCGACTGAGACGGAACTGGATGCCGCCGAAGAGCTCGTAGGGCCCGTCGTCGAGTCGGCTGACCGCCAGGATCTTGGTGGCCTGGTCGGCCAGCGCGATGACCCCGGCGATGACGAGCGGCCGGACCAAGCGGGTCCGCGCCGGCACCGCGTCGCTCCCAGCCGCGATGCTGGTGGGATCGCTCACCGACCTCACCCGCTTCAACGTCGGCGGGTCAGACGGTTGGCGCATTCGATGCAGTGGGCTGCGTGAGGAATGAACTCGAGCCGGGGAAGGGCGATGCGCTTCGAGCATCGCATACAGATGCCGAAGGTGCCGTCGTCGAGCCGGCGCAGCGCCCGCTCGACCTCCTCGACCAGCTGGCGCGACGCAGCCGACAACGCCAGGTCGCGCTCGCGCTCGACGCTCAGGGTGTCGCCCTCGCCGGACTCCTCGTCGAACTGCGTGTCGCCCTGCTCGCGATCGGCAGCCAGCGACTCGGCTTCGGCCATGAGATCGGCTGCTTGCTTGAGCTCCTGCGCGTGAACGTCCTCGAGCCGCTTGCGCAGCTTGTCGAGCGTCTTGGACGGGATGCCCGCCTTGATCGCCTTGGCCGGAACTTCCTCGGCAGACTTCTTCGACGCCACTTCCTTGACCGCGGGCTTGGCGGCGGCATCTTTGACGGGGGCCGGATCGGCGCTCTTGGCCTTGGTCGCCACGCTGGTGCTCTCCTTGGCCGTTGCTCGAGTCCCGTCGTCGGGCTTGGTCTTCGGCTTGGTCACGTGGATGTTCCTTGTCTCGAACGGCGAGTGTCGGGGACCGGGTGGGCCTGGGCGGGTGTCCCGTTGTGCGCACGGGGCGACAGTCGCCCACCACACGATCTCAAGCGCGCCCGGCGTTGCGGCACCGACCTGCTGCTGCGAGCGTTGTGAGCCGTTCGCCCAGCGGCGCCGGCGGAGGCTGGGACTATAGCGCTGCGGGCGCTCAACCCGGGACATCCCGCCGGTCATTCCACGGGTCGCCCCCGACCATCCGCCCCCGGCCTGAACCCCCTGGGGAAGGCCGCCGGGGACGTCCGGGCCATGAGCACGCACGGACCCGATCGGGCCCAGCGTCGAGACGCCACGCCTCGGAGACGCCGGGATCGGCCTCGGTAGGCTACGGCCGTGACCACCGGTTCTCGTTTCTTCGCGCCCGTCGGGGCGTCGCTCGATCTCCCCGCCCTCGAAGTGCGCATCCTCGAGCGGTGGCGGGAGGGACAGATCTTCGACCGCTCGCTGGCCCAACGGACCGGCGCTCCCGAGTGGGTGTTCTACGAGGGACCGCCCACGGCCAACGGCAAGCCCGGCACCCACCACGTCTGGGCCCGGGTGTTCAAGGATCTGTATCCCCGCTTCCACACCATGCGGGGCCGCCACGTCGCCCGCAAGGGGGGATGGGACTGCCACGGGCTCCCCGTCGAGCTCGAGGTCGAGAAGGAGCTGGGCTTCACGAGCAAGGCCCAGATCGAGACGTACGGGATCGAGCCGTTCAACGCCCGGTGCCGCGAATCGGTCCACCGCTATGTCGACGATTTCGAGCGTCTCACCGAGCGCATCGGCATGTGGCTCGACACCGCAGACGCGTACTGGACGCTGAGCAACGAGTACATCGAGTCGGTCTGGTGGCTCTTCGGGCAGATGTGGGCCAAGGAGCTCGTCTACGAAGGCTTCAAGGTCGTTCCCTACTGCGGGCGCTGCGGCACCGCGCTCTCGTCGCACGAGGTGGCGCTGGGATATCGCGACGTCACCGAACCCTCGGCATTCGTGCGCTTCCCCGTGCTCGAGCGCGACTTCGATCTCGCGGTGTGGACCACCACGCCTTGGACGCTCGTCTCGAACGTCGCCGCCGCTGTGGGCCCCGCTATCGACTACGTGCGCATCGCGACCGGCGACGGGCGGCGCGACGTCGTGATGGCCGCGTCGCGGGTCGACGCGGTCATGGGCGAGGGCGCGTCGGCCCGGGTGCTCGAGCACCTGCCGGCGTCGGCACTCGTCGGCGTGCGCTACGAGCGGCCGTTCACCATCGTTGAGCTGCCCGAGCTGCCCGACCTACCCGATGGTCGGCCCGGCCGGGTCAACGTCGTGATCGCGGCCGACTTCGTGACCACCGAGGACGGCACGGGCATCGTCCATCTGGCCCCGGCGTTCGGCGAGGTCGACCGGGAGGCCTGCCAGCGTGAGGGCCTCCCGGTGCTCAAGCCCGTCGATCTGGCAGCCCGGTTCACGGCGGCGGCCGGGCCCTACGCCGGGCTGTTCGTGAAGGATACCGATGCCCAGATCCTCGCCGATCTGGAGGCTTCCGGCCGACTGCTGGCGGTCGTCGACCATCTGCACTCGTACCCCCATTGCTGGCGCTGCTCGACGGCGCTCATCTACTACGCCAAGACCTCGTGGTTCGCTCGAACGTCGTCTCGCAAGGCGGAGCTGTTGAGCGAGAACGAGCTCGTGGGCTGGCATCCCGAGCACATCAAGAACGGGCGCTTCGGCGACTGGCTCGAGAACAACGTCGACTGGGCCTTGTCGCGCGACCGCTACTGGGGAACGCCCGTGCCGGTGTGGCGTTGCGATGTGTGCCGCTCCGACGTGTGCATCTCGTCGGTCGCCGATCTGGCCGAGCGCTCGGGCCGTGATCTGAGCGACGCCGACCTCCACCGCCCGTTCGTCGACGACATCACCTTCGCCTGCGACCTCCCGGAATGCGACGGGACGCAGCGCCGTATCGAGGCCGTGCTCGACGCCTGGTTCGACTCGGGCTCGATGCCGACGGCGCAGTTCCACCATCCGTTCTCGGACTCCGGCTCGTCCTCACTCGAGGGCCGGTTCCCGGCCGACTTCATCTGCGAGGCGATCGACCAGACGCGCGGTTGGTTCTACTCCTTGCTCGCGGTGAACACGCTCGTCTTCGACCGATCCCCGTATCGCAACGTCGTCTGTCTGGCCCACATCGTCGACAAGGACGGCCAGAAGATGTCGAAGTCCAAGGGCAACGTGATCGACCCGTGGACGATCCTCGACACCAAGGGCGCCGATGCCCTTCGGTGGTACTTCTTCAGCGCCGGCTCGCCGTGGACGCCCCGGCGGGTGTTCATGGAGGGGATCGACGAGGCCTTCCGTTCCACGCTCCTCACGCTGTGGAACACCTACTCGTTCTTCGTCACGTACGCGAACCTGAACGACTTCCTCCCCACCACGCGTACCGGTGCCATCGGCGCGACCGGTGCCATCAACGCCACCAGCGCCAAGCACGAGCCCGGTGCCCCGAGCGCCCATGTCCTCGACCGGTGGGTGCGTTCCCGGTTGATGTCGACCGTGCGCACGGTCACCGGAGCGCTGGAGGACTTCGACGCCCTCTTGGCGGCCCAGGCCATCGCCTCCTTGGTCGACGACCTCTCGAACTGGTACGTCCGCCGCTCGCGCCCGCGCTTTTGGCGTGGACGTCCGGGTGATCCCGACGCCAACGCCGCTGCGGCGACACTGCACGAGGCCCTGCTCACCCTGACACAGGTGCTCGCCCCCTTGTGCCCCTTCATCTCCGACGAGATGTTCGCCAACCTGACCGGCGCCGACCCCGGCGACGCCTCCGTCTCGGTGCACCTCTCCGACTGGCCGATGGTCGACGAGCTGGCGATCGACGTCGAGCTCGAGCGGTCGATGGAACTGGCCCGCCGCTTCGTGATGCTGGGCCGGGCCGCCCGGTCCGACGCCAAGCTGCGGACCCGCCAGCCCCTGCGCCGGGCCTTCTTGTTCGCCTCGGGCGGCGAACGGGTCAGCGCCGAGCTCGAAGCCCAGATCGCCGAGGAGTTGAACGTCCTCGAGGTCGAGGAGCTGGCGTCGTTCGACGGGCTGCTCCAGTGGTCGGTCGTCCCCAACTTCCGGGTCCTGGGTCCCCGCCTGGGCTCACGGCTCCCCCAGGTCAAGGCGCTGCTGGGAGCGATCGACGGTGCCGACGTGCAACGGGCCTTGGCCGAGCACGGGGTGTACGTGCTCGACGTCGACGGCGACCCGGTCGAGCTGACCGCGTCCGACGTGGAGGTGCGCGCCGAGGCCCACGCCGAGTTCGCGCTGGCTCAGGACGGCCCCCTGCACGTGGCCCTCGACCTGCAGCTCGACGACGAGCTCCGGTCGCTCGGCCTGGCCCGTGAGCTCGTGCGGGCCTTGAACGAACACCGCAAGGCCACCGGGTACGAGATCGCCGACCGGATCACGGTGGCAGTTCACGCTGACGACGCGCTCGGCGCGGCAGCCGAGCGGCATCGGGCCACGATCGCCGCCGACGTGCTGGCCGTCGCGCTGGAGGTGGGCCCCAGCTCGAGCGCACCCGATCACGCCACCCGCATCGACATCGACGGCGCCGTCTGCATGGTGGTCAGCTCGCGCGTACAGCAGTAGCCCGGCGAGGGCGACCGGCTAACGGCGGCGGCGGAAGATCCCGTACCGCGGGGCTTCGAAATCCTCGTCGAAGAGGGCATCGTCGTCGCGCGGGCCGGGGAGATCCGAGGCGTTCATGGCCTCACGCAGCTCGGCCAGGTAGTCGTCGTCGCCCACGGCCTCCCGGTTGGAGGAGTCATCGGCCCGCCAGGCCGGAGGCCGTCCGCGCGAGCGCCAGGCTCCGAGAGCCTCGGGCTGCTCGTCGGACTGCTCGCTCGATGCCCGGCGGCCCGTCTCGCCCAGGGTGTCGAGGTCGATGAACACGGGCTCGGCCGCGCGCTCGTCATCCTGGTCGTCATCGTGGTCGTCACCCTCGTACTCGTCGACCTCGTCGTAGCGAGCATCGGCGAAGGGCCTGTCGCCGGAGGGTGCGCCTGAGGCATCGGCCGCGACGGCGTGGGAGCCCGACATCGGCTCGTCGTGGCGAAACGTCGAAGCATCGGCCTCGGCGTGGGCTTGCTCGGCCTGGATCGCCTGGAGCTCAGCGGTGTCGACCGTGACGAGCAGTGCCGTCGGTGGACCGTCGTCATCGTCGATGAGCCGCGAGGACGGGAGCCAGAAGCCGGGAGCGATCGCGGCCTCTCCGGCATCGTGGAGGGACGGCGCCGGTTCGGCTTCGACATCGGCTTCGACATCGGTTTCGACTTCCGCCCCGCCGGCGTCGGCGGTCACGGTCTCCGCCGAGGAACGCCGGAGGTCGGAGGCCAGGGCACCGGCAATCGGGGTGTCGGTCAGCGAGACCGGAGCTGTCGCCGGCTCGCTGGGAGCGTGGCTCGGGGCGTCGCTGCGAAGGTCGAGCGAACCACGGGCTTCGGCTCCGCCGGCCGAGGACGCCGTCGCCAGTCGAGCGCTGGCTGCCATCGACGACATGAGTTCGGCCTCGGCGATCGAGCCAGCCTCGGCCTCGGGCTGGGCTTCAGGCTCGGTCCCGGGCTCGCCGACGCCACCGTCAGATGAGTGCCCGAGGAGATCGGGGGTCGACGGCGCGACCACGGCAGTGTCGCCTGGCGGATCGGCGCTCTCGGGGTGGAGCGCGACACCGTCGGTTCCGGGATCGATGCTCGTGATCGCCGGCGGCGGCGGGATATGAGGCGCAGTGACTGCCGCCGCCGGTGTCGGCGTGACCTCGACGGGAGGTGCCGGCATCACGAGCACCGGCAGCGAGTCGATGACGGCCATCTCAACGTGAAGCGCCGCTCGGAGCCGGTCGCGATGGCCGACCACGAAGCGGTCGAGGGCCTCGACATCGCGGGCCAGCTGGTGACGACGCGCGGAGAGGGCGTCGCACTCCATCTCGAGCGCCGACCGTATCGCTCCCCCGCGCTGACGGGCCTCGCGCTCGGCGTCGAGGATCAGGGCCTCGGCTCGGGCGTCGGATTCGGCCCGAACCGCAGCGGCGTGGGCCTCGGCTGCGGCGATGCTCGTGCTCGAGCGCTCTTCGGCGTCGGCCAGCACGGCCGAAGAGCGCGCCGTGGCCTCATCGAGTGCTGCACGGGCCCGCGTCGTCGCCGACTCGAGCGTGGCTGCGCTCGATGCCGCAGCGTCGCTCTCGAGTTGGCGAGCTCGGTCCGTGGCCTCGGCGACGGCCTAGTCGGCGGCCCGCTGGGCCATCATCAGCGTCTTGCGGATCAGCTCGTCGTTGCCGCGATCACTGTCGGGGCGTTGATGCTCGAGGACATGCATCCGCTCGAGCAGGCTCCGGTTCTCGATCGCGAGCTGCTCGATGGTCACCGCGGCCCGGTCGAGCAGGGTGTCGACATCGCGCTGCCGATAACCCTTCCACTCTTCACGGAACTCGGCGGTCCGCAATTCGTGAGGCGTCACGTCCATGGCCCGGCCTCCAGTCGAAAGCACCGCGGACAGCCGTTCGGCCGATCACGCGAAGCACCGATGGTCACGTCTGTGGGCATGATGCTACCGACGGTGGTCGCGCAGATCGCGGATGGGCGCGCCCAAGCCGATGACCGGCACCGAGCCGGTGGTCAACATCGATCGATCAACAACCGATGGCTCCACGAAGGATGATGATGCCGAACGTCAACACGAAGAACGACATGTCGAGCGGCCCCGCCGGGGGGATGATCCGCCGCATCGGTGCCATCACGGGCTCGGTGATGTCGATCAGGATCCGGTTCACGGCGGCGAAGGGCGATCCCGGCCTGATCGGGAACCACGAGAAGATCGCTCGCCCGGCCAGACAGATGAGCGCGAGCAACAACACCCAGCAGATGATCGTGCGCACGGTCTCTCAGTCTTCGTCGTCGTGGAACACACCCCGGTCGCGCAGGGCCCGGGCCTTGTCCTCCTGGGAGACCTCGACGTTCGCCGGGGCCAGCAGGAACACCTGCTCGGCCGCCTTCGACATCGAACCGTTGAGGGCGTAGGCCAACCCGCTCGCGAAATCGACGAGTCGCCGTTGGAGGCTGCGATCGATGCCCTGGAGGTTCAAGATCACCGGCTGGCCGGCCTTGAGGCGGTCGCCGACCTCCTGGGCGTCGTTGAACCCCTTGGGTTCGACGAGGTGCACCTTCGGCGTGGGCGACGCCAGGGTTCGCACCACCGTGGGCCGCGACGCCGACTGAGGCTCATCGCGGGGAATCGTTCGCACGGCGCCGATCCCGCTCACGTCTCGCCCGCCGTCGGAGACCCGCTCGACGGATCGCTCGTACGAACCACGTTCGGCGAACCCCCGGTCGGTGCTCCCGCGCACCTCGCCGAAGGCCTGCCGCTCCGAGCCGCGCTGGTCCGAGGGACGGGCCGGAGGAGCGTCGTAATCGTCATAGTCCTCGTACTCGTCATCGTCGACCAGACCGAGGTACATGGCTGTGCGTCGCCAGAGGCTCATTGCACACCTTCCCGCCGCTACTTGCAGGTTATCGTGGCACGCCGCGGACCCCGAGACGCGGACCGGTCCGGGGGGCATTTCCGACCAACCGGGTCGAACGAGCGACGAGGTCGCTGCCGGGACTCATGTTCGGGCCCCGAACAGGGCTCGTCCGACCCGGATCAACGTGGCCCCTTCGGCGATGGCGGCCTCGAAGTCGTTGGTCATCCCCATCGACAGCTCGGCGAGCTCGAGCCCCAAGGCCAGCTCTCGCAAGAGCGCGAAGGCCCGTCGGGGATCGGAGCCCAAGCGGGGCACGGTCATCAAGCCCAGGACGTCGACGCCGGTGCTCCTGAGCGCATCGACCACGCCCGCGGTCGCCTCGGGCGGGCACCCGCCCTTGGCCGGGTCGTCGTCGACATTGACCTGGACGAGGACCCGTGGCCGCGGTTTGATCCGTCCGAGGGCGATCGCTTGATCGGGGCGGTCGGCTGTGTGCCAGAGCGTCACCCACGGGGCCAGCGGGTTGATCTTGTTCCGCTGCAACCGGCCGATGAAGTGCCACCGGGGGTTCTGATCGACGAGCTGCGGCGCCTTGGCCAGGAGCTCCTGGGCCCGATTCTCACCCAGATCGGCGATCCCGGCCGCCAGCGCTGCGCTGATCTGCTCGACGGCCACGGTCTTGGTGACTGCGATGAGCGTCACGTCTGCGGGATCGCGCCCCGCAGCCCGAGCCGCAGCGGCGATGCGGGCCCGAACCTCCGCGACCCGACCTGCCACCTCGACGGGGTCTCGACCCGCGGCTGTCATCGTCACGACACCGATCGAGGGTCGATGCACACGAGCACGGCCTGCCGGCCCGTCGTCGGCTCGCGACGGTACGAGAAGTACCGGGGCGAGCACGCCGTGCACACGCCCAGCTCCACCACGTCCTCGACCCCCGCCCTCGCCAGCTCGGTCCGGATGCCCGCCGGAAGATCGAGCGCAGGCGTGCCCGCGGTCGTCGATGCCCACACGTGGGGTCCGAGACGCTCGCTCACGCGTTCGAGATCGGCGACAGCAAACTCGTAACAGCACGGTCCGACGGTCGGGCCCACCAGGGCTCGGACCGACCCGGGCGACGACGATCGCAGCGCTGCGACGGCCGCGCCAACGGCTCCTATGGTGAGGCCCCTCCAGCCGACGTGCACCGCGGCCACAGCCCCGTCACCGACGAGTGCGATGGGGGCACAATCGGCGCCGAGCATCACGAGCACGGCATCGGTGCAGGTGGTCACGAGCACGTCCACGGCAGGGAGCTCGTCGTGACCCAGCCCGTTCCGGTGCCGGGCCGCGGCGGCGGCGTCGATGACGGCCACCTCGTTGCCATGGCGCTGGTCGGCGCCAACCCAGACCAAGCGCTCGGCGGCGGACGGTGACGCGCACCCGTCAGGACCGAGGAGGGCCGCCAGCGCCCGCCGTCGGTTCTCGAGCACCGCGTCGGGATCATCACCAACCTGGGTCGAGACGTTGGCCGACGCGAATCGTCCCGTGGAGACCCCGCCCGACCGGTCGGTGAACACCACCGTGGCCCCGGCCACGACCGACCGAACCCCGATCACGCCTCGTCCTCCCGGGGACATCGCCAGACGCGGGTGGGCACTCCTCGCTCGGCGATCGCGGCGTGCCCTCCTGGGCTCCTTGAGGTTGAACTATTCGAGGTTGAACTCCTTGAGGTTGGGCTATTTGAGGAACGATGGCACGTCGAAGTCGTCGTCACCCAGCCCGAGCTCGTCGTCATCGTCGTCGTCGATCAAGGGCCGATCGTCGTAGTCGTCGTCCTTGCCGAGCCGGGCCCCGTCGCTCGTGCTCCGGCGTGCCTCTCGCCGCTCGCCCTCGAAGCGATCGAAACCAGCGGCGATGACCGTGATGCGGACCTCGTCACCGAGGCTGTCGTCGATGACGGCGCCCCAGATGATGTTGGCGTCGGGATGTGCCGCGGTGTGGATGATCTCGGCGGCCGCGTTGACCTCGAGCAGCCCGAGGTCGGACGGGCCCGACACGTTGAACAGCACGCCCCGGGCCCCCTCGACGCTGGCCTCGAGCAGCGGGCTGGAGATCGCGGCCCGGGCCGCGGCGACAGCGCGGCCCTCTCCCGATGCGTAGCCGATGCC
>JANLSK010000183.1:0-5710 GCA_031362415.1 Actinomycetes bacterium | reverse complement strand
TCTTCCAGGAGGGCCATCTCTCGCAGTGGCTGGGCAACTTCACGGTCACCGGCGAGCTCGACACCGCCATGCCGATCCTGATGTTCTGCATCGCCTTCGGCCTCTCGATGGACTACGAGGTGTTCCTCCTGTCGCGCATCAAGGAGGAGTACGACCTCACGGGCGACAACGAGCATTCGGTGGGCCTGGGACTCGAGCGCACCGGGCGGATCGTCACCGCAGCCAGCGCCCTCTTGGCCTTCGTGTTCGCAGCGTTCGCGACCTCGGGCATCTCGTTCATCAAGATGTTCGGTGTCGGCCTGGCCATGGCGGTGGTGGTCGACGCCACGCTCGTGCGGGGTGTGCTCGTGCCGGCGTTCATGAAGCTCGCCGGGCGGGCCAACTGGTGGGCCCCGGCCCCGCTGCGCCGCTTCCACGACCGCTACGGCGTGAGCGAGACCCTGGCCCACGAGCCGTTGGGCGAGGTTGATGATCCGGCGGCCGACGGGACTCCCGACGGGACTCGGGTCGATGGCCTTGAAGGGGATCCGGCCGAGTTGGCGAGCCGGTAGCGTCGGACGCGCATGCCGAACGAGCCCGACACCCGGAGCGCCTCTCGCACCCGATCACGCCGAGGCGAGGGAGACCGTCTGCGTGACGAGATTCTCGACGCCGCCGAAGCGCTCCTGTCGAAGGTCGGATCGGAGCAGGGCGTGTCGATGCGGGCGGTTGCTCAGCGGGTCGGGGTGTCGACGGCGGCGCTGTACCTGCACTTCCCCGACAAGTTCTCGCTCATGGATGCCGTCTGCCATCGAGGCTTCGAGCACTTCGCGGTCACCATCGACACCGCTGCCGAGGCGGCATCCGATCCTCTCGATGCCTTGCGGCGCATGGGGCGGGCGTACATCGAGTTCGGGCTGGCCAATCCCGAGAAGTACAAGATCCTCATGCTGCAGGGCGACCCCGAGCGCTACGCCAGCGTCCCGCCCGAGAAGATGCCCGGCATGGATGCCTTCGCGATGCTGGTTCATCGGGTCGACGAGGCGATGGCGGCGGGGGTGGTGCGAACGGCCGATCCGTTCGTCGTGTCGGTCGGGGTGTGGACGGCGTTGCACGGCATCGTCACCGCCATGATCGTCATGGAGAGCTTCCCGTGGCCGCCGGTCGATCAGGTGATCGACCAGGTCGTGGAGAGCCAGCTCCGAGGCCTGGCCGCCGGGCCGGCTGCAGGTGGCTAGCATCGCAGACCGCGGTTGAGCATGCCTCAAGCCAGCACGCGTGGCACGATGTCCGTCATGACCGAATCGTTTCCTCGACAGTACGCACGGACCCAGCGGTTCACGGTGGGCGAGCCCCGGCTGATCCAGGTGTCGGGCGACGGTTCGCGGGTGGTGTTCGTGCGGTCCGTGTCGCCGCGCCAGCCGACCAACGGCTTGTGGGTCATCGATCTCCCGGAGCTCGGCGCCGACAACGAGGAGATCGTCGAACGCCTCGTGGTCGATCCGGTGGTGCTCCTCGCCGGTGCCGACGACCAGTTGCCCAGTGAGGAGCGTGCCCGGCGGGAACGAGCACGCGAAGGCGGATCGGGGATCGTCTCGTTCGCCTGCGACCCGGCGGCGACGGTGGCCGTGTTCGCGCTCGGCGGTCGGCTGTTCCGAGCCGACCTCGGGGCTGACCCTGCCGCGACCAAGGTGGCGGAGCTGGCGGTCGACGGCCCGGTGTTCGACCCGCGACCGTCACCCGACGCAACCGCCATCGCGTACTGCTGCGACGGGGTGCTGCGGGTCGTCGATGTCGACGGCGGTCACGACCGCTGCGTTGCTGCCGATGCACCGGGTTCCGGTGCCGCCGGTGTCACCTGGGGCCAGGCCGAGTTCATCGCGGCCGAGGAGATGGGCCGCTCCCGGGGCCATTGGTGGGCACCCGACTCGCGCCGTCTGGCCGTGGCCCGGGTCGACGTCGCGCCGGTGGCCGTCTGGCACATCGCCGATCCGTCCCAGCCCCATCTGCCGCCCCGGGCCGTGCCCTATCCAGCTGCGGGTACGGCCAATGCCGACGTGTCGTTGTGGATCGTCGATGACGGAGCCGACGTCGGCTCCCGTGCGGACCCCGATGCGGGGGCCGACACCCGGGCCGCCTCCGCCGCAGCGGCGCCGATTGCCGTGGTGTGGGACCGGGTGGCGTTCCCCTACCTGGTCGACGTGCACTGGCCCGCCGACCATCCGCTCACCGTGGCCGTCCAGTCGCGCGATCAGCGGCGCGTGCTCGTCCTCGCCGTGGACGAGATGAGCGGAACCACGACCATCGTCGGCGAGCAGAGCGACGACGCCTGGGTGGAGATCGTGCCCGGGGTTCCCCGCTTCGCCGTCGACGGTCGGCTCGTGACCACCATCGAGGACAGCGGGGTTCGGCGGCTGGCCCTGAACGGGCTCCCGGCGTCGCCCCGAGGGTTCCAGGTCCGGTCGGTCGTCTCCACGTCTCCGAGGGTGATCTACACCGCGTCCGAGTCGGGCGATCCGGCAACCACGTTCCTGGTCGAAGGCATCGGTGCCCGTCCGCTCACCACCGTCGCCGGGTTGCATTCGGCGGTGGTGGGTGCCGAGACGATCGTGGTGCGCTCGGCCACGATGAGCGATGCCGGTCCGGCGACCGCGGTGTGGCGTTTCGACGAGTTGCTGGAAACGGCCTCGGGGGGGCGGGCTCGGAGTCCGGTGCACACGATCGCGTCGTACGCCGAGCAGCCGGTGGTGACGCCCCGGGTCACGTTCTCGATCACGGGGCCGCGCTCGATCGCGACGGCTGTGCTCGTCCCCGACGACGGCATGGCGATCGACGACCGTCCGCCGCGATCGCTGCCCGTGCTCCTCGATCCCTATGGGGGTCCGCATGCGCAGCGGGTCGTGCATTCGCAGGCTGCGTTCCTGGCGTCGCAATGGCTGGCCAGCCAGGGCTTCGCGGTGATCGTGGCCGACGGCCGGGGAACGCCCGGCCGGGGCACCGGCTGGGAGCGGGAAGTGCACGGCGACCTTGCCGGGCCGGTGCTCGACGACCAGGTCGACGCGCTGCACGCGCTGGCCGAGCGCCATCCCTGCCTCGACCTCTCGCGGGTGGCCATCCGGGGCTGGAGCTTTGGCGGCTACCTGGCGGCGCTGGCTGTGATCCGGCGGCCCGACGTGTTCCACGCCGCGGTGGCCGGGGCGCCCGTCACCGACTGGCGGCTCTACGACACGCACTACACCGAGCGCTACCTCGGCGATCCGTTCATCGACGACGGGCCGTACGAGCGATCGTCGTTGCTGGCCGACGCGGCGCGCCTGAGCCGGCCCCTGATGCTCGTGCACGGCCTGGCCGACGACAACGTGGTGGTGGCGCACACGCTGAAGCTCTCGCAGGCGCTGCTCGAGGCGGGACGGCCCCACACCGTGCTGCCGCTCGCCGGTGTCTCGCACATGACCCCCCAGGAGGTCGTGGCCGAGAACCTGCTCCTGCTCCAGGTGGCCTTCCTCCGGGACGCCCTGGGTAACGGGTAGGTTCCGTCGGGCACGGGCTCACGGAGAGCCCGTTCGTGAACGCCCATCTGCGAGGGGATCGCCGTGGAGTATCGACTGCTGGGCCGGACCGGGGTCCGGGTCTCGAGCTTCTGCCTGGGCACGATGATGTTCGGCAAGGGCGGTAACCCCGATCACGACGAGTGCGTGCGGATGATCCACCGCGCGCTTGACAGCGGGATCAACGTGGTCGACACGGCCGACGTGTACTCGCTGTTCGAGACCGAGGAGATCGTGGGCAAGGCCCTCAAGGGCCGACGCGACGACGTGGTGCTGGCCACGAAGTTCTATTTCCCCACGAGCTCCGACGTGAATCATCGAGGCGGTTCTCGCCGCTACATCGTCAGGGCGGTCGAGGCGTCGCTGCGCCGGCTCGACACCGACTGGATCGACCTGTACCAGATGCACCGGCCCGATCCCGACACCGACCTCGACGAGACCCTCTCGGCGCTCACCGATCTGGTGCGCCAGGGCAAGGTGCGTCTCATCGGCTCGTCGGCCCATCCCGCCGAGACGATCATCGAGTCGCAATGGATCTCGCAGCAGCGGGGGTTCGAGCGCATGCGTACCGAGCAGCTCTCGTACTCGATCTTCGTGCGGGCCTGCGAGCGTGACATCCTTCCGGCGGCTCAGCGGTCGGGGATGGGCGTGCTGGTCTACGGGCCGCTCAACGCCGGATGGCTCTCGGGCAAGTACCGCTCGGGTCAGGAACCTCCGGCGGGCACTCGCGCCGCTCGCACCTGGGGCGGCACCCGCAAGTGGGACACCGAGCGCGAGGTGGTGCAACGCAAGCTGGCCCTCGTCGACTCGCTGGAGGCCGTCGCCCGCGACACGAGCCTGTCGCTCACCCACATGGCGATGGCTTTCAGCCTCGAGCACCCGGCCGTGTCCACGTCGATCATCGGGCCCCGCACGCCTGAACAGCTCGATGATCTCCTCGCCGGTGCCGACGTGCGACTCAGCGGCGAGGTCCTCGACCGCATCGACGCGCTCTGCTCGCCCGGCCTCGACATCGACCCCTTCGACGTGAACGTGACGCTCCCCGGCCTCACCGACCTCAGCCAACGGCGCCGCTGAGGCGGGGAGGCCGTCCCCGGTGCTCTCTCGCGCGTGCCCCTGTGGCCGCTCGCCGGGTAACTCAGCTCTCGATCATCGCCGCCATGGCCGCTTCCATCTCCTCGGGCGAGACATCGCGGACGTGGGTGTGCAACGACCACTGATGCCCGTAGGGATCGGCGATCAGGGCGGCCCGGTCGCCGTAGAACTGATCCGTGGGCTCACGAAGCAGCGTCGCGCCCGCGTCGACGGCACGTGCGACCGCGGCATCGACATCGGCCACGTACTGGTGCAACAAGACGCAGGTCCCTCCGAGCTTCTTCGGGTTGCCCGCATTGCCGTCCATGTCGTCGCGTGCATCGGCCAGATAGACCGTGGCCTCGTTGACGACGATCTCGGCGTGGCCGATGGCCCCGTTGGGCATCTCGAGGCGGAAAGTCTCGGTGGCACCGAACGCCGCCGTGTAGAATTCGATCGCCGCAGCGGCCCCGTCGATCATCAGGTACGGGACGATTCTGCCGTCGAGTCCGGCGGGGATGGGTTCGACCATCGGGTCCTCCTCGGTTGTCCTGGTGGCCTCACCCTATCGTCGACGAGTTCGACGATCCATGGCTCCCTGTCCCGGTCGCTCGTTACGGTCGCTCGTTGCGGGGGCGGCGCGTTCGCAGCCTGGACCGGGGCTGGTCGTTGGCGCGCCGAGGGCGGGTGGGTTTCGTACATGCGCACGGCCACCAGGATCCCCGAGGCAGCGGTGAGGGCGGCGACGGCCCAGATGGCGGCCTCGATGGAGACGAGGTCGGCGAGGATGCCCGCCGTCAGGGCGCCGACGGCGAAACCGGCGTCGCGCCAGAGGCGATACACGCCCACGGCTCGGGCCCGCCATCGGGGGTGGGCGACGTCGCCGATGGCGGCGAGCAGGGTGGGGTAGACCATGGCGGTGCCGGCGCCGAGAACGGCAGCGCCCGCGGCCCAGGCGGCGAAGCCCGTGGTGGCGGCGATCCAGGCGATGGCGGCGGCCTGGGTGAGCATGCCGGCGGCGATGAGCGTCCTGCGGCCGATGCGGTCGGAGAGCCCGCCGGGGTAGAGCTGGCCGAGTCCCCAGACGGCGGGGTAGATCGCAGCGAGGA
>JANLSK010000157.1:0-4576 GCA_031362415.1 Actinomycetes bacterium | reverse complement strand
GTGCTGGTCAACAACGCCGGGATCGCCCCCGTCCCCCCGTCGCTCGCCGGTATCACCGAAGACCTCTTCGACAAGACGATCGCCGTGAACCTGAAGGGCCCCTTGCGCCTCACCGGGCTGGCCGCCGAGCACATGCCGAGTGGCGGATCGATCATCAACATCAGCTCCAAGGCGTCGTTGCACCCCAGCCCGTTCACGGTGGTCTACGCCGGAGCCAAGGCGGGCCTCAACGCGATCACCCGAGCGGCCGCGATCGAGCTCGGGCCCCGCGGCATCCGGGTCAACGCCATCGTGTGCGGAACGTTCCACACGGACAGCCTCCACGCGTCGCTGCCAACCGACGACCTGCAGGCCCAGATGGCGGCGCGGGTGAGCTTGGGGCGGATCGCCGATCCCGACGAGATCGTCGGCACGGCGCTCTTCCTCGCGAGCAACGCGTCGGCGTACCTCACGGGAGAGCTCATCGTGCTCGACGGGGGTTGAGCGGCCGCAGGCCGTGTTGGCGTTCGGAACCGGGTAGGGCAAGAGAGTCTCCGATGGAAGGATGCGACGTGAACGACGGGCCGAATGCTTCGACGGAAGTGTCGAGCGACGTGCCGAGCGACGTGATCGGTGCTGGACGGGTGGCGGTGGTCACCGGTGCCGCCAGCGGGATCGGGCGTGCCCTGGTCGAGGCCTTCGCCGCCGCGGGCTCGTCGGTGGTGGTCGCCGATCTCGACGGGGCCGAGGCCGAGCGGGTCGCCGCATCGCTGCGCAGCGAGGCCGGCGCCGATGCCTGGGCCGTCACGGTCGACGTCTCCGATGCCGCAGCGGTCGAGGCGTTCGCCGCGGCGACCGTCGAGCGCTTCGGTCGGGTCGACGTGCTGTGCAACAACGCCGGCGTCTCGACCTTCAACCTGATGCGAGATCAGACTCCCGACGACTGGCGGTGGGTGTTTGACGTCAACCTGTGGGGTGTCGTCAACGGATTGCAGAGCTTCCTCCCGATCATGCGCCGACAGGGCACGCCCGCCCACATCGTCAACACCGCATCGATCGCCGGGATCCTCAGCGGCGTGGCCTTCATCGGCCCCTACGCGGCGACCAAGGTCGCGGTGGTGTCGATCTCCGAGACCCTGGCCCAGGAGCTGCAGATCGAGGAACTCCCGATCGGCGTGAGCGTCCTGTGCCCGAGCTCGGTCGACACCAACGTGATGGAATCCGAGCGGGGCCGCCCGGCTGCACTGGGTTCCGAGCACCGCACCGAGATGGCCGAGTCGGTGCGCCTGATGATCCGCGACTCGTTCACCGGGCCCACCGGCAAGACCCCGGCCGAGATCGCCGCGACCATCCTCGACGCCATCCGCCAGCGACGTTTCTGGATCATCACCCATCCCGGTGAACGACCCAGCGTCGAAACCCGCTCCACCACCATCCTCGCCCACTTCCCACCAACCAACGACCCAGTCGCCTGAACGCCTGATCGCTCGATCGCCGCGACAGGTGCCGGACGAGGCTGGTCGTGCGAGGATCGGGGCATGAGCGACGTACAGACACGGCAACAGCGGGAGCGGAACCTCGAGGCGGTGGGGTTGTTCTTCGAGGGGCCGCGGGAGCTCGATCGCTTGTCGTTGATGGCTCCCGAGTGCGAATGGTGGAACGGGCTCGGTCGCCTACCCGGCGGCGAGGGTCAGACCGTGTTCCGGGGGACCGAGGAGATCGGCCGGGTGATCCTCAACCGGGGTGGGGCCAAGCGGCTCGCCAGCGGTCACACCGTCGACCGTTACGACCTCACGACCACCCGCATGACCGACGTGGTGGCCATCGCCGACGGCGATCACGTGTTTCGCCAACACCGTTACACGGCCTCGACCGTGGGCGGGCACGACTACGCCAACGACTACGGCTTCTTGTTCCGCTTCGGCACCGACGGACTGATCGACCGGATCTGGGAGCACTGGGGAACGCTCGCAGCGTGGGAGCAACTCTTCCGGCCGCCGGCCGTCTCAGCGAGCCGCACACCGCTCATGGTCACCGATCCCGACACCGTGCTCACGACCACGCCGTCGGTCCGCAAGCGCCTCGATCTCACCCGAGCGGTCCCCCGCGAGCTCGTGGCCGAGTGTCTCGACGTCGCCACGTTCGCCCCCAACGGTTCGAACACCCAGCCGTACCGGTGGATCTTCGTGGACGACGCCGATACCAAGGCCCAGTTGGCGGGTATCTACCGCGATGCCATGGCGTCGTTCCAGGCCCGCCCGCGGACCGATGCCCCCGAGGACAACGTCGACCGTACGACGCCAGCCCAGCTGCGCATCGCCGAGTCGGTCTTCTATCTGCGCGACCACCTCCACGAGGTGCCGGTGCTGGCCATCCCGCTCGTCGCCGGTCGAACCGACGGCGAAGGCGACGGCGAGCATGCTCAGCGCACCACGGCTTTTTGGCAGGCGAGCCGGTGGGGTTCGATCATCCCGACCGTCTGGAGCTTCATGCTGGCCCTGCGCTCGCGTGGTCTCGGCTCGGCCTGGACCACGCTCACCCTGGTGCGTGAGCGAGAGGTCGCCGAGGTGCTCGGCATCCCGTACGAGCACTGGATGCAAGCGGGCCTGTTCCCCGTGGCCTACACGATCGGGACCGACTTCCGTCGCCCGCCCCGCGAGCCCGCCGAGCGATACGTGCGCTGGAATTCGTTCGAGCGTTGAGACTCCGAGCAACGCCGGTGCCGTCTCGTTCCGCCGACTGACAACTCGCACGAGGAGCATTGCCATGACCGACCTCACCAGGCTGAGCGGCTTTGAGGGGAAGGTGGCCGTGGTGACGGGCGCCGGACGCATGCGCTCGATCGGCCGTCCGATCGCCGTGGCCTTGGCCGAGGCCGGCTGCGACGTGGTCGTTACCGGGACGGGCCGATCGCCCGACCGGTACCCGGCCGACGAACAAGCTGCGGGTTGGCGAGACATCGAATCGGTGGCTGACGAGATCCGTGCCACCGGCCGGCGGGCGCTTTCGGTGGTGACCAGCGTCGCCGACCACGACGCCGTGAAGACCTTGGGGGAGCAGGTGATGGCCGAGCTCGGGAGAGTTGACATCATCGTCAACAATGCTGCGGCGGCTCGGGGTGAGGACCGCGTCCCGGTCGTGGACTGTGATCCGGCCGTGTGGCGCTACGTGGTCGACGTGGGGCTCATCGGCGTGTTCTCGATGTGCCACGTGTTCGGACGCCTGCTCATCGATCAGGGTCGGGGCGGGTCGATCGTCAACATCTCGTCTATCGGCGGGAAGATGCTGCCCCCGAACACCTCGGCCTATGCCGCCACCAAGGCCGGGCTGCACGCGCTCACGGCGAGCATGGCCCGCGAGGTCGGCCAGCACCAGATCCGGGTCAACAGCATCTGCCCGGGTGTCATCGACACCTACCGCATCGACGACATGGGTCGCGGTGCGCAGTGGGAGAACCTGCTGCGGACGTTCATCCCCTTGCAGCGACCCGGTTCCGGCGACGACATCGCGGCGATGGCCGTCTTCCTGTGCAGCGACCAGGGCTCGTGGATCACCGGCCAAAACTGGAACGTCGACGGCGGAAGCTGCGTCCAGCATTGACGGGCATCGCCCGTCAATGCTGCACTGGAGCCGGCACAAGCTCAGAACTCGGGGATGACGTGCTTGGCCATGAGCTCGATGGTCTGCATGACCTTCTCGTGGGGGATCTTGAGGGGGTTCACGAGGCACAGCAGCAGATCGACGCCGGCGGCCTCGTACTCCTTCAGCGTCTTGATCGCCGTGTCGGGATCGCCGACGATGCAGGCGTCGGTGTCGATCAGGTAGTCGAGGGTGAGGTGGTCGATGAGGCCCTGCTGCACGTTCTCCTTGGTCTTTTCGAGGTACGAGTACGAGCCGGCCTCCTGCTCCATCTCATCAAGCCATTCGACCACCGAGGCGATGATGCGCCCGCCGTGCTTGGGATACCACTCGAACGACTCTCGGGCGACCTCGATGGCCTCCTCGGTCGTGGGCGCCACGTTGACCATGGCGAAGGCCGCCGCCTGGTTGTTGATGTAGCTGCCGACCGGCTTGGTGCAGGCTTCGATGCCCGACCGGTAGATGTCGATGCGCTTCTTGATGTCGGACGGTGGCGATCCGACGGCGAACGAGCACAGCCCGAGGCCCATCTCACCCACCATCCGGTGCGTCTCGGGCGAGCCGGTGGCGCCCCACAGCGGAGGATGCGGCTTCTGCAAGGGCTTGGGGAGCACCCGGCGCTTGGGCATCGACCAGTGCTTGCCCTCGAACTCGTACTCGTCGTGGGTCCAGATGCCGACGACGTGCTCGAGCGCCTCGGCCCACATCTCGCGGGTCTCGTTGGGGTGGATCCCGAACCCTTCGAGTTCGGCGCGCGTCGACGAGCGGCCCGTCCCGAAGTCGACCCGTCCGTTGGAGATGAGGTCGAGCACCCCGACCGACTCGGCCGTGCGCACCGGATGGTTGTAGGGCTTGGGCATGAGCCGCACGCCGTAGCCGATGCGCATGTTCTTGGTGAGCGCGGCGATCGCCCCGTAGAGCACCTCAGGGTTCGAGCAGTGCGAGTACTCCTCGAGGA